>NZ_JBARMY010000240.1:0-8017 GCF_049802695.1 Mycobacterium sp.
GAGCCGGCCGCCGCATCCGAACCCGAACCGCAGCCGGAGCCGGAGCCGGAACCGGCGCACCAACCCGAGCCTGAACCGGAGCCGGAGTCCCAACCGCAGACCCCGGCGGCTTCCGGCGGCAACGGCGACACGCCGGGATCGTCTCAGCCGGTGTTGATGCCCGAGCTGGGTGAGTCGGTGACCGAGGGCACCGTGACCCGCTGGCTGAAGAACGTCGGGGATTCGGTCGAGGCCGACGAGCCGCTGGTCGAAGTGTCCACCGACAAGGTGGACACCGAGATCCCGTCACCGTTGGCCGGCACGTTGCTCAGCATCACTGCCGAAGAGGACACCACCGTCGCGGTCGGCGGGGAGCTGGCCCGCATCGGCAGCGGACAGCCCACCCCGGCGCCTTCCAAGGCGCCCCCTAAGCAGACGCCGCCCGCACCCGAGCCCGAGCCGGAGCCGGCTCAAAAGGGGGAGCCCGCCCCAGAGCGCCAACCGATCGCTCAACCCGCGCCGGCGGCCGAACCCACCTCCGCACCGCAGTCCGGGCGTCAGCCGGTAGCACCACCCGAGCCTGAGACACCAGCTGCGGCGCAGCCGCAGCCCGGCGGCTCCCCGTATGTCACACCGTTGGTGCGAAAATTGGCTGCGGACAATAACGTCGACCTCGCCGGAGTCACGGGAACCGGTGTGGGCGGGCGCATCCGAAAGCAGGATGTGCTGGCTGCTGCGGAGAAGAAGAAAGAAGCCCAGGCGGCGCCCGCACCGCAACCTACGGCCCCCGCGGCGGCGACGGCACCCGCGGCACCTGAACCGGCGCCCGCACTGGCGCACCTACGCGGCACCACGCAGAAGGCCAGCCGCATCCGCCAGATCACCGCCCGGAAGACCCGCGAATCACTGCACGCCACAGCACAACTCACCCAGGTGCACGAGGTCGACATGACCAGGATCGTGGCACTGCGGGCCAAGGCCAAAACTGGCTTCGCCGAACGCGAAGGCGTGAACCTCACCTTCCTGCCCTTCATCGCCCGCGCGGTCATCGATGCGCTCAAGGTCCACCCGAACGTCAACGCCAGTTACAACGAAGACACCAAAGAGATCACGTACTACGACGCCGAACACCTCGGATTCGCCGTCGACACCGAGCAGGGACTGCTCTCCCCCGTCATCCACAACGCCGGCGACCTGTCGCTCGCCGGACTGGCCCGCGCCATCGCCGACATCGCCACGCGAGCGCGATCAGGTGACCTCAAGCCCGACGAACTATCCGGCGGGACCTTCACGATCACCAACATCGGCAGCCAGGGCGCACTGCTGGACACCCCGATCCTGGTGCCGCCGCAGGCGTCGATGCTGGGCACCGGGGCCATCGTCAAACGGCCGCGGGTGGTGCTCGACGACAGCGGCAACGAGTCGATCGGCGTGCGCTCGATCTGCTATCTGCCGCTCACCTACGACCACCGGTTGATCGACGGTGCGGACGCCGGACGATTTCTGACGACGATCAAGCATCGGCTCGAAGAGGCCTCGTTCGAAGCCGATCTGGGACTGACGACTTAGGCCGAGCAACTTAGGGGTACTCACCCGAAGCCATTACGTAGTGCGATGAGGAGGGGGCTTCGGAGACTGTGGGGACTGGGGCCATGAAAGTTGTCGCAATCGCGGGCTCGTCGGGACTGATCGGCTCGGCTCTGGTGGCGGCGTTGCGCGCCGACGACCATCGGGTGCTGCGCATCGTACGGCGCACCCCGGCGAACGCCGGAGAACTGCACTGGAATCCCGAGAGCGGTGAATTCGATCCCAGCGCGCTGAGCGGCGTGGACGCGGTGGTCAACCTGTGCGGCATCGGCATCGGCGAACGCCGTTGGTCGGGTGCATTCAAACAGAACCTGCGGGACAGCCGCATCACGCCGACCGAGGTGCTGTCCGTCGCGGTCGCCGACGCCGGGGTCGGTGTGCTGGTCAACTCCAGCGCCGTCGGCTACTACGGCAACACCAAGGACCGGGTCGTCGACGAAGCCAGCGCAGTCGGCGAGGGTTTCCTGGCCCAGCTGTGCCAGGACTGGGAAGCCGCGACTGCGCCGGCCGAGCAGGCCGGCACCCGGGTGGTGCTCGCCCGCACCGGCGTGGTGCTGTCTCTATCGGGCGGGGCGCTCGGGCGGCTACGACCAGTGTTCTCATTGGGTCTGGGCGCGCGGTTGGGTAACGGCCGACAGTACATGTCCTGGATCAGCCTCGAGGACGAGGTGCGTGCATTACAGTTCGCCATCTCCCACGAAGAGCTGTCCGGGCCGGTGAACTTCACCGGTCCGGCGCCGGTCACCAACGCGGAGTTCACCAAGGCGCTAGGCCATGCGTTGCGCCGTCGCGCCCCCTTGATGATGCCCGGGTTCGCGGTGCGCGCCGTGCTCGGGGAGTTCGCGGATGAGGGGCTGCTCGACGGCCAGCGGGCTATCCCGGCGGCGCTGGAACGCGCTGGTTTCGAGTTCTGCCACCAGACGATCGGTGAGGCGCTGGGCTACGCCACCGCCCGCCGCGGAGTCGCCTGACCGCCAGACATAAGCGCGGGCTGCGTTTCTGCGTCGAGCGCAGCCGTGGCTTTTGTTTCGCGGCTCGCCGGCAAAGCCTGCCCGAGTACCCTCGCCTTCGTGACCTCCATCCGGTCGAGCGCCGCCGCTGTCGACGTTCGCTGGCTGGGCAGCGTCGCCTATCGCGCGGCCTGGCAGTTACAGCGCGAGTTGGCCGACGCTCGCGTGGCCGGTTATGCAGACACTTTGCTGCTGCTCGAACATCCGTCGGTCTACACCGCCGGCCGGCGCACCCAACCACATGAGCGGCCGGCTGACGGCACACCCGTCGTCGACGTCGACCGCGGCGGCAAGATCACCTGGCACGGTCCGGGGCAGCTCGTCGGCTACCCGATCGTCGGGCTCGCCGAACCGCTCGACGTCGTCAATTACGTTCGCCGCCTTGAAGAAGCGCTCATCGCGATCTGCGCCGACCTCGGTCTGGCCGACGCAGGCCGCGTCGACGGCAGGTCGGGGGTGTGGCTGCCGGCTTCCGGCGGGCAACCCGCCCGCAAGATCGCCGCCATCGGGGTGCGGGTTGCCCGCGCCACGACGTTGCACGGTTTCGCGCTCAATTGCGACTGCGACCTGACCGCGTTCGCGCCGATCGTGCCGTGCGGCATCGCCGACGCGGGTGTGACGTCACTTTCAGTTGAACTGGGGCGCCGCATCGGTGTCGACGACGTGCGCGCCGCGGTTGCCGGCGCGGTGTGTGACGCGCTGGACGGCCGGCTCGCGCTGAGCGCCCACGTAACATCGGGCTTATGACCGTTGCTCCTCGGCCTGATGTCGCCGGCTCGGCGGCTCCGCCAGGCCGCAAGTACCTGCGGCTGGAGGTACGCAACGCGGAGACCCCGATCGAGCGCAAGCCGCCGTGGATCAAGACCCGTATGCGGATGGGGCCGGAGTACACCGAACTCAAGAGGCTGGTGCGCCGCGAGGGCCTGCACACCGTCTGCGAGGAAGCCGGTTGCCCCAACATCTACGAATGCTGGGAAGATCGCGAAGCCACCTTCCTGATCGGCGGGGAGCAGTGCACCCGTCGCTGCGATTTCTGCCAGATCGACACCGGCAAGCCGGCGCCGCTGGACCGCGACGAGCCGCGACGGGTCGCCGAAAGTGTCCAGGCGATGGTATTGCGGTATTCCACCGTGACCGGCGTCGCCCGCGACGACCTCCCCGACGGCGGAGCCTGGTTGTACGCCGAGACGGTGCGCGCGATCAAGCGGCTCAACCCGTCGACCGGAGTTGAGCTGTTGATTCCCGACTTCAACGGCGATGCCGCCCGGCTGAAGGAAGTTTTCCAGTCTCACCCGGAAGTGTTGGCGCACAACGTTGAAACCGTGCCGCGCATCTTCAGGCGCATCCGGCCGGCATTCTCCTATCAACGCAGCCTCGACGTGCTGACCGCAGCGCGCGAGTTCGGCCTCGTGACCAAGAGCAATCTGATTCTCGGCCTGGGTGAGACGCCGGATGAGGTGCGCACCGCCCTGGGCGATCTGCATGACGCGGGTTGCGAGATCGTCACCGTCACTCAGTACCTGCGCCCGTCGGCGCGACACCACCCGGTGCAGCGCTGGGTCACACCGGAGGAGTTCGTCGAGTACGCCGAGTACGCCGAGCAGTTGGGGTTCGCCGGTGTGCTGGCTGGGCCGTTGGTGCGGTCGTCCTACCGGGCCGGCCGACTCTACGAGCAGACCATCGAGCACCGCAAGCGGGCGACCGCCGCCCCGCCGCGTTGAGCGGCGCTTTCAGTATTGTTGGCAATTATGGCGAAATCCCGAAATGCCGAGGCCAGCAAGGCTGCCAAAGCCGAGGCGAAGGCCGCCCGTAAGGCCACCGCCAAGGAGCGTCGCACCCAGCTGTGGCAGGCGTTCAATATTCAGCGCAAAGAAGACAAGCGCCTGCTGCCCTACATGATCATCGCGTTCGTGGTGATCGTCGCCGCGTCGGTGGCAACCGGGGTTGCCGCCGGCGGGTTCACCATGATCCTGGGAATCCCGCTCGGCGTGCTGCTGGGCGCACTCGTGGCGTTCATCATCTTCGGCCGCCGTGCCCAGCGGTCGGTCTACCGCAAAGCCGAAGGCCAGACCGGCGCCGCGGCTTGGGCCCTGGACAATCTGCGCGGCAAGTGGCGGGTCACGCCGGGTGTGTCGGCGACCGGGAACTTCGACGCCGTGCACCGCGTGATCGGCCGGCCCGGTGTCATTCTGGTCGCCGAGGGATCGGCCGCCCGGGTCAAGCCGCTGCTCGCCCAGGAAAAAAAGCGGACGGCGCGACTGGTCGGCGAGGTGCCCATCTACGACCTCGTCGTCGGCAACGACGAAGGCGAGGTCCCGTTGAGCAAATTGGAACGCCACCTCACCAAGCTGCCGGCCAACATCACCGTCAAGCAGATGGACGCGCTGGAGTCGCGGCTGGCTGCGCTGGGGTCACGAGCCGGCGCTGCCGCAATGCCGAAGGGGCCGATGCCGGCCGCTGCCAAGATGCGCGGCGTCCAGCGAACTGTGCGCCGCCGGTAACAAATGCTCCGCTCAGCGCCGGACGACGGCGGTAGCGGTTACCCGGTCTTGAATACCGCGGCCGTCCGAATCGACGAACAGCGCGGGCACGACGAACGCGATCAGCAGACCGCGCACGACGGCACGGCCGCTACCGACGTGCATGCGCTGATCCACCGACGTCACCAGCAACCTGCAGGCGTACTGGCCAGGCGTGAAGCTGAATAGCCGGACAGCGGCGGCGCCCAGCACAAACCAGATGACCAGCACCGCCGTCGACAGCATTGTTGCTTTGATCAGCCCGAACGCCATCGCCAAGGCGGCCAGACCGTAGGCGATCAGCCAGTCGAGCAGCAGCGCGGCGAGGCGGCGTCCCATCCGGGCCAGCGAACCCGGGCCTCGCTCAGGCAAGCCGAGTGCCTCACCGGGATAACCGGACCGCCGACTGGAATCGGGCGGGCCGGACAACCATGATCCGATGGTGCGGGGCATGATTCCAATGTAAGACGGCCCGCAATCCCCCTGATGAAGCCCACCACGGTCGCGTAACGTCAGCGCAACGCAGGTGTGATTACCGGGCAACATGATCTTCATAGCGTCGGGTCGAGCCAACACGACGCACGGCCAGTAAAGGAGAGCGCTGCACATGACCGCCACAGACTCGAAGCCCTCGACGACGGAGAGCGCTTCGGTGTCCGAAAAGACCGCAGACGACATCATCAAGCTGATCAGGGACGAGAAGATCGAATTCGTCGACGTCCGGTTCTGCGACCTGCCCGGTGTCATGCAGCACTTCACGATCCCCGCCTCGGCCTTCGACCAGAGCGTCTTCGAGGACGGGTTGGCTTTCGACGGGTCGTCGATCCGCGGCTTCCAGTCGATCCACGAGTCCGACATGATGCTGCTGCCCGACCCCGACACGGCGATCATCGACCCGTTCCGCGCCGCTCGGACGCTGAACCTGAACTTCTTTGTTCACGACCCGTTTACGCGGGAGGCCTACTCGCGTGACCCCCGCAATGTGGCGCGCAAGGCCGAGAACTACTTGATCAGCACCGGCATCGCCGACACCGCTTTCTTCGGACCGGAAGCCGAGTTCTACATCTTCGACTCGGTGGCGTTCGACTCACGCACCAACGGGTCGTTCTACGAAGTCGACGCCATCTCCGGTTGGTGGAACACCGGCAACGCGACGGAAGCCGACGGCAGCCCGAACCGTGGTTACAAAGTCCGCCCGAAGGGTGGTTACTTCCCGGTGGCGCCGGCCGATCAGTACGTCGACTTGCGCGACAAGATGCAGACCAACCTGATCAACGCCGGTTTCGAGCTGGAGAAGGGCCACCATGAGGTGGGCACCGGCGGCCAGGCCGAGATTAACTACAAATTCAACACCTTGCTGCACGCGGCCGATGATCTGCAGCTGTTCAAGTACATCGTCAAGAACACTGCGTGGCAGAACGGCAAGACCGTGACGTTCATGCCCAAGCCGCTGTTCGGCGACAACGGTTCCGGCATGCACGTGCACCAGTCGTTGTGGAAGGACGGCGGGCCGCTGTTCTACGACGAGGTCGGCTACGCCGGGCTGGCCGACATCGCCCGGCACTACATCGGCGGTATTCTGCATCACGCGCCGTCGCTGCTGGCGTTCACCAACCCGACGGTCAACTCCTACAAGCGGCTGGTGCCCGGGTTCGAGGCGCCGATCAACCTGGTGTACAGCCAGCGCAACCGCTCGGCGTGCGTGCGTATCCCGATCACCGGCAACAGCCCGAAGGCCAAGCGGCTCGAGTTCCGTTGCCCGGACTCGTCGGGTAACCCGTATTTCGCGTTCGCGGCCATGTTGATGGCCGGCCTGGACGGCATCAGGAACAAGATCGAGCCGCAGTCGCCGGTCGACAAGGATCTCTACGAGCTGCCGCCGGACGAAGCCGCCAACATTCCGCAGGCGCCTGTGCAGCTCTCCGCGGTGATCGACCGACTGGAGGCCGACCACGAATACCTCACGGAGGGTGGTGTTTTCACGCCTGACCTGATCGAGACGTGGATCACCTACAAGCGTGAGGTCGAGATCTTGCCGGTGCAGATACGGCCGCACCCATACGAGTTCGCGTTGTACTACGACGTGTGACCTGGCGCCACCCGCGCAGCGATCACACCACTGATTGCGGAGCGGGTGGTCTGGTCCTTATCGGACCACATGTGCCCGTAAGTGTCCCGGGTCGTCTTCGCCGAGCCGTGCCGTGCCTGGCTTGGAATGTCTTCACGTCGCATCCGCGCTCGATCAACAGTGACGCCAGATAATGGCGCAGGCAGTGGAAGTGCAACCGCTCCATGCCGAGCTTGGCAAGTGCATCGCGGACCGCCCGTCCACGATCCAAGGCCCGTGGGTGTCTCGGTCGGATTCCGCCGATGTGTGAGGTGGGAGCGCGCCTGGTGTGAGATTCTGCTGGGGTGTCCGCTCCTGCGGCGGCTGCTCCTTCGGGGGTGGTGACGTTTTTGTTCACCGATGTTGAGGGTTCGACGCGTCGGTGGGAGGCCGACGCCGAGGGGATGCGGCTGGCGCTGGCCGCCCACGACGACGTGTTGCGCAAGGCGATCGAGACACACGGCGGCTGGCTGTTCAAGCACACCGGTGACGGGGTGTGCGCAGCCTTCGCCTCGCCGAAGTCGGCGGTGGATGCGGCTGTGGCCGCGCAGCGGGCGTTGGAGTTGCCGGTGCGGATGGGGATTGCGACCGGTGAAGCGGAGCTGCGCGATGGGGATTACTTCGGCGCGGCGCTGAATCGTGCGGCGCGGGTGATGGCTGCCGGTCACGGCGGTCAGGTCCTGTTGACCGAGTCAACGGCGGGCCTGCTCAGCCGAGTTGATCTGGTGGATTTGGGGCCTCGGCGGTTGCGGGATCTACCCACCGCGGTCGGGGTATTTCAAGTCCGAGCGAAAGGGCTACGCACAGACTTTCCC
>NZ_JBARMY010000241.1:0-9033 GCF_049802695.1 Mycobacterium sp.
TTTCCGCCCTACGTGGTCGGACCGCCAGGCATTGGTGTCGGCTCGGGATTGACGACCAGTGCCAGTGCCAGCGCAGCCGCCAAGAAGAAAGCATCGGAGCCCGACAGCGCCGCGGCTGCTGCCGCGGTGGCCGCACGTGACCAGGCCCGGGCCCGGCGTCGCCGACGGGCCAATAAGCGCGGGCACGGTGATGAATTCGCCGACATGAACGTCGACGTCAATCCGGACTGGGGCGCGCCGCCGGCAAGCGATCCTGTCGCATCGGCACCAGCATCGGCCGCGTCAAGACACGGCGCAGGCGTATTGGGGTTTTCCGGCACCGTGCACAGAGAAGCCGCTCCGCAGGCGAGCGGACTGCAGAGATTGGCCGGCGATGAGTTCGACGGCGGCCCCCGAATGCCGATGGTCCCGCGTAGTTGGGATAGCGAACCGGCCGCCGCGGGCGGCGAAGAAGGAGACAGATGACAACGGCAGCAGTGCAATCGCTGTCCCAAGCGACCGGCAAAGGCGTGCAGACGCCGGCGCGTAGGGTCGGTTTCGTGCGTAGCGACGATGACACCTGGGACATCACCACGAGCGTCGGTTCAACCGCGTTGTTCGTGGCCACCGCGCGAGCGCTGGAAGCTCAGAAGCCCCAGCCTCTGGTCGTCGACCAGTTCGCCGAGCTTTTCTGCCGGGCGGTAGGTGGCGCCGCGGCTGATGTACTCGACGGCAAACTGCCCCAACATCAGCTCAAGACGGACGATTGGGGTGACTACTTCGTCAACTTCCAAGCCGCCCGAACCAAGTACTTCGACGAGTATTTCCGCCGCGCGGCCGACGCGGGGGTTCGCCAGGTGGTGATTCTGGCGGCGGGCCTGGACTCGCGTGCTTACCGGTTGACCTGGCCGAGCGGCACGACGATTTTCGAAGTGGACCAACCGCAGGTACTCGACTTCAAGCGCGAGGTGCTCGCCCGCCATGGTGATCAGCCCACCGCCGACCGACGCGAAGTTGCCGTCGACCTGCGCGACGACTGGCCACGGGCCCTGCGCGACAACGGCTTTGACGCTGACCAGCCGTCGGCCTGGATCGCCGAAGGCTTGATGATCTACCTTCCGGCGGAGGCACAGAATCAGCTCTACTCCGGTATCGACACGCTGGCCGCGTCTGGCAGCCACGTCGCGGTAGAGGATGGAGCCCCGATGAAACCCGATGCGTTCGCGGCCGCCGTCGAGGAAGAACGCAACGCCGGCGACGGGCGCCTGTTCTTCCAACTGGTCTACAACGAGCGCTACGCCCCGGCCGACCAGTGGTTCGCTGAACGCGGCTGGACAGCGGTGCCGACGCCGTTGGCCGACTATCTGCGCGAGGTCGGTCGGCCCGCGCCGGGGCCGGACACCGAGGCTGGACCGATGGTCGCCCGCAACACCCTGGTCAGCGCTACCAAGAGGTAGGCGGTCTCATTTCGCAGGCTCTGATCTCGACACTTAGCTTATGCAATGCTAACTTCAGCAAAGTTAGGTTGCACTAACATACGGCAGGAGGGTATCCGGGGGTGGCAAACGCCGATATCGGGACGTTGGCGGCGCGCCCAGCCGCCGCTCGGGTGGACGCTGACGTCGTCAGCCGATTCGCCACCTGCTGCCGGGCGCTGGGCCTAACGGTCTACGACCGGCAACGTCCGGCCGACCTGAACGCCGCCCGGTCGGGGTTTTCCGCCCTGACCCGTGTCGCCCATGAACAGTGCGACGCCTGGACCGGACTCGCGGCGGCCGGTGACCTGTCCGCGCCGGTGCTCGAGGCAGTTGCACGCACCGCAGCAACGGCGGGCATCCTTCAGCGTCAGGTGCAACTGGCGCCCGGCGCCTTCGGTTTCCAGTACGACACCGGGCTCTACCTTCGCCTCCGAGCGAATGATCCGGACGGTTTCAACCTCGCGTACGCAGCTTCCCTGGCAGCCGCAGGCCGGTATGCCGACGCCTTCGCGCTGGTCAGCGATATCGCCGAGCGCCGGCCCAGTTGGTGCGACGTTCGGTGGGTCGCCATCGCGATCCATCACCGGGCTCAGCGTTGGTCAGATGTCGTCAAGCTGCTCACCCCGGTAGTCAACGACCCCGGTCTCGACGATCTGTATGCACACGCCGCCAAGATCACCCTGGGTATCGCATTGGCCCGGTTGGGCATGTTCGCCCCGGCCTTGTCCTACCTGGAGGAACCGGACGGTCCGGTGCGGGTTGCCGCGGTCGACGGTGCACTGGCCAAAGCGCTGACATTGCGCGCGCAGGACGACGAAGAAACCGCCGCCGAAGTGTTGCAGGACCTGTACGCGGCGAACCCGGAGAACGAACAAGTCCAGCACGCGCTATCCGATGCCAGTTTCGGGATCATCACCACGACCGCCGACCGGATCGAGGCCCGCACCGACCCGTGGGACCCCGACACCGAACCCGGCGAAGCAGATTTCGTCGACCCCGAAGCTCAGCAGCGCAAGGACGCGTTGCTCGCCGAGGCCGAAGATGAGCTCGACGAGTTCATCGGCCTCGACCAGGTCAAGAACCAGGTGTCCCGGTTGAAAAGCTCGGTGGCGATGGCCGTGCTGCGTCAGCAACGCGGGCTGTCGACGGCAGGGCGCACCAACCACCTCGTCTTCACCGGACCGCCCGGAACCGGCAAGACGACCATTGCCCGCGTCGTTGCCAAGATTTATTGCGGGCTGGGCCTTTTGAAGAAGGAGAACATCCGCGAGGTGCACCGCGCCGACCTGATCGGCCAGCACATCGGTGAGACGGAAGCCAAGACCAACGCGATCATCGACAGCGCCTTGGACGGTGTGCTGTTCCTCGACGAGGCGTACGCCCTGGTGGCCACCGGCGCCAAGAACGACTTCGGCCTGGTGGCTATCGACACGCTGCTGGCGCGGATGGAAAACGACCGGGACCGTCTGGTGGTCATCATCGCCGGTTACCGCGCCGACCTGGATAAGTTTCTGGACACCAACGAGGGTTTGCGCTCGCGTTTCACCCGCAGCATCGACTTCCCGTCGTACGCGCCGGCCGAGTTGGTGGAGATCGCGAAGTTCATGGCACAAAGGCGCGACAGCGTTTTCGAACAGGCCGCGCTCGACGACCTCGAGGCGTTGTTCGCCCATCTGGCCTCGACGTCCAAGCCTGACTTCAACGGCATCACCCGGCGAGGCCTCGATATCGCCGGTAATGGCCGGTTCGTCCGCAACGTCGTCGAAAAGTCGGAGGAGGAGCGCGAGTTCCGGCTGGATCATTCCGAACACGCGGGTACTGACGGGTTCACCGACGACGACTTGATGACGATCACCGCGGGCGACGTCGGCTATTCGGTCCCGCAGCTGCTGCGCGGCCTCGGGATAGAGGTGCCGGCATGACGGACCGCGAGCCCGACGACGACCGGCGCTTGTTCGTGTCACGTACCCCGGCCAACGACAACCCCGACAAAGTGGTGTACCGCCGGGGTTTCGTCACCCGCCACCAGGTGACTGGCTGGCGGTTCGTGATGCGCAGAATCGCGTCCGGTGTCGCCTTGCATGACACCCGGATGCTGGTGGATCCGCTGCGCACGCAATCACGCGCGGTGCTGATGGGTGTGCTGATCGTGGTGACCGGCTTGCTCGGCTGTTTCGTTTTCTCGTTCATCCGGCCCAACGGTTCGGTGGGCAGCAACGCCGTGTTGGCTGACCGATCAACCTCTGCGCTGTACGTACGCGTGGGCGACCAGCTGCACCCGGTGCTCAACCTCACCTCCGCCCGGCTGATCGTCGGCCGTCCGGTCAACCCGACGACGGTGAAAAGCACTGCGCTCGACGAGATTCCGCGTGGCAACTTGATCGGCATTCCCGGCGCGCCGGAGCGGATGGTGCAGAACACCGCGAAGAACGCCGACTGGACGGTGTGCGATGCGGTGTCCGGCCCGGCCACCGGCGTCACGGTGATAGCCGGCGCGCAGGACACCAGCGGAGCGCGGGCCGCGGCGCTGGGTTCCCAGCATGCGGTGCTGGTCGACAGCGGCAACGGAACTTGGCTGCTGTGGAACGGCAGGCGCAGTCGAATCGACGTGTCCGACCGTGCTGTGACCGGTGCCCTGGGCTGGGGCGCCGACGTGCCTGCCCCCCGACCGATTACCTCCGGGCTGTTCAATGCGGTGCCGGAAGCGCCGCCGCTGGCCGTCCCGGCCATTCCGGATGCCGGGAGCCCGCCGCGGTATCCGCTGCCGGTGCCCGCGCCGGTCGGCGCCGTGGTGATGGCCCATGGGCTGGACAACGGGGGATCCGGCTCGAACACCAACGAGCTCTATTACGCCGTGCTAGCCGACGGCCTGCAGCCAGTGCCGCCGGTGCTCGCCGCGATTTTGCGCAACTCCAATTCCTATGGCCTGGAACAGCCACCGCGGCTGGGCGCCGACCAGATCGCCAAGCTGCCGGTGTCGCGGGCGCTGGACACCACCCGCTATCCCGATCAGAGAATCGCCTTGGTCGAGGCGCCGGGTGCTCCGGTCACCTGCGCCTACTGGAACAAGCCGGCCAAGGCCAGCACCAGCGCGATGTCCTTGCTGTCCGGTTCAGCGCTGCCGGTCGCTGACGCGGTGCGCACTGTGGACCTGGTCGGTGCGGGCACCGACGGGACCGCCAGCCGTGTCGCGGTCGCACCGGGCAGCGGCTATTTCGCCCAGACCGTCGGGGGAGATGCGTCGGCACCACCGGCCGGATCACTGTTCTGGATCGCCGACACCGGTGTCCGCTATGGCATCGATGAAGAACCCGGGGCTACCGGTCAAGCCAAAACCGTTGACGCGCTGGGCCTGAGCCGACCTGCGGTACCTGTCCCATGGTCTGTCCTGTCGTTGTTCGCGCCCGGGCCGACGCTGTCGCGCGCCGACGCACTGCTGGCCCACGACAGCTTGGTGCCTGACTCGCGACGCAGTCACCCGGTCGCCGTGGGCGCCGGCGAAGGGGGGAACCGATGAGCCGATTGATCTTCGAAGCCCGCCGTCGGCTGTCACCTCCGAGCACCCGCAAGGGCGCCATCACCATTGAGCCGCCACCCGAGCTGCGACGAGTCATCCCGCCATCCCTGCTGCGACGGGCATTGCCGTTTTTGATCGTGATTTTGATCGTCGGGATGATTGTCGCGTTGTTCGCCACCGGGATGCGGCTGATCTCCCCGCAGACAATGTTCTTCCCGTTCGTACTGTTGCTGGCGGCCACCGCGCTCTACCGCGGCACGGGCAATAAGGCGCGTACCGAGGAGGTCGACGCCGAACGCGCCGACTATCTGCGTTACCTGTCAGTGGTGCGCGACAACATCCGCACCCAGGCTGCCCGACAGCGTGCGGCTGCCGAATGGTCGCACCCGAACCCGACCGATCTGGCGACCGTCCCGGGATCGCGACGCCAATGGGAACGCGATCCCCACGACGCCGACTTCCTGCTGGTGCGTGCCGGTCTGCACACCGTGCCGTTGGCCACGGCGCTGCGGGTCAGCGACGCCGCTGACGAGATCGACCTGGAACCGGTGTCTCACAGCGCATTACGCAGCCTACTCGACACCCACAGCACGGTTCGCGATGCGCCGATCGCGATCGATGTGGCCCAGGTGTCACGGATCACGGTGCTCGGTGACGCCGACAAAGTGCGAGCGGCGTTGCGGGCCTGGATCGTGCAGGCGGTCACCTGGCATGACCCGACGGTGCTCGGTGTCGCTGTGGCGGCCCCCGACCTGGACGCCGCAGACTGGTCCTGGCTGAAGTGGTTGCCGCACGTGGACATTCCGGGCCGGCTCGACGGCGTGGGACCGGCCCGCTACCTGTCGACGAACGTCGACGAGCTCGCCGCTCTGGTGGGCCCGGCACTTGCCGACCGCCCGGCGTTCACCGGCGCCCGCGCGGAGGCATTGCGGCACTTGCTCATTGTCGTCGACGATCCCGAATACGACGTCAGCGCCTCGACGCTGGCGGCCGGCTGGGATGCCGTCACCGTCATTCACCGATCGGCCACGCAGCCGCACCGGGAACAGTATTCAGATCCCGAGCGGCCGATCCTGCGGATCGCCGACGGCAGCATCGACCGGTGGCAGACCGGCGGCTGGCAGCGTTACATCGACCGGGCCGACCAGATCAGCACCGACGAAGCCGGCCATCTCGCCCGCCGGCTCTCGCGGTGGGACTCCAACCCCACGCATGCGGGATTGCGGTCGGCGGCCACTCGCGGTGCGTCCTTCACCACGCTGCTGGGGATTGCTGATGCGTCGACACTCGACGTGCCGGCGCTGTGGGCACCGCGCCGCCGCGACGAGGAGCTGCGCGTCCCGATTGGCGTGACCGCGACCGGTGAGCCGCTGTTCTTCGACCTCAAAGATGAAGCCGAAGGCGGCATGGGCCCGCACGGCCTGATGATCGGCATGACCGGCTCGGGTAAATCGCAGAGCCTGATGTCGATTCTGTTGGCGTTGTTGACGACTCACCCGGCTGATCGGCTGATCGTGATCTACGCCGACTTCAAGGGCGAGGCGGGCGCCGACAGCTTCCGCCATTTCCCCCAAGTGGTGGCGGTCATCTCGAACATGGCCGAGAAGAAGTCCCTGGCCGACCGGTTCGCCGACACCCTGCGCGGTGAGGTGTCCCGTCGTGAGGTGCTGCTGCGCGAGGCCGGCCGCCGCATCCAGGGCAGCGCGTTCAACTCGGTGGTGGAATACGAGAACGCCATCGCGGCCGGACACGAACTGGCGCCGATCCCGACGCTGTTCGTCGTCGCCGACGAATTCACGCTGATGCTGGCAGATCACCCCGAATACGCGGAGTTGTTCGACTACGTGGCGCGCAAAGGACGCTCGTTCCGTATCCACATTTTGTTCGCGTCACAGACGTTGGACGTGGGCAGGATCAAGGACATCGACAAGAACACCTCGTACCGGATCGGCCTGAAAGTGGCCAGCCCTGCGGTGTCACGGCAGATCATCGGTGTGGAAGACGCTTATCACATCGAAGCCGGCAAGGAACACAAGGGCGAAGGCTTCTTGGTGCCCGCCCCCGGCGCGGCGCCGGTCAAATTCCGCAGCACCTACGTCGACGGCATCTACGATCCGCCGCGGAGGCCGAAAACGTATGTGATGCAGTCTGTTCCGCAGCCCAAGCGATTCACCGCCGGTTTCGTCGAGCCTGAACCCGACACGGTGATCGCGGCCGGCCACGACGATGAGCCGACCGGCCCGTCGCGCAAGCTGATCGCGACCATCGGAGACCAGCTGGCCCGCTACGGTCCCCGCGCGCCGGAGCTGTGGCTGCCGCCGCTCGACGACCCGATTCCGTTGAGCGCGGTGCTGGCCCGGGCTGCGGTGTCGCGGCGCCGGTGGCGTTGGCCGCTCGGCGAGATCGACAAACCGTTCGAGATGCGCCGCGACCCGCTGATGTTCGACGCCGGCTCGTCGGCCGGGAACGTGGTGATCCACGGCGGCCCGAAGTCGGGTAAATCGACGGCGCTGCAGACGTTCATCTTGTCGGCGGCCAACCTGCACTCGCCGCAGGAAGTGACGTTCTACTGCCTGGACTACGGCGGCGGCAAGCTGCGCGCCGTCGAAGACCTTGCCCATGTCGGCAGCGTGGCCTCACCGCTGGAGCCCGAGCGCATCCGTCGTACCTTCGGCGAGCTCGAGCAACTGCTGCGCTCGCGCCAACAGCGCGAAGTCTTCCGGGACCGGCACGGGTCGGTGCTCGACGACGGGTTCGGCGAGGTCTTTTTGGTCATCGACAACTTGTACGCGTTCAGCCGTGACAACACCGACCAGTTCAACACCAGAAACCCACTGCTGGCGCAGGTCACCGAGTTGGTCAACGTCGGCCTGGCCTACGGGATCCATGGGATCATCACCACCCCGAGCTGGCTGGAGGTGCCGCTGGCGATGCGCGACGGCCTGGGTTTGCGGCTCGAACTCAAACTGCACGACGCGCGGGACAGTAACGTGCGGGTGACCGGCGCGCTGCGTCGTCCGGCGGAAGCGGTGCCGCATGATCAGCCCGGCCGCGGGCTCACCATGGCCGCCGAACACTTTCTTTTCGCCGCACCTGAATTGGAGCAGGTGCCCGCGATCAACGCCCGCTATCCCGGTGTCAGCGCGCCGCCGGTGCGGCTGCTGCCGCCCAACCTCGCCGCTGATGCGATCGGCCCGCTGTATCGCGGCAGGGACCGGATCGTCATCGGTCAGCGCGAAGAAGACCTGGCGCCAGTCGAACTCGACTTCAACGACAACCCGCTGCTGATGGTCTTCGGTGACAGCAGAACCGGTAAGACCACCCTGTTGCGCCACATCATCCGCACCGTCCGAAGCAACTCAACGGCCGACGAGGTCGCGTTCACGGTGATCGACCGTCGGCTGCATCTCGTCGAGGAGCCACTGTTCCCGGACAACGAGTACACCGCCAACGTCGACCGGATCGTCCCGGCAATGCTGGGGCTGGCCGGGCTCATCGAAGCGCGCCGGCCACCGGCCGGTATGAGCCCCGCCGAGCTGTCGGCGTGGCGATATTACGGCCACACGCACTACCTGATCATCGACGATGTCGACCAGATCCCGGACACACCTGCGATGACCGGGGCGTACGTCGGCCAGCGGCCGTGGACGCCGTTGCTCGGGCTACTCTCCCAGGCAAGCGATTTGGGATTGCGGCTGATCGTCACCGCGCGGGCCAGCGGATCGGTGCACGCACTGATGACAAGCCCGCTGATGCGGCGGCTGAACGACTTGCAGGCGACGACGTTGATGTTGTCGGGTAACCCGGCTGACGGCGGCAAGATCCGCGGTCAGCGGTTCGGGCGGCTGCCAGCCGGCCGGGCGATCCTGTTGGGCGACAGCGACAGCCCGACCTACGTGCAATTGGTCAATCCGCTGGTCGACCAGAGTGTCACAGTCGACGGCCGGTGAGTGATAGCTCGGATCTATCGAAGGGAGTGCAGAAACCATGACGCTACAAGTGGTGCCCGAGGGTCTGGCCGCGGCGAGCGCGGCGGTCGAGGCGTTGACCGCGCGGCTG
>NZ_JBARMY010000242.1:0-21826 GCF_049802695.1 Mycobacterium sp.
TCGTCGGCACCACGCCTTGCGCCACCAGCTCCTTGGCCTCGGCCAGCTTGGTTGCCAGCGGCGGCGGAGTACCGGCGGAGGTGAGTCGATCGACAAGCACCGAGCCCACCCGGCTGGACACCACCGAACCCAGGATCGTGGTGCCGAGCACGCCGCCCAATTGCAGCGCGGTGGACTGCAGACCGCCGGCCACCCCGGCGTCGTCGACCTCGGCATTGCCGACAATGGCGTCCAGGCTGGCCGTGATCACCAGCCCGATGCCGGCGCCGAGCAGCGCGAACGGCGGCCACAGGGCCTGGTAGCCGGAGTCGGCGTGCAAGTAGGCCAGCACGGTCAGCCCGGCGGCGACGGCTGCCAGTCCGATCACCATGGCCGGGCGCGGCCCGAACTTGTTGGTGAGCAATCCGCTGAGCGGCGCCGTCACCATCAACGCCACACTCAGCGGAAGTGTCCGAACACCAGTGGTGACCGGACTGAAGCCGTGCACGTTCTGCAGATACAGCGACATGAAGAACACTGCACCGAACAACGCGAAGAAGTTGACGACGACCACCGCGGTGCCCACTGCCAGCGACCGATTCGCGAACAGCCGCATCGGCAGCAGCGGCTCAGAGCTGCGCAGCTCGATCAGCACGAACACCGCGATCACCGCGAGGCCCAGGAGCAGGAACATCAGCGTGCGACCGGCCAGCCAGCCCCAGTTCTGGGCTTTGATGAGGCCGAACACGAGTAGGAACAGCCCACCGGAAAGGGTGGCGATACCGGGAATGTCGAGGCGGCGCGAGCCGGCGCTGCGGCTTTCGACGACGGCCAGCGCGCCCAGCAACAGCGCGGCAACCCCGATCGGTGCGTTGATGTAGAAGACGGACTGCCAGTTGACGTGCTCGACCAATAGTCCGCCGACGATCGGGCCGGCGGCGATGGAGACACCGGATGCGCCGGCCCACATCCCGACAGCGGTGTTCAGCTTCTCCCGCGGGAATGCGGCGCGCACGATCGCCAGAGTGCTCGGCATCAGCAGGGCGCCGAAGACACCCTGTAGGGCACGCAAGGTGATGACACCGCCGACTGTGCCAATCAGGCCAATGCCCACCGACGTCGCGGCGAATCCGGCGACGCCGACGAAGAAGACCAACCGGCGGCCATATCGGTCGGCGAGATTGCCGCCGAAGATCAGCAGCGACGCCAGGGCGAGCATGTAGGCATCGGTGATCCACTGCAGGTCCGTCAGCGACGCGTGCAGGTCCGCGGCGATGCGCGGGTTGGCGATGGCCACGACGGAGGCGTCGAGACCCACCATGATGACCCCGACGCAGGCCGCGGCCAGCGTCCACCAGGGGTGGCCCTGCGTCGAGTGGCGGCCCTGTGTCTGGCGGCCGCCGAGCTGCGTCGGCTCCGCCGTAGAGAGGGTGACAGCCATGAAATTGCTCCGATCCATTTATGTGGAGGACAACTACCACTTACCTGAACCACGGTAGGCGTAAGTGGATGCGCTCTTCCACTTCTGTGGCTAGGCTGAGGCTGTGATTTCAGGCGCAACGCAGCGCACGAAGCGAGCCAGGCCACTTCGCGCCGATGCGCAGTTGAACCGGGACCGGATCCTGGCCGCGGCCGCCGAGTTGTTCGCCGAGCGAGGCCTGTCCGTGCCGCTGGAGGAGATCGCCGGCCGAGCCGGCGTCGGGGTGGCGACGTTGTATCGGCGCTTTCCCACCCGCGCCGACCTCGCGACGGCTGCGTTCGAACGCAACATCTCCCGCTTCACCACCGCCGTCGACCGGGCGCTCACCGACCCGCAGGCCTGGGACGGTTTCCGGATGCTGATCTTTGAGCTGTGCAGGTTGCAGGCAACCGACGCGGGTATGCGCGACTTGTTGACGACGGCGTTTCCGGCCAGCAGCGTCGTCGAGCAGCGCACCAATGAGGGCGTCGACAAGCTCAAGGTGCTGATCGAACGAGCACAGCGCGAGGGCAGTCTGCGGCCCGACGTGGTGGTGGCCGACATCGTCGTCATGCTGCTGGCGAATGCCGGCGTGCTGAGGGCCACCGGTCACTCCGCCCCCGATGCCTGGCGTCGCTTCGCCGCGCTGATGCTCGACGGGTTCGCCGCCACTCCCGGTGCGCCCGTTTCTTCATTGCCGCCGGCACCGCCCGAACAGCAGCTGCGCCAGTCGATTGCGATGCTGACCGGCGAGCGCTGACGTCGTCTGCGGCGTCAGTTCGTCGTGTAGATGGCCTCGATCTCGGGTGCGAACTTCTCGGCCACCACTTTGCGCTTCACCTTCATCGTCGGAGTCAGTTCCCCGGTGTCTTCGGTGAAGTCGACCGGCAGGATGCGGAACTTGCGGATCGATTCGGCGTGCGACACCGACAGGTTGGCTTGTTTGACGGCCGCGTCCACCTCAGCGACCAGGTCAGGGTCGGCGACCAGGTCGCCCACCGACGTGCCGGCGGCCTTGCTGTTGCGCTGCTTCCAGGCTTCGAAGGCCTCGGGGTCGATCGTGATCAGCGCCCCGACGAACGGCTTGGCATCGCCGACCACCATCGCCTGGCTGATCAGCGCGTGCGCCCGCAACTGGTCTTCAAGCACGGCAGGCGCGACGTTCTTGCCGCCGGCGGTGACGATGATCTCCTTCTTGCGGCCGGTGATCGTCAAGAACCCGTCTTCGTCAACCGCGCCCAGGTCGCCGGTCTTGAACCATCCGTCGTCGAAAGCCTCGTCGGTGGCCTGCTCGTTACGCCAGTAGCCGCTGAACACGACGCCACCGCGCACCTGCAGCTCACCGTCGTCGGCGATCCGCATGCTGTTGCCGGGGACCAGCTTTCCGACCGTGCCGATCTTCAAGCCGTTGATCTGGTTGACGGTGATCGCCGCGCTGGTCTCGGTCAGCCCGTAACCCTCGTAGATGGTCAGGCCGATGCCGCGGTAGAAGTGGCCCAGCCTGGCGCCCAGGGGAGCACCGCCGGAAATGGCTGCGTGGCAGTCACCGCCCAGCGCCGCGCGCAGCTTGCCGTAGACCAGCCGATCGAACACCGCGTGCTTGGCCCGCAGCCCCAAGCCCGGACCGCCTTGGTCCTGGGCTTCGCTGTAGTCGACGGCGGTCTGCGCGGCGATCTTGAAGATGCGGCCTTTGCCGTCGTTGGCGGCGTTCTGGGCGGCGGTGTTGTACACCTTCTCGAATACCCGCGGCACCGACACCACAACGGTCGGCTTGAACACCGCCAGCATCGGCACCAGGTTCTTGATGTCACTGGTGAAGCCGACGGTGAGTTTGCTGCTGAAAGCCGCCATGGTCAGCGCGCGGGACAGCACGTGCGCCAATGGCAGGAAAACCAACAGCCGCTCACCTTTGACCAGCAGGGTCGGCAGCGCCTCCTTGGTGCCCCGAGTTTCGTAGAAGAGGTTCGAATGGGTCAGTTGGCAACCCTTCGGCCGCCCGGTGGTACCCGAGGTGTAGATCAGCGTGGCCGGATCCGCCGCGCGTAAGCCGCCGACGCGGGCAGTCACCTCGCTCGCGTCGACCGGCGCGCCTTCCTGCGCCAGCACGTCCAGCGCTTTAGGGCCCGAGCCGTCGATGTGCAGCACCCGGCGCAGCGCAGGCAACTGGCCGGCGAGTTCGGCCACCAGGGTGGCGTGGGCGTCGGTTTCGGCGAACAGCAGCACCGCCTCGGAGTCCTCCAGCACCCAGCGCACCTGCTCGGCGGACGACGTCTCGTAGATCGGGACGGTCACAGCGCCCACCGACAAGATGGCGAAGTCGAGGATCGGCCACTCATAGCGGGTCGCCGACAAGATGGCGACCCGATCGCCGGCCTGGACACCGAGCGCGATCAAACCCAATGCGGTGGAACGAATCTCAGCAGCAGCAGCAGCGCAAGTGACGTCTGTCCACGTTCCGTCGACAAGCCGCTGGAAGATCACGAAGTCGGGATCGTCACGCTCGTGCTCGAAGACGGCGGAGACGACGCTGTCTTGCTCGCCGACGGGGAATGGGGCGGCTACGCTGAGCTCACGCACGCTTTGACCTCGCTTGATGTGTCCGGGGAGCCGGCTGGCTGGCTCTTAAGCCTAGTGGCGATCGCAAGCGCGGCGGAGCCGGGCGCAGCGGGTCGCCACGTGTGCTTAGTGGCGATCGCAAGCGCGGCGGAGCCGGGCGCAGCGGGTCGCCACGTGTGATTAATGCGAATCCACACAGGTATGGGCCGCGGTGTGCGCCCGCCCGGCGGTGTGTGAAGCTGTGCCGATGCACAGCATCCAGGTCGCCGACGAGACGTTCGTGGCGGCTGATCCGGCACGCGTCGGCAAAGCGGTCGCCGACCGCGCGAGCTGGCTGAGGTGGTGGCCTGACCTGCGGCTCCAGGTGGTCGAAGACCGCGGCGCGTTAGGAGTCAGGTGGGCGGTGACCGGCGCGCTGACGGGCACCATGGAGATCTGGCTGGAACCGGTGCTCGACGGCGTGCTTCTGCATTATTTCCTGCACGCTGAGCCGTCCGGCGTCTCGGCATGGCAGCTGGCCAAGATGAACCTGGCGAAGATGACGCACCGCCGCCGCGTCGCCGGGAAGAACATGGCCTTCGAAGTCAAGTCGGCGCTGGAAAGTTCGCGCCCGGTTGGGGTTTCTCCGATGTTTTAGGCGGTCCGGCTCGGCGCGGGGAGTACCGTTTCTGCGGAAGGGCTAGGGGCACTCCCTAACCGACCCGCTCGCGGGGGAGCTTGCGGGGGAAGAGGGAAGCAACCAGGTGGCGGAAAAGACGGCGCAGACCATCTACATAGACGCGGACCCAGGCACGGTGATGGACGTCATCGCCGACATCGGCTCCTACCCCGACTGGGTCTCGGAGTACAAAGAGGCCGAGGTCCTCGAGGCCGACGCCGACGGTTACCCGAAGGTGGCCCGGTTGGTGCTCGACACCAACGTCCTCAAAGACACCCTGGTGCTGACTTACGACTGGCCGAACGACCACAAGTCGGTGCGGTGGTCGCTGGTCTCCAGTTCGCTGCTGAAATCTCTTGACGGTGTGTACCGGTTGTCGCCCAAGGGGTCAGGCACCGATGTCACCTATGAACTCACGGTTGACCTGGCCATTCCGATGATCGGGCTGTTGAAGCGCAAGGCGGAACGCAGGCTGACCGACACCGCGTTGAAGGATCTGAAGAAACGAGTCGAGGCCTGAGTGCTCCCGCCACGCCCGCTCTCGCGCGAATAAGTCTTTTCGTCGGCAAGGGCGGGGTAGGAAAGTCCACCCTCGCGGCCGCCAGCGCCGTCGGTGGCGCACGGGCCGGTCAGCGGGTGCTGCTGGTTTCCACGGACCAGGCGCACTCGCTCGGCGACGTGCTGGGCATCGCGGTGCCACCGAGCGGCCGGCGCGAGCCGGTCCGAGTGCTCGCCGACCTCGCAACAGGAGGGGAAACCGGGAAAGCGGAACTGGGTGGCGGCTTCCTCGACGCGCTTGCCCTGGACACGCTGGCGCTGCTCGAGGCGCGCTGGCGCGAGATCGTCGACGCGCTGGATCAGCGCTTCCCGGAATCAGAGCTGAGTTCGATTGCTCCGGAGGAGCTTTCGGCACTGCCCGGCATTCAGGAAGTGCTCGGCCTGCACGAGGTCGGTGAACTGGCCGCCGCCGGCCAGTGGGATCACGTGGTCGTCGACTGCGCGTCGACCGCCGATGCGTTGCGGATGTTGACCTTGCCCGCCACCTTCGCGCTGTACGTGGAGCGCGCCTGGCCGCGGCATCGTCGGCTCGGTGCCGCGTCGGACGACACCAGGTCGGCCGCCGTGGTGCAACTGCTGGAGCGCATCACCGCCGGTGTCGAGCAGCTCAGCGCACTGTTGACCGACGACGCGGTGGTCGGGGCGCATCTGGTGTTGACACCGGAGCGAGTGGTGGCGGCCGAGGCGGTCCGCACGCTGGGCTCGTTGGTGCTGATGGGCGTTCGTGTCGAACAGCTGATCGTCAATCAGGTTTTGGTGCAAGATGATTCGTACGAATATCGGAACCTGCCCGCGCACCCGGCGTTCGCCTGGTATGCCGAACGTATCTGCGAGCAACAGACTGTCCTCAAACAGCTTGACGCCACCGTCGGTGACGTCGCGCTGGTGTTGACGCCGCATCTGGCCGGCGAGCCGATCGGCCCCAAGGCGCTGAGCGAACTGCTGCACAACGCGCGTCGGCGCGACGGATCACCTCTGCCCGGCCCGCTGCGTCCAGTGGTCGACCTGGAATCGGGTTCGGGGTTGGGATCGGTGTACCGGATGCGGATAGAGTTGCCGCAACTCGATGCCGGTGCGCTCAGCCTCGGCCGGGTCGACGACGACTTGATCATCAGTGCCGGCGGGATGCGGCGCAGGGTTCGGTTGGCGTCGGTGCTGCGGCGCTGCACGGTGTCCAACGCGAGCCTGCGAGGTAGTCGGCTGACCGTACGTTTTCGACCGGATCCGGAGGTGTGGCCGAAGTGACCATTCACCGCGACGTGGGTCCGGAACTGCGGAAGCTCGCGCAGGCCATCCTGGACGGGATCGATCCGGGGGTACGCGCGGCGGCGGCCCGGGCCTTGGCCGGCGGTCCTGCGCGATGTCAGCAGGTGTGGTGCCCGGTCTGCGCGCTGGCCGCGCTGGTGACCGGTGAACAGCACCCGTTGCTGACCGTCATCGCTGATCACAGTGTTTCGCTGCTGTCGGTGGTCCGTGTGCTCATCGACGACTTAGAAAAGCCCGGAGACAAGTCCGGCGACAATTCCGGGCAACCGCCACCGGGCGGCGACGAGGCTTCCGGGCCGGCGGACAACGGCGCCAGCAGGACCCGCTACCAGCCGATACCGATCACGGTGGACGACTGAGAAGTCGCTGTGACCCTGTGGTTGCATTCACACCTGGTCGGTACAGTTGTCCAGAACACCATCGGGTTTCGGGAGCCGGGAGGGTCCATGTGGTACTGGCTGATGAAGTACGTCTTCATGGGCTGGTTGTTCACCCTGCTCGGGCGTCCGAAAGTAGAAGGTTTGGAAAATCTTCCGCGCTCGGGTCCAGCGATCCTGGCGAGCAACCACTTGGCTGTAGCGGACAGCCTCTACTTGCCGCTGGTCTCGCCGCGTCGGATCACTTTCCTGGCGAAGCAGGAGTACTTCACCGGCACCGGACTCAAAGGTGCGATCTTGCGCTGGTTCTACGGCAGTACCGGGCAGATTCCGATCGACCGCAGCAGCGGCGACAGTGCCAAGGCGGCGTTGGTAACCGCCACCCGGGTGCTGGCGGAGGGCAAATTGCTGGGCATGTATCCCGAAGGCACCCGTTCCCCTGACGGCCGGCTGTACAAAGGCAAAACCGGGCTGGCGCGACTTGCGCTGCACACCGGCGTACCGGTGATACCGGTGGCGATGATCGGCACCAACGTCGTCAACCCGCCCGGCAGGAAAATGCTGCGATTTGGCCGGGTCGTCGTCCGATTCGGCAAGCCGATGGACTTCTCCCGGTTCGAGGGCTTGGCCGGCAACCATTTCATCGAGCGGGCCGTCACCGACGAGGTCATCTACGAGCTGATGGGCCTTTCCGGTCAGGAGTACGTCGACATCTACGCCGCCAGCCTCAAGGAGCACGGCGACAGCGCCCCGTCCCAGGACGAGCTCGACCGCATCCCGGAGACGGCAGCGGGCTAGCGGGTCGCCGCCACGGATCCGTACGGCGCCGTCCACACGGGCTCGATCAGTCCGAGGCCAAGGCCAGCGGCGACGCCGGCACTGGATGGAAAACCGGCGCCGGCGGTGCCGCGGTGCGGTCCACGAAGGTCACTCCGGCGGCGACGATGGTGCCCAGTGCCCACCACACATAGGACGCGCCCACCAGTTGACGCCACAGCGTCGCAGCCGTCTCGTGATGCTTGACCATGAGATCGATGGGCGTCCACACCATCAACGCCAGTCCGGCCGCGCTGACCACACCCAAAGCGGCGTTGCGTCGCCGGTAGGCCAGCACAGCGGTGACCAGAACCGCCGGCAGCATCCACACCCAGTGGTGCGACCACGACACCGGCGACACCACCAGCCCGAACAAGGCCACACAGCTCACCGCCAACGCCGGTTCTCCGGCACGCAGAACCCGCCGCGTCGCCCATACCGTCGCTGCCAGCACCAGGAAGCAACCCGCCACCCACAGCAGAAAGCGGTCATGTTCGCCGAGGCCGAGGCGGGCCAGCACGCCCGCGATGTTCTGATTGGTGTTCAACGTCGCCGAGCCGATCCGGTCGGTCTTGCTCACCGTGTGCGTCCAGTATTCCCAGGAGTCGCTCCAGGCCAATAAGAAACCGGCCGCCGTGGCGGCGGCGAAAGACCCCAGCGCGGTCAACACCGCCCGCCTGTCGCGACGCAGCAGGAAGTAAAGCAGGAACACCGCCGGGGTGAGTTTCACGGCGATTCCCACGCCCAGCAGCAGACCGCGCGGCCACGAGGTGCGGCGCGGCAGGCAGTCGGCGACGACCAGCGTCATCAGCACCACGTTGATCTGCCCGAACGCGAAATTGGACTTGATGGGCTCCAGCCAGATCGCCGAGGCAGCCACCACCGTGAGGGTCAGCCATAACCGCCGCAACCACGTCGGCCCGACCAGCCAGCGTGTCGAGGACCACACGTCGAGGCTGGTCAACAGGATGGATATCGAGACGATCAGCAGCGCCAGATTCACGCAGGTGATCACGATGCTGGCGGTCGGCATACCCAACCAGGCGAAGGGGCAGAACACGATGGCCGCCAACGGCGGGTAGGTGAACGGCAGGTTCAACCCGGTCGGCGTGTGAAACTGCACGCCATTGGCGTATAGCGGCCGGTCATGCAGCCAGGCCTGCGCGCCCATCCGGTAGACGTCGACGTCGATGCGGTAGGGGATGTGCCGGAACAGCTGCCCGGCGGCCCGGCTCATCTCCAGGACGGCCAGCAGCCAAAGCAACGCCCAGGTGGCAGACCGCCGTACCGCTGCCCGTCTGCGCCGACTGCCCACGTCGGGCGACTGCCAGGTATTCATGTCGGCGAACAGACTATCGGTGCCTATGGCGCGCCCCGCGGGATGGCGGACGCGAATGGGCGTACTTTTTGGTGGTGCTGCATTGGTTGCAGGTGGACATCATCGGCCGGGGTCGGCTGCCGCTGCTGTTGTGCCTTATCGCCTTCATCGTGACGTTTGCCATTACCCGCAGCTTCGCGCGGTACATCCGCTACTGCGCGGCCGCCGGTCGGCCGCTGCGGTGGTGGGAACCGCGCAACGTCCACATCGGATCGAAGCACATTCACCACGTCGTCGTCGGAGTGGTCATGGTGATGGCGTCCGGGGTGACGCTGGTGGCGCTGTCCACAAACGGCAACCAGCTGGAGGCCACCGGCGCCGCGATCTTCTTCGGTATCGGGGCGGCGCTGGTGCTCGACGAGTACGCGCTGATACTGCACCTTTCCGACGTCTACTGGGAAGAGGACGGCCGCAGCTCGGTGGACGCGGTGTTCGCCGCCGTCGCGGTGGGAGGGCTGCTGGTGCTGGGGCTGCATCCGCTGATGTTCTTCCTCGCGCTCTGGCAGGACACGACTCACTCGCCGGTGCTTCGGTCCGCTGTAGTCGCCGGAATGGTGCTGACCCCGCCGCTGGCGATCCTGGTCCTGCTCAAAGGCAAGGTGTGGACCGGTCTGATCGGCATGTTCTTCGTCGTGCTGCTGTTCATTGCGGCTATTCGGTTGTCGCGTCCGCATGCGCCGTGGGCCCGCTGGCGGTACACCTCGCAGCCGGACAAGATGGAACGCGCCGTGGAGCGCGAACGCAGCCTGCGCCGCCCCGTAATCCGAGCCAAGCTGTGGCTGCAGAACGTGATTGCGGGTACGCCGAGTCGTCCCGACGAGCGAGCGGTGAACGCCGAGCTGGACCGGGAGGTGCACGCCGCGCCGCCGCCGGAAGGCGTGCTGCAGTCTGTCGCCGCCGGCGGTGAATAGCCGGCTCGTGCGATATTTTTACGACACCGAATTCATCGAAGACGGCAGCACCATCGACCTGATCTCGATCGGAGTGGTCGCCGAGGATGGCCGCGAGTATTACGCGGTGTCTTCTGAGTTCAATCCCGAGCGAGCCGGCAGCTGGGTTCGCACCCACGTATTGCCCAAGTTGCCGCCGCCGGCTTCGCGGTTGTGGCGCTCGCGCGCCCAGATCCGCTCGGACCTCGAGACGTTCTTCGACATCGACGGCGACGAGCCCATCGAGCTGTGGGCCTGGATCGCCGCCTACGACCATGTCGTGTTGTGCCAGCTGTGGGGCCCGATGACCCACCTGCCGCCGCTGATGCCGCGGTTCACCCATGAACTCCGGCAGCTCTGGGAGGACCGGGGCAGTCCCAAGCTGCCGCCGCGGCCCCGCGACGCGCATGATGCCCTGGTCGACGCCCGCGACCAGCTACGGCGCTATCAGGTCATCACATCGCAGGGTGTGGCCGGCAAGTAGCCGTTCGCCCTAGTCAAGCGGCTGCGGCGCCCGGTTACCATGGATGGGTGAACTGGACCGTCGACGTACCGATCGAGCAGCTGCCGCCGCTGCCGCCGCTGCCGACGGAGCTGCGTAGCCGACTGGACGCCGCGCTGACCAAACCGGCTGCACAGCAGCCCAGTTGGCCCGCCGACCAGGCCGAAGCGATGCGCACGGTGCTCGAGAGCGTGCCGCCGGTGACGGTGCCGTCCGAGATCGTGCGACTGCAGGCCCAGCTGGCCCAGGTCGCCCGGGGCGAGGCGTTTCTGCTGCAAGGCGGTGACTGCGCGGAAACCTTCGTCGACAACACCGAACCGCACATCCGAGCCAATATCCGCGCGCTGCTGCAGATGGCGGTGGTCTTGACCTACGGCGCGAGCCTGCCGGTGGTCAAGGTGGCCCGTATCGCCGGCCAGTACGCCAAGCCGAGGTCGGCCGAGCTCGACGCGCTGGGTCTGCGGTCCTACCGCGGCGACATGATCAATGGCTTCGCTCCGGACGCCACTGTGCGAGAGCATGACCCGTCGCGGCTGGTGCGCGCCTACGCCAACGCCAGCGCGGCGATGAACCTGGTGCGGGCGTTGACGTCGTCGGGGCTGGCGTCGCTGCATCTGGTGCACGACTGGAACCGCGAGTTCGTGCGCACATCACCCGCCGGGGCACGTTACGAGGCGCTGGCCGGCGAGATCGACCGCGGCCTGAAATTCATGAGCGCCTGCGGGGTGGCCGACCGCAATCTGCAGACCGCCGAGATCTACGCCAGCCACGAGGCTTTGGTGCTCGACTACGAGCGCGCCATGCTGCGGTTGTCCGACGAAGATGGAGGCGAGCCGCAACTGTTCGACTTGTCGGCGCATTACCTGTGGATCGGCGACCGGACCCGGCAACTCGACGGCGCGCATATCGCACTGGCTGAGGTGATCGCCAACCCGATCGGCGTCAAGATCGGCCCGACGACCACTCCTGAGCTGGCCGTCGAATACGTCGAGCGGCTTGACCCGCAGAACAGGCCGGGCCGGCTGACGTTGGTGAGCCGGCTGGGCAACAACAGGGTGCGCGATCTGTTGCCGCCGATCATCGAGAAGGTGCAAGCGACCGGTCATCAGGTGGTCTGGCAGTGCGATCCGATGCACGGCAACACCCACGAATCATCGACCGGGTACAAAACCCGCCATTTCGACCGCATCGTCGACGAAGTGCAGGGCTTCTTCGAGGTTCACCGCGCATTGGGCACCTACCCGGGCGGTATCCACGTCGAGATCACCGGCGAGAACGTCACTGAGTGTCTCGGTGGGGCGCAAGACATCTCAGACACCGATTTGGCCGGCCGATACGAGACGGCCTGCGATCCCCGGCTGAACACTCAGCAATCGCTGGAGCTGGCGTTTCTGGTCGCGGAGATGCTGCGCGACTAACCCGCGACTGACCCGTACCGCGCGCCGAGCGTGCGTGTTTGTCCACGACACGCCGCGGGTGGATGTACAACCACGCACGTTCGCGCGGCGGCTAGAGCAGTCCGCTCAGATTGCTGCCGATCGTCCAGGCCGCGGCGGCGACGAGGCCGGTGAACGCCAGCACGACAGCCAGCCAGACCACCAACATGCGCCGGGCGCGCTGACGCGCCCAGATGAACTCGCTGATGTCGATTCCCGCGAATGTGGCTGACTCTGGCTGGTATTCGTCGTCGCCGGTTACCGGTTCGGGTTCCTCGACCCACTGTCGGGAGAGCTGACGGGTGGGGTGGCGTACCGGGGGGCCGGTGACCGGCGGCGGACGATGATCGGTAGTTCTACCTTCATCGGTAGGGCTGGGATATCGCGCGGTCGACCGGTGCTGGGCAGACTCCTGCGGTGCCGGCACCCGGATGCGGGGCAGATCCAACTCCTCGGCGATCGCGTCGAGCTCGGCGCGCATCTCCAGCGCGTCGGCGTATCGGTCGGCCGGGTCGCGTGCCGCCGCGCACTCGACCAACTCGTCGAATTGCGCCGGCACTCCCGCGATCGCGCTGCCCGGCGGCGGGACGTCGGTGTCCAACCGTTGGTAGGCGACCGATAGAGCCGAATCGCCGGAGAACGGGGTATGGCCGGTCAGCAGCTCGTAAACGACTATCCCAACGGCATACACGTCGCTGCGGGGGCTGGCGTCTCCATCGCGGACCTGCTCCGGCGACAGATATGCCGCGGTGCCGAGTATGACGCTGCTGGAGGTGATCTTGGCGGCGGCGACCGCGCGGACCAGGCCGAAGTCGGCGATCTTCACCTCGCCGTCGTCTGAGATCAGGATGTTCTCCGGTTTGACGTCGCGGTGCACCAGACCGGCGCGGTGCGCGGCGGCCAGCCCGCTCAGGACGGGGCGGAGCACCGCGACGACGGCGTGTGGCGGCATCGGGCCGCGTTCGGTCAGCAGCTCGCGCAGTGTGCCGCCTTCGATCAGCTCCATCACCAGGTAGGGGTGCCGCGCGTCCAGCCCCTGGTCGTAGACGGCGACCAGCCCGGAATCCTTCAGCCGTGCCACGGTTCGGGCTTCCATCTGGAAGCGGGTCAAAAACTGCTCGTCACCGGCGTAGCGGGAATCCATCACTTTCAGCGCCACCGGACGGTCCAGCCGCATGTCCAGACCGCGGTACACCGTCGAGGTGCCACCGGCGGCGATGGCGGGCCCCACCCGGTACCGGTCGTCCAGTATTGCGCCCACCAGCGCATCCGACACCACGGGGCCATGGTAAGTGGGCGGCGCGGACCAACGGGAAAAGCTGCGCTGGCGAAGTTCCGGCAGTTCTAGACTTGGCGCGGTGAGCAGCATCCCGGCCGGCGACGACGTTCTCGACCCGCACGAGCCCACCTACGATCTGCGGCGGGTTGCCGACCTGCTCGGTGTGCCGGTCACCAAGGTGCATCAGCAGCTGCGGGAAGGTCAGCTGGTGGGGGTGCGGCGTGCCGGCGAAGTGGTAGTGCCCCAGCTGTTCTTCACCGACTCCGGTGAGGTGGTCAAGAGTCTGCCCGGCCTGTTGGTCGTCCTGCACGACGGCGGGTACCACGAGACGGAGATCATCCGCTGGCTGTTCACCCCCGACCCGTCACTGACCATTACCCGCGACGGGACACGCGACGCGGCGAGCAATGCCCGACCGGTTGACGCGCTGCACGCCCACCAGGCGCGCGAAGTCCTGCGGCGCGCGCAGGCTATGGCGTATTGACCGGTGCGACAGCGACTTCCGGTCGGCTGGGCGCCCGGTACAGCATGTACCACGCAAGGGCCGCCGCCGCGGTCGCCAGGCCGACGTGTAGCCAGGAGTACATTCCGTGTGCTCCGTCGGGCCGGAAGATCACCATGATCCACGTCGAGAAGGCGGCGATCGCCGCCATCGCCGCCCGCGACTGCGCGAGCGGCGCAACGACTGCCAGCGGCCAGCTGTAGTACCACGGCAGCGCGGCGGGCACGAACAACACCACCACCAGCATCGCCCACGCGGTCCCGGTCAGTGCGGCGCGGTCGTCGCCGCGGAAACGCCACCACAGCGCGGGCAGCGCGACGGCGATGATCGCGATGCCCACGATCCGGGTGACCTGCAGAACGGCGTAGAAGTTGACCGGGAAGAACCATCCGCCGAGGGCGTGGATCAGGTTGGCCGTCGCCGTCGGCACCGTGAGCCAGTTGATGATCTTGACCGAGCCGGCGAGCGCCGTCAGCCAGCCCAGGCCCACTCCGGCGACCGCGGACAACGCCGCGAACACGGCGACGAAGATCAGTACCGACGCCGCACCGGCTGCTGCGAACGCCGCCGGTGGCCGGTAGTCGCGCCGGTCGCGCAGCTGACGCATCCACACCCAGACCAGGAACGGCAGCGCGATCGCAGCCGTTACCTTGACCGCCGCCGCCACCGCGATGAGCGCCGCACCGGCGACGGGATGACGCTCGAAAGCCAAAGCGATCCCGGCCGCCATCACGCCCACCATCAGCATCTCGTTGTGCACTCCGCCCATCAAGTGGATGATGACCAGCGGATTGAGCACGCAGATCCACAGTGCGGCCGGACCGTCGGCGCCCAGATGCCGGGCGATCCGGGGAGCCGCCCAGATCAGCAGGGCCAGTCCGGGCAGCATGCACAACCGCAGCAGCATGGTTCCCGCGATCACGTGGTCGCCGACCAGCATTGTGATGAAGCGGGCGACCAGAATGAACGCCGGACCGTAGGGGGCGGTGGTGATCGTCCAAATCGGGCTCACGTTGTCCAGCAATGGATTGGGGTCGTCGACCGGAGTGGCCACATAGGGGTCCAGTCCGTCGCGCAGCAGGGCACCCTGGGCTAAATATGAATAGGTGTCGCGGCTGAACACCGGCACCGAGAGCAGAAGCGGCGTCAGCCAGAAGCCGGTGGTGGCCACCATGGTGTATTCGGTTGCCGTGCCGGCGATCACCCGGCGGCCCAGCCGCCACCATGCGGTCAGCATCAAGCCGACGCCCAGCCACAGCAGTAACGACGACAGCACCAGCCCGTGGCCGAAGCGCAGCCAGGACAGCTGCAGCGACTCCAGCAACGGGTCGTGCTGCTTGGTGCTGCCGGCTCCCAAACCGCCCGCAGTGATCAGCACCGCGCCCAGGAAACCCTGCAGCGCCGGACGGGCCTCGGGTGCCGCGGTGAATTCACGCAGCCGCGATACGCGCTCCGCGACAGCGTTACCGGGATGCGCCGTGGGTGTGGGCGTCGGGGTGGACATGCGTTCAGGCTGACCTGTTCGCGGCCAGCCGGGCCAATTCGGACAGCCCCGCCTTGGCGGACGCATTGATCGGTGCGCCGGCCAGCGTGTCCAGCGCCTGCCGGGTCAGCCGCGCAATCTGATCCTCGACCGCGGCCAGTGCACCCACGTCCTCGATGACCGCGCACAACTCACGCACTTGCGCGTCGGTGAGATCGGTGCCCATCGAGCCGCGCAACAAGCCGGCCGTCTCCGGGTCCGAGGCATCGGCCAGTTGCACCGCTTCGGCGACCAGCACGGTGCGCTTTCCGGATCGCAAGTCGTCACCGGACGGCTTGCCGGTGACCGCCGGGTCCCCGAACACCCCGAGGACGTCGTCGCGCAGCTGGAACGCCACACCTAAGTCTGTACCGATCTGTTGGAAGGCGGCGTGAACATCGGCGCGATCCGCGGCAGCGGCTGCTCCGAGCTGCAGCGGCCGCGAAACGGTGTAGGAGGCCGTCTTGTACATGTTGACCGTCATCGCCGATCCGATCGACTCAGCCCCGCTGGCCTCGGCGACGATGTCGAGGTACTGCCCACCCAACACCTCGGTGCGGATGTCGGCCCACACCCGGCGGACGCGGCGGTGGGCATCCGGCGGCAGGTCGACGTCAGCGACGATGTCGTCAGCCCAGGACAGCGCCAGGTCGCCGAGCAGGATGGCCGCCGACAAGCCGAACTGATCCGCCGAGCCCTGCCAGCGCCGGCCCCGGTGCAACTCCGCGTACTTGATGTGCGTGGTCGGCCTGCCGCGACGAGTGGCCGAGCAGTCGATGACGTCGTCGTGCACCAGCGCGCAGGCGTGCAGCAGTTCCAGCGCGGCGAACAACAGCAGCACGTCGGCGTTGGGGTCCTCGGTGGCGACGGCGCGCCAGCCCCAGTAGGCGAACACCGGCCGCAGCCGCTTGCCTCCGCTGAGCACGAACTCCTCGAGGCCGCCGATCAGCCCGTCGTACTCGCCGCCTCCAACGCTGATGTACGCAGCGCCTTGGCGGCGATCACGCAGATAGGTCCGCAGGTGTTCGGTGATAGCGCCGGCCAACTCGACGGTTGCCGCTGCCTCGACGCTCAGCGCGGCGCCCCTTTCTGCTTCGCGTGTCCCGCTTTCATCACGTTCCGGCCGGATCGGGCCAGTGCACTCAGCGTAGATGGTAGAAGCCGACCGGGTAACCAAGGTTGTCGCAGGTCAATCTGCTTACATCCGGTTGCTTCGACGGTCTCACTTTCTCCCAATTATGCTGTCGAGGTAGCTGCGCCCAGTTCGCCCGGGCAGCGACACAGTCTCCGCGGACGTTAGCATCCGTGCGGTCGGCAAGAAGATTTCGTTTCGCCGGTCACGTCCCGAGACTTGGAAGGCCTGGAGGAAGTCGTCGATGCGGAACAGCCCGTGAGCCTGAACACCATCGCCCTCGAACTGGTGCCGCCGAACGCGGACCGCGGTTTGGAGCAGGCGACCGAAGAGGCGCAGAAGGTGCTGCGGTTCTCCGCCGACTCCGGGCTCAACCACCTGATCCGGCACGTGATGATTCCGGGCATCATCGCCGAGGATGACGACCGGCCCGTCCAAATGAAGCCGAAACTGGACGTGCTGGAGTTCTGGACGGCGATCAAACCGCAGCTGCCCGGCGTGCGCGGGTTGTGTACTCAGGTCACCGCCTTCTCCGACGAGCCTTCGCTGCGGGAGCGGCTCACCGACCTGACCGCCGCCGGGATCGAGGGCATCGTCTTCGTCGGAGTGCCGCGCACCATGAACGACGGTGAGGGGTCCGGTGTGGCGCCGACCGATGCGCTGTCGATCTATCGCGACCTGGTGCCCAACCGCGGGGCCATCATGATCCCGACCCGGGCAGGCGAGCAGGGCCGCTTCAACTTCAAATGTGATCAGGGGGCGAACTTCGCCCTGACTCAGCTGTTGTATTCCGACACCATCGTGGGCTTTCTAGCCGAATTCGCCGAAAACTCCGATCACCGGCCGGAGATCCTGCTGTCGTTCGGGTTCGTGCCGAAGGTGGAGAGCCGGGTCGGACTGATCAATTGGCTGATCCAGGACCCGGGCAACGCGGCGGTGGCAGAAGAGCAGGCGTTCGTCAGGAAACTGGCCGGCAGCGAACCCGCGGACAAGCGCCGGCTGATGGTCGACCTGTACAAGCGAGTGATTGACGGTGTCGCGGACCTCGGCTACCCGCTGAGCATTCACCTCGAGGCGACTTACGGCAATTCCCGGCCGGCTTTCGACACCTTCGCCGAGCTGCTGGCCTACTGGTCGCCGAGCAGCGTGCCGGCCGAGTCAGGTTAGCCGGTCCTCGAGGTAGGTAACGACCCGTTTGTGCAGCGGCCGCCTCTCAGGTTGATCGCCGGGCGTCAGCCGCGGCGAGCGGTCCCGCCCCAGCCACGCCAGTAGCGCCACCACTCCGGCAACCACGAACGACGAAATGCCCAGCCACATCGCGGCGTTGTTGAACGAACGGGTACTGGGATCGGTGTAGTGCGCCTGCGCCGACATCGTGCTGACCCCGCCGGGCTTGAGCTTCCACTGGACAACGTTCGGGTCGACACGTGTCCCGTTGGTCGAGCTCACCGCACCGGGGAAGGCGACGCTGAGTTCGACGTCAGCGTCGGCGTCAGTCAGCGACGTCAGGTCCGCCCGACCCTCCAGGATCACCAGATTGCCGGCTCGGCGCAGCCCGAGGCTGACGCCGTTGGCGTCGGGATTCATCTGCGCCAACTGCGGCAGTTCGGCGAAGGTCAGATCGGAGAACACCGCCTGGGAGCCCACATAGCCGTCGGCTTCGTACTTCGAGATCGCCACTTTCTGGCTGAACGGCAGGTTGGGGTCCAGCTGCGGTCCGTTGTCCTTGTCGTTGCGTGGCTTCGCCGCGGCGATGATCTCCCCGGACACCAGATCGTCAGGAGAGATCGTGATCGACGCTCGGATCCGCACGCAGCCGGCGGCTAACGGCACCACCACCAGCAGCAGCGCAATCACCAGCAACCGGCGACGACGGATCGGTCCGGTCGACAGCGGCTTGAACCTGGCTTGCACCACGTCATCGTGCCAGAACCGGCCGGCGGTCCGGCTGTCTGCCCTCGGCGAACCCGTTCCGGCTCAGGGCTCGCGGCGATCGCGAGCGCGGCTGGAAGCCGGGGGAAGCGGGTCGCCGCCATCAGGTTGGAGCGGTAGTGCGCGACCCAGAATGGCGAACGGTCTTGGGTCACCGGCGAAGTGGTAACCGCGGATGATGTCGGTGAAGCCCAGCCGCCGGTACAACCGCCAGGCCCGATTGTCTTCGCCATTGCTTTCCGGTGTGGAGAGCAGCACATTTGCCTCACCGCGTGCGGCCAGCAAGCGGCGCGCCAGCGCCTCGCCGAGCCCGCGACCCTGCGCCCGCGGATGAATGTGCAGTTCGGTCAACTCGAAGTAGCTGGCCATCAATTCGACGATCTGCGGGCGGTCGAAGCCGCCTCGTTGCAAGCCGAGAACCACCTGCTGCTGCCACCATTGATCGGGCGCGCCGCAATAGCCGTAGGCCACGCCGAGCATGCGCGCTTTCGTCAGTTCGGCGGCCGGCGGCAGTTCGTCGTCGCCGCACTCAGCTTCCACGGCTGCCACGGCCTGCCAACCTCGGCGACGGGTGTGCTCCAGCCACATGGCGGCGCGCTGGTTCTCCGTGCCGCGCGGGTACTGCATCGCGTCGACGTAGACGCCTAGGGCGTCACCGAGACGGAGCTGCATGTCCTGAGGCAGCAGATCGATGAGGAATGTCGCCAACTCGCGGTGTCCTCCTCGCCTCGATGATGTGCTGCGGCTTCAATTCCCATTATCGGGTTCCGGCAATACCGCGACGGTGTTGTCCGCCGGCTCGTTCGATGGCCGCTGTCGCCCCCTCGCCGCTTCGCGGCTGGGGGGCCCCCGCCTCGGGTCTTCCGACCCGCGTCGCCGGCCGGGCTAGAATCGGCAACCGAACCGGTGGTACGGCGCACCTTGACCTCGTATCATCTGTGTTAGTTGCCCATAAAACGGGCAGCCACGTACGGGTAGTCACGTGAGAGCCTTTCGGCAAGGAGGGACGAATGCCACTCTCCGATCATGAGCAGAGAATGCTTGACCAGATCGAGAGCGCTCTCTATGCCGAGGACCCCAAGTTCGCTTCCAGTGTCCGTGGCGGTGGATTGCGCGCGCCGACCGCGCGTCGGCGACTGCAGGGCGCGGCGCTGTTCGTGATTGGACTGGGCATGCTGGTCGCCGGAGTGGCCTTTAAAGCCACCATGATCGCGGGCTTTCCCATCCTTTCCGTCCTGGGATTCGTGGTGATGTTCGGCGGTGTCGTCTACGCGATCACCGGCCCCCGGTTGTCGGGCCGGCGGGATCGGTCGGGTCCGGGCTCGCAAGCGCGTCAGCGCCGCCCCAAGGGTGGTGGCGGGTCTTTCACCAGCCGGATGGAGGACCGGTTCCGTCGCCGTTTCGAGGAATAGACGCTCGACGAGCATCACGGGGTAGCTTCGGCTGCCCCGTTTTTCATTCACCGGCCCGATAAGGCGCTCCACCTGCGCCGACTCTGCGGTCAGGTGGTGCTCCGTCGGCTCGGCTCGACCGGCCTGCCGTGTCGATACCCCGGGTGCAGCGTCGATCAGCCGGTTGACTGCACCGGCACTGGGCTGAGGTGCCCCACAACGCCCCACCAACGCTAATAGACCGTTGAGCTGGCTCTTTCTGTCGTCCGCCACCGGTGTGGGCGACCGTCATTCGGCGGAGTCGAACACCCCAGTGGGGGATCGGCACAAACGACCCACAGCAAATGGCACGAAGTGGGGGAATGTGGGGTATTGTGGTGCACAGCGGAGGGGTAAGGCTCCGCGGCCCGGGCGGAAGGTGGCGCGATGTTTCTCGGCACCTACACGCCCAAGCTCGACGACAAGGGGCGGCTGACGCTGCCCGCCAAATTCCGCGACGCGCTGGCAGGAGGGTTGATGGTCACCAAAAGTCAAGACCACAGCTTGGCTGTCTACCCACGAGCAGAGTTCGAACAGCTGGCCCGCCGGGCCAGCAAGGCATCCCGAAGCAATCCCGGAGCGCGCGCGTTTCTCCGTAATCTCGCCGCCGGCACCGACGAACAGCACCCTGACGCCCAGGGACGGATCACGCTGTCTGCCGACCATCGCCGCTACGCCAACCTCTCCAAGGACTGCGTGGTGATCGGATCGGTCGACTACCTCGAGATCTGGGACGCCCGGGCTTGGCAGGAATACCGGGAGACCCACGAAGAGAACTTCTCCGCGGCCAGCGATGAAACACTCGGCGACATCATCTGAGGCGCATGCCCGTGCACCGTGGCCTCTGCCCGAACCGACCCTGACGTACTTCCCCAGCGCCAGGTTCGCGATCTCGGACAGGGACCTCGATGCAGGGGCTCCTCCGGTCTGGCCCCGGATTTCTCGGCGGAAAGGTGTAGTGGTGCCTGACGCCACAGGCGAATTCGGTCATATCCCAGTCCTGCTCGACCGCTGCGTCACCCTGCTCACCCCGGCGCTCACCCGGCAGGCGTCCGACGGATCGGGCGCACTGCTGGTCGACGCCACCGTCGGCGCCGGTGGGCACGCGGAGCGTTTGCTGACCGCGCTACCCGGGCTGCGGCTGATCGGCTTGGACCGCGATTCCAGCGCCCTCGAGATCGCCGGCGCCCGGCTGGCCCGGTTCGCCGGCCGGGTAACGCTGGTACACACCCGCTATGACGGGATCACCTCGGCGTTAACCGAATTGGGCGTCGCCGCGACGGGTTCGATCGACGGTCTGCTCTTCGATCTCGGCGTGTCGTCCATGCAGCTCGATTCGGTCGAGCGCGGTTTCTCCTACGCCCACGACGCTCCGCTGGACATGCGGATGGACACCGGCTCGCCGCTGACCGCCGCCGAGATCCTGAACAGTTACGACCAGGCGGCGCTGGCGGGAATCCTGCACAGGTACGGCGAAGAGAAATTTGCCCGCCGCATCGCCGCGCATGTCGTCCGCCGCCGCGCGCATACCCCGTTCAGCACGACCGGTGAGCTGGTCGACTTGCTTTACCAAGCGATTCCGGCGCCGGCCCGGCGCACGGGAGGACACCCGGCCAAACGCACCTTTCAGGCACTGCGCATCGCGGTCAATGGCGAGCTGGACTCACTACACACGGCGCTGCCCGCCGCGCTCGATGCGCTGGCCGTCGGTGGGCGCCTCGCGGTGCTGGCCTACCAGTCGCTGGAGGACCGCTTCGTCAAAAACGTATTCGCGGACGCGGTCTCTTCTCGCACCCCGGTGGGTCTGCCGATCGAATTGCCCGGTCACGAGCCGAGATTCAGGTCGCTGACCCGCGGTGCCGAGCGCGCTGATTCTCTGGAGATCGATCGCAATCCGCGCAGTGCCGCAGTGCGGCTGCGGGCTGTGCAACGAGTGGCACCGGGCAGCGACCAGAAGGGGCGATCATGAAAGCAGAACGCGAAACGGCGGCGCGCCGCGGCAGTGATCGTGACCGTCAGCGGGACAGCGCTGCCGGTAAATCGTCGGAGTCGACGGCGGCGCGCCGCGTACGACCGCGCAGCGGAAAGCCTTCGGCGCCGCGCCGCGAGCCCGGC
>NZ_JBARMY010000243.1:0-4591 GCF_049802695.1 Mycobacterium sp.
GACCGGTGGTTTGCACTCCTGGGTGCAGCCGGCATCACTTGTGACACAGCAGATCTCGCGCTGAGCCGTCCGCCCGGATACCCGCGCCGCGACGGCGTCGTCGTCATTCACCCGGGGGCGGCCGCCCCGTCACGCCGCTGGCCCGCTGACCGCTTCGCCGTGGTGGCCGCAGCGCTCAGTACGGCCGGCCACCGCGTGGTGCTGACCGGGTCGGCCGCCGAGAAGCCGCTCGCGGACGCCATCGCCGCGGAAGCGGGCCTGCCCGAAACCTCAGTGCTGGCCGGACAACTCGACGTTCTCGGGATGGTGGCACTGGTCAGCGATTGCCGGCTGCTGGTCTGCGGTGATACCGGTGTGGCGCACATCGCCACCGCCACCGGCACGCCGTCGGTGCTCTTGTTCGGACCGACCCCACCCAGCCGGTGGGGGCCGCGCGGTGACGGCCGGCACGTCACGATGTGGGCGGGCATCTCCGGTGACCCGCACGGGCAGCGCCCGGATCGTGGGCTGCTGCTGATCAGCTCTGCGCAAGTCCTCGACGCCACCCGCCAGGTTCTCGCGGAATGCGCATGAGCGCCGCACCCCGAAGCAAGGTAGGCGTGGTCGGCGCCGGCTACGTCGGCCTGACCAGCGCAGTGTGCCTGGCCGTCAAAGGCGTCGACACCGTGTGCGTGGACACCGACCCCGCCCGGGTCGCCGAGTTGAGCCGCGGCCGGGCCGTGATCGACGAGCCGGAGATGGACGACCTGCTGGCTACCGGGCTGCAGCGGGACACGCTGCGCTTTACGTCGGACTACCGGTCGCTCGCCGACTGCGACATCGTATTCGTCTGCGTTCCTACCCCAACCAACGTCGACGGCAGCGCCGACCTGCGCGCGGTCGACCGCGCAGTGGCCGAACTGAGCGACGTGATGCGACCTGGAACGGTGGTGGCGGTGAAGTCGACGGTTCCGGTCGGCACCTGCCGCCGGCTCAGCGAAACCCTGCGCGCCGGAGGCATTCACACCGTGGCCAACCCGGAGTTTCTCCGGGAGGGGCATGCCCTGCACGATTTCCAACACCCTGAGCGGGTGGTCGTCGGCGCTTTACCGGACACCGACGACGGCGAAGACGCTGCTGCCCGGGTCGCCAAGCTCTACGAGGGCGACACTGACAACGTCTTGCTGATGAGCCTGGAAAGCGCTGAGCTGGCCAAGTACGCAAGCAACGCGTTCCTGGCGGTCAAGCTGTCGTTCGTCAACTCGCTCGCCCAGCTGTGCAGCCGGGTCGGCGCGGACATCGGTGACGTCACCGGCTGCATGGGCGCCGACGAGCGGATCGGCCGGCATTTCCTGGCACCCGGTCCCGGTTGGGGTGGGTCGTGCCTGCCGAAGGACACCGCCGCGCTGTTGCATACCGGCAGGGCGCACGACACCGCATTGCGGGAGGTCGACTCGGCGCGGCGCACCAACGGCGCACAGGCCGGGCGCATCGTGGACACGCTGCGCCGGGTGCTCGACCGTCCGCTCGACGAGCTGAAAGTCGCCGCCCTCGGTCTCACGTTCAAAGCTGCCACCAGCGACGTCCGGGATTCGCCGGCCATTGCGGTTTGTGCAGCCCTCAAGTCCGTCGGCGCTCAGGTGACCGCATACGATCCGCGCCTCGACGTCATCGACACCCGTCGGGTACCGGTCGCCACCACTCGCGATCCCTACGTCGCGGCCAAAGACGCCGACGCCATCCTGGTGCTCACTGAATGGCCGGAGTTCAACGAACTCGACTGGGAATCGATTGCCCGCTGCGCCGAGGGCGGTGCTGTTGTCGTGGACACCCGCAACATTCTCAGCCGGGAATTAGTGGTCGCCGCGCAACTCGCTTATTTAGGCAACGGAACAGCCGACGGTTACTAGGTTTGGGTCCGAGCGCGGATCCGCCGCCGGTTATCGGCGATGACACGTTCGGCGCAGTAATCCGGACTACAGCTACCTCCGGTGCGGCCGTAAGGCAGGATGGAGCTGCCGTCCGGGCTGACAGCCGGGATGGCGCAGTCATGCGAGGAGTCTGATGACCGAGCCGGAGCCGATCAGCACCGATGGCGTTAAGGGACCCCAGACCGACCGTGGGCATAGCGGCGCGCCGGTGCCGAGTCGGCCCAAATACTCACGGGTGTTGCTGAAGCTCGGCGGGGAGATGTTCGGCGGCGGACAGGTGGGGCTGGACCCCGACGTGGTGGCCCTGGTCGCCCGCCAGATCGCCGAAGTCGTCCGCAGCGGCGTGCAGGTCGCCGTCGTCATCGGCGGCGGCAACTTCTTCCGCGGCGCGCAGCTGCAGCAGCGCGGCATGGAACGCACTCGCTCGGACTACATGGGGATGCTCGGAACGGTCATGAACAGCCTTGCGCTGCAAGACTTTTTAGAGAAGGAGGGTATCGCCACCAGGGTGCAAACGGCGATCACGATGGGGCAGGTGGCCGAGCCTTACATTCCGCTGCGCGCTCGCCGGCATCTGGAGAAGGGGCGCGTGGTGATTTTCGGGGCCGGTATGGGTCTGCCCTACTTCTCCACCGACACGACGGCTGCTCAGCGGGCGCTGGAGATCGGCGCCGATGTGGTGTTGATGGCCAAAGCGGTCGACGGGGTGTTCACCGAAGATCCGCGAGTGAACCCGAACGCGGAAATGCTCACCGCCATCAGCCATCGGGACGTCATCGACCGGGGGCTGCGAGTGGCCGACGCGACGGCGTTCAGCCTGTGTATGGACAATGGCATGCCGATCCTGGTGTTCAACTTGCTGACCGATGGGAATATCGCCCGCGCGGTCTCAGGTGAGAAAATCGGCACACTGGTGTCGAACGGGAGGGCGTAGTGGGTACAGCCGGTGACGATGCAGAGGAGCGGCGGACATGATCGACGAGACGCTGTTCGAGGCCGAAGAGCGAATGGAAAAAGCCGTGTCGGTGGCGCGCGACGACCTGGCCACCATCCGCACCGGACGGGCCAACCCCGGCATGTTCTCCCGGATCGTCATCGACTACTACGGGTCGGCCACCCCGATTACTCAACTGGCCAGCATCAATGTTCCCGAAGCACGTCTTGTGGTGATCAAGCCCTACGAAACCAGCCAGCTGCATGCCATCGAAACCGCGATCCGCAACTCCGACCTCGGGCTCAATCCGACCAACGACGGCACCCTCATCCGGGTGGCCGTGCCGCAGTTGACCGAAGAACGTCGTCGCGACCTGGTCAAGCAGGCCAAGCACAAGGGCGAGGAAGCCCGAGTCTCAGTGCGCAACATCCGGCGTAAAGCGATGGAGGAGCTGGGCCGAATCCGCAAGGAGGGAGAGGCCGGCGAGGACGAGGTGGGCCGCGCCGAGAAGGACCTCGAAAAGACCACGCACCAGTACGTCACCCAGATCGACGACCTGGTCAAGCACAAGGAAGGCGAGTTGCTGGAGGTCTGACGACCGCTCAGCGTAACGTCCGTGGCACACACCGATACCGCCGCAGGTAAACCGCCCGAAAAACCGGCGCGAGGTGCGAATTCGCCGGCCGATGCGGCGAAGACGTCGCGGACCGGACGCAACCTGCCGGTGGCGATCGTCGTGGGCGCCGTCATGGCCGGCCTGGTCGCCGCCAGCCTGCTATGGCACAAGCCGTGGGGGTACGTCGCGATCCTGGCGGCCGGCGCGCTGCTGGGCACCTTGGAGGTGGCGCGCCGGTTGGGTGCTGCCGGGTACGTCATTCCGGTCATCCCGCTGGTCGTCGGTGGCCAGGCCATGATCTGGCTGACCGCACCGTTCAATGTCCACGGAGCGCTGGGCGGCTTCGGGGGCACCGTCGTGATCATCATGATCTGGCGGCTGATCAGTCCGCACGGCAGGCGGGCAGCGCACGATTCAGAGACCGCCGCCCCGACCAACTACCTGCGCGACGTTTCGGCGTCGATCTTCCTGGCCGTCTGGGTGCCGTTGTTCGCCTCGTTCGCCGCATTGCTGATCTATCCCGCGCACGGTCACGACTTCGCGTTCTCGGTGGCGGCGGGAACGGTTTGCTCCGACGTCGGTGGTTACGCCCTCGGTGTGCTGATCGGCAGGCATCCGATGGTGCCCACCATCAGCCCACGGAAGTCCTGGGAGGGTCTGGTCGGCTCACTGCTGCTCGGGATCACCGCCACAGTGCTGGGCGTGACGTTGCTGGCGCACAAGCCGATCTGGGTGGGCGCGTCGCTGGGCGTGGTCGTGGTCGTCACCGCAACGCTCGGCGACCTGGTGGAATCCCAAGTCAAACGCGACCTGGGCATCAAGGACATGGGCAGCCTGATACCCGGTCACGGCGGTGTGCTGGACCGGTTTGACGGATACCTGCCCGCGGCGGCCATGGGCTGGATCGTCCTGGCGCTGCTGGCCTGATTTGGGCGGTGCTGCCGCTCAGCGGACCTGCAGCACCCCGCTGGCCCGGACCGACTTCAGCGACAGGGTGCGGTAACCGAACTCCTGGCCTCTCGGAAGCAAAGCACGTCACACTGGACAGTGATCATGACGCAACAAATAATCTTCGAGGCTCCGCGCCGCGCGTTGCCGCCCCGGCATCTGGCCGACCTCGACGCGGCAGGC
>NZ_JBARMY010000244.1:0-5149 GCF_049802695.1 Mycobacterium sp.
GGGCGCGACGAAACAGCTACCGACCGCTTCAGACGCGGGCAGCAAGCGGGCCGTGTCGATCCTCACCGCCCACCTCCGCGCGAACCAAGGCAAGCAGAACCAGCCGCGGCGCCCAGAGCCTCGGCGAGGCGGTGGAATACCGGCCGCGACATCGTCGCCGCGGTTTTGTTGTTCATTGCGCCCCTCTTCCCCTTCAACCTGTATTTCGGCATCGGTATCCCGCACAGCAACGGCATGCTGTTCGCGCTGCTCGCGACGGCGACCGTGCTGTCTCTGCTGGCCGTCGCCGTCAATCTTGCGAGGAAGACGAGCCCGGTGACCGGCCGGCTCCGGCTGGGGCTCAACGCCCCTTACCTGCTCCTGGTGGCGGGCTTTGTGGCATTCGACGTCGTGCAGACGGTGCGATACGGTGGCAGCGCCAATGTGCCGGGCGGTATCGGCCCGGGCGCGTGGCTTGGGCTGGGCGGCGCACTGTTGAGTGCCCAACCTGCGCTCACCGGCACCGCAGCTGACGACGACGGCTTCCGAAAGTGGTTGCTGTCGGCCCAGATTGTCGGCTACGTGTCGATAGCCCTTGCGGCGCTGTCCGTTTTGTTCAATCTGTTCTGGCGAGTGAAAGCCGCCCTGCCCGGCTCAGCCGGCTTCGGCACCCAACATGTGTCGATCATCGCGACCGCGGTGGTGTACGGCCTCGTGACTTTTGCCGCCGTCGTCGTCGCCTCCCGCTGGGTCCTGCAAGGCCACAGCAGGTCGTCGCGGCTCGCAACCATTGCGCTGGGCGCGTCCACTCTGGTGGCCGGGGTTGTCGTCTGGTTTCTTCCCTTCGGCCGCGAGATCGACGGATTCCACGGCATCGCGCAGAACACCTCAACAGCCGGGGTGGGCTTCGAGGGATATCTGCCATGGGTGGCGGCGGCGGCCATATTTGCACCGCTGACCTTGCTCAGAGTGGTCACCACCCATCAGATCGACCGGGGTGTCTGGCGGGCAGCGGCCCGAAAAGGGTTGCTGCTCATTGCGATTTGGTGCGCGGCCTCGGTCTTGATGCGAGCGACGGACGTGATCGTCGCGGCCGTACTGCACCTGTCGCGTTCGCCGTATGACAGCGCGGCCATGGCGGCGTTCGATGTGGTGACCGCAGTGCTTGCGGTCTGGCTTCGCATCAACTTGCTCAACCGTTCGCTTCCGCTCGCCGTGATCTCGTCACTGTGCGGAGTTCTGCTGGTTTTCACTGTCGCCCGCATCGTCGTAGGCATCGCCTTGGCGCCCCGGGTCGCGGGTACGTCTGCCGAGGCGGGTAACCCGGTCTACGGGAACAACCTAGCGCAACAGATCACCAGCACATTCGACCTCGCGCTCAGCGGCTTGGCGCTGTGCATCCTGGCGGTCGCAATTGTCACCGCGCGCTTCGTTCAACGTCGGCCGCAGCCCGGCGACCGGAGCCGGTCGGCTGCCCTTCCTCCGGCCGGCTGGGACGCCGGAACCTCCCAGATGCGCGCCGGCGCAGCCCAAAGCCCGGCAGCCGGATCGCAACGGCCGGCGTCACCGCCGCCGCGAATCCATCGTTCGGCCGAGCAACCGACGAGCCGGATGCGCGTCGGCGCCGGGCGCGACGATGCCAGACAACAACCACCGGTCGGGCCGCCTCAGATCTTTCGGTCCGACAGCTCGCGACAGGGCAACCTCGGCCCGACATCGCAGCGTCCCGGGCAGCAACCTTCGACCGGCGCGCCGAAAATCCACCCGTCGCAGCAGGATCCGCGCCAACGGCCCGGCGGCGGGCCGACGTCTGGAGAACGCCCGCGGTAACTGCCGCCGCACGGATGGCTCAAGGTTTCTCGAACGGTGGCTCGGCATCGATGTGCGAAAGGCAGTGCGTGCAGGTGTTTTCGACGGATACCTGAGCGATCGCCTCGTGTACCAGCCGTTTGAACGGCTCGATGTTCTTCTCGAATTCGGCGAATACGTCAACGGCTTTCACTCCGCCACCGACGTCGATGCCGGCGTCCAGATCAGTCACCAAAGCGACCGCGGCGTAGCACATGTCGAGTTCGCGGGCCAACGCCGCCTCCGGGTAGCCGGTCATGTTGACCAAAGTGAAGCCGGCGGATGCGAACCACCGGCTTTCCGCCCGGGTGGAAAACCGCGGCCCCTGAATCACCACCATGGTGGCGCCGTCGACCACGCCGGGCCTGCCGGTGACCGCCGACCGAAGCGTCGGGCAATAGGGGTCGGCGAAGGCGGCATGCGCACCGCCGGAGTCGAAATAAGTGTCGGCGCGGCCGCGAGTGCGGTCCACCAGCTGGTCGGGCACTACCACCGCGCCCGGCCCGAAGTCGGGAGTCAGGCTGCCCACCGCGCAGGGCGCGAAAACCCGTCGTACCCCGAGCGCACGCAGCGCCCACATGTTCGCCCGGTACGGCACGGTGTGCGCCGAGTATTCGTGGCGTGCGCCGTGCCGCGGAAGGAATGCGACCTCGTGCCCGCCGACGGTGCCGACCGTGATCGGGGCGCTGGGCGCGCCGAACGGGGTGTCCGCCTCGACGGTGCGGGCGTCGGCACCGAAGAAGGTGTAAAAGCCGCTTCCGCCGATCACTGCGAGCACCAACTCATTGTCGGGCATGGCGTCGTGGAACGATCGGGGCGTGGCCAGTTTCGCGCAGTGGATAGAGGGTGCGCGGCCGCGGACGCTGCCGAACGCGGTGGCGCCGGTGGTCGCCGGTACCGGTGCGGCGGCGTGGTTGCACGGAGCGGTGTGGTGGAAGGCGCTTCTGGCGCTGACCGTTGCGGTGGCGTTTGTCGTCGGGGTGAACTTCGCCAACGACTACTCCGACGGCATCCGCGGCACCGACGACAACCGGGCCGGCCCAGTGCGGCTGGTGGGTTCCCGGCTGGCGGCCCCGCGTTCGGTACTGACCGCGGCCGTGCTGAGCCTGACCGTCGGCGCTGTGGCCGGTCTCGTGCTGGCGCTGTTCAGCGCACCATGGTTGATTGCGGTGGGCATCGGGTGCGTCGCGGGGGCCTGGCTGTACACCGGAGGCTCAAAACCGTACGGCTACGCAGGCTTTGGCGAGCTCGCGGTGTTCGTCTTCTTCGGCCTCGTCGCGGTGCTGGGCACCCAGTTCACCCAGGCACTGCGGGCGGATCGGGTGGGGCTGATGCTGGCGGTGGCGACGGGGGCGTTGTCGTCGGCCGTGCTGGTCGCCAACAACCTGCGCGACATCCCCACTGACGCGCAGGCCGGCAAGATCACTCTGGCGGTGCGGCTGGGCGACGCCGGGACGCGCCGGCTCTACATCGGATTGCTGCTGGTGGCCGGCCTGCTGACGCTCGGACTGATCGCCGTGACGCCGTGGTGTGCGGCGGGTCTGGTCTCGGCACCGTTGGCGGTTCGGGCCGCAAGGCCAGTGTGGTCGGGCCGCGGTCGACGAGAATTGATACCGGTGTTGCGTGACACCGGGCTGACCATGTTGGTGTGGTCGATGGCGGTGGCGGCAGCATTGGCTTTCGGCCGCTGACCGGATGCGCTAAGCAGCCTTTTCCAGCAGTGCGCTGATCGCCGCGCAGTTGTGCTCAAATCACTCCCCGTCGGCCGGCATTTCACCGCGCAGACGGGCCTGAAGCTGCTCCCGGTCGCGGCGGCGGCGCTCGTTTGCGCTCGCCAAGGCAGCTGTCGCCCGGCGGCGCATCGAGCCGAACAGCCACATGCCCAGCGGCATCGCGATCACCAGCGCGAACAGTAAGGCGACGGGCAGGGGAAACTCGTGAATACCGAGCAGCCAAGCGATTCCGTAGATGGCGGCGCTGAGCACGGCGACCAGTGCCAACCGGGCCACCACGTACAGCACGATGTAAACGGCTGCAGCGCCTTTGGAACTGGGTCCTGTCGACACAGTTCGAGCCTACGGCGCAGGTATATTCGAACCAAGGAGGTGTTGAGTGCTCTACCTGCTCCTCGTCCTGGTTCTGGGGACTCTGATCTACCTAGGCTGGCGCGCGGTTCGTTCGCAGGTCAATCGACCGAAGACGCGGGTCATCGGACCGGACGACGACCCTGACTTTCTGTGGCGGTTAGGCCACGGCGACAACAATCCGCGATAGGCGGTCGTCCGTCCAGTTAGATGAAAGCCGCGTTGGACCGTCGCTCGTCGCTCGGGAATCCGTCAGCCACCACGGCGGCCAGCTCGATGAGCGCCTCGCGGGTCTCCCGCCTCAAGTGCTCCAAGCTGATCTCCGCGCCCTCTTCCAGATGCGGGTCGAACGGGACCAGTCGCACCGCGCGGCAGCGCCGCGAGAAGTGATCGACCACCTTCTGCATGTCGACTTTGCCGGAGCGGGGCCGCACGGCGTTGATGACCGCGATCGAATTGCGCACCAGGTCTTCGTGGCCGTGCGCGTCCAGCCAGTCCAGCGTCGCTGAGGCGCTGCGCGCGCCGTCGATCGAGCCGGAGCTGACCACGATCAGGGTGTCGGCTTTGGACAGCACCGACGACATCGCCGAGTGCAGCAGGCCTGTCCCGCAATCTGTGAGCACCAGGCCGTAGTACCGCTCGAGGATTTCCAGGGTGCGTGTGTAGTCCTCGGCGCTGAACGCCTCTGACATCGCCGGGTCGCTTTCCGAGGCCAGGACTTCCAGCCGGCTCGAGCCCTGCGAGGTGTAGCTGCGAACATCGCTGTAACGCTCGATGCCTTCGGCGTCGCGCAGCAGATGCCGCACGGTGGCCGGTGTCTCCAACGGCACCTTCTGGCTCAGCGTGCCGCGGTCAGGGTTGGCGTCCACCGCGACCACCCGGTCACCGCGAATGGAGGCGAACGTGGCGCCCAGCGTGGCGGTGATGGTGGTCTTGCCGACGCCGCCCTTCAGCGACAGCATCGCAACCCGGTAGCAGCCCCGCAACGGCCGGTTGACCTGAACCACGAGGTCGTTGTACCGGTTGACCCGCGGGCTTTCCCCGACGTTGATCAGTTCGCCCGACAAAACGTAGAGCCACCGGCGCCACCCCTCTGACGGCGGCGGCTTGACCTGTCGCAACAGCGTGCTGGTCGACAGTTCGGGATACGGCGACGAGTGTATGGCCGGGCGCTGCGGCGCTTGCGGCGCCGCCTCAGTCGGGGGGCCGTAGTAGTTGTACTGCGGCGAGTCGACAAC
>NZ_JBARMY010000245.1:0-17429 GCF_049802695.1 Mycobacterium sp.
GCTGAAAGCCGCCGGCGAAGACGGCAAGCGGCTCCCGGTCGTCGTCACCGAACACGGCGACCCGCTCGTCGAACCAAGCAACGCCGAATTGGCCGACACACTGGGCCTGACCACGACGCCGTCACAAGACTTCTACGACCTGATCGTCATCGGGGGTGGGCCCGCGGGCCTGGCCGCCGCCGTCTACGGCGCTTCCGAAGGCCTGCGCACGGTGCTGATTGAGACAACTGCGACGGGCGGGCAGGCCGGCCAGAGCTCGAGGATCGAAAACTATCTCGGCTTTCCCGACGGGGTATCCGGCGGCCAACTGGCGGATCGCGCACGCAGACAGGCGGAGAAGTTCGGCGCTGAACTGATCACCGCACGCACGGCCACTGCCCTGGAGATCATTGGACCAAAACGCACGATCCGGTTCGCCGACGGCGGCTCCATCGACGCGCACGCGGTCATCCTGGCCACCGGCGTGGCGTACCGGCAGCTGGAGGCTACCGGCTGCGCCGAGCTGACCGGCCGCGGCGTGTACTACGGGGCGGCCACGTCGATCGCCTCGGAATGCAACGACGAGGACGTGTACGTCATCGGCGGGGCCAATTCGGCCGGCCAGGCCGCGATGTACCTGTCGCGGGAGGCCAAGGTGGTGACAATCGTGGTGCGCGCCCCGTCGCTGGCGGCGTCGATGTCGTATTACCTGATCCAGCAGATCGAGCAGAATCCCAAGATCAACGTCCGCACCTGCACCGAAGTCCAATGCGCGACGGGCACCGACCACCTCGAGAAGCTGACGCTGCAAGACAACCGGACCGGTGACACCGAAGACGTCTGCTGCGGGCGGATGTTCATCTTCATCGGCGCCGCACCGCGTACCGAATGGCTCGACGGGGTGCTCGCCCGCGACGAACACGGCTTCGTCCTCACCGGACCGGACCTGCGGAGCGTGTGCGGCTGGACCCTGGACCGGCCGCCCCACCACCTGGAGACCAGTGTGCCCGGCGTGTTCGTCGCCGGAGATGTCCGCTCCGAATCCGCCAAACGGGTCGCGGCCGCAGTCGGCGAAGGCTCGATGGCCGTCATGCTGGTGCACCGCTACCTGGCGGAGAGTTAGGAGGGCCCCAGCGCCATGACCACGCGGTGCCGGCCCGATGAGCTGCGCACGCTGTTCCTGTTCGAAGCGCTCACCGACGAACAGCTCGAGGTGCTGTGCAGTAACGGACACGTTCAGCACTACGAGCCAGGACCACTGTGTGTCGAGGGTGCACCGGCGACCTGCTTCTATGTCCTCATCGAGGGTGAACTGGCGATGTCGAAGCTCTCCGCCGGTCAAGACATCGAGACCAACCGAACCTCGCAGCGCGGCGTCTACTGCGGCGCCTGGCGGGCGTTCACCGGCAGGCCGCAGCAGAGCTATGACGCATCGGTACACGTCACCAAGCCGTCCCAGTTCTTCGTAATGGACGCACCGGTGTTCGCGAAATTCATGAAGGACCAGTTCCCGATGGCCGTCCACTTGCTCGACGGGATCGCCGTGGGCACCGACCGGACCCGGCGAATCATCGACAACCGGGAGAAACTGCTGGCACTCGGCCGGCTATCGGCCGGGCTGACCCACCAGCTGAACAATCCGGCCGCGGCCACCGCACGAGCCGCCGCCGAGTTGCGCGACCGCATTGCCGGCATGCGCGGCAAACTGGTGATGCTCGCCGACGGCACGGTGACGCCCGAAGCGCTGAGCGCGTTGGTGCGGTTACAACAGGAAGTGGCCGACCAGGTTGCCAAGTCGACATCCCGGCACCTGAGCCCGATGGAGACCGCGGACCAGGAGGAGGCGGTCGGCGACTGGCTGGACGACCACGGCGTCAGCGACGGCTGGGACATCGCAGCGGCCTTCGTCGAGGGCGGCATCGACATCGACTGGCTGGAGAGAGTGTCCGCCGCTACCGACGACCTCGCCTCGACGTCGCTGGAAGAGGCCATTCGGTGGCTGCACTACACCATCGAGAGCGAACAGCTGATGAGTCAAATCGGCGAAGCGAGCAAACGGATCTCGGCGTTGGTCGCCGACGCCAAACAGTATTCCCAGATGGACCGCGCCTCGTTCCAGGTGGCCGACATCCACGAACTGCTGCGCAGCACGCTGGCGATTTTCGCCGACCGGTTCAGCAAGGACGGCGGCAAAGACCGGAAATCCATCACGGTGGTCAAGGACTTCGACCGATCGTTACCCGAAATCCCTTGTTACCCAGGCGATCTCAACCAAGTATGGACCAACATCATCGACAACGCGATCGCCGCGATGCGCGAGGACGGCGGCACGCTGATGCTGCGCACCGCCCGCGAGGGCGACAAGATGGTCCGAGTCGAGATCTGCGACACCGGACCCGGCATCCCCCAGGACGTTCGCGAACACATCTTCGAGCCCTTCTTCACCACCAAGCCGTTCGGAGAAGGCACCGGCCTCGGGCTGGATCTGGCGTTCAACATCGTCGTCAAGAAACACCGCGGGGATCTGCGGGTGGAATCTGTTCCCGGCGCAACGCGGTTCATCGTGCTGTTGCCGTTGGAGACTCCGCCGGCCTCAGATGACGCCCTCAACACGCAAGAGGAATAGCGGCGTCGCGGGACAGGTTGGTGACAACCATGACCGATTCTGCTGACAGCAAACCTGATCTGGGCCGGTTCGGATCTTTCGGGCGTGGCGTCACCCCCGAGCAAGCGAGAGATATCGAGTCGCTCGGCTATGGCGCCGTCTGGGTGGGTGGCTCGCCGGCTGCCGAGCTGGCCTGGGTGGAACCCATTCTGGCGGCGACGTCCACGCTGCAGGTGGCCACCGGCATCGTCAACATCTGGACCGCGGCCGCCAAGCCGGTGGCCGAGTCGTTTCACCGGATCGACAAGGCCTATCCGGGCCGCTTCCTGCTGGGCATCGGTGTCGGCCACCCCGAGGCGCACGGCGAGTACCGCAAGCCCTATGACGCGCTGGTGGAGTACCTGGACCGGCTCGACGACTACGGGGTGCCGGCCGACCGACGGGTGGTCGCGGCCCTGGGTCCTCGAGTCCTCAAGCTGTCGGCCGAGCGCGCCGCCGGGGCGCATCCGTACCTCACCACCCCCGAACACACCGCGCAGGCCCGCGAACTGATCGGAGCCTCGACTTTCCTGGCCCCCGAGCACAAGGTGGTGTTGACCACCGACACGGAGAAGGCGCGCGCGGTCGGACGCAAAGCGTTGGATGTTTATTTCAACCTGGCCAATTACCGCAACAGTTGGAAGCGGCTGGGTTTCACCGACGAGGAAGTCAGGCGGCCAGGCAGCGACCGCCTCGTCGACGCGGTAGTAGCCTACGGCACCCCCCAGGCGATCGCGACACGACTCAACGAGCACATCGACGCCGGCGCTGACCACGTGCCCGTGCAAGTCCTCACCAAAGGTGACAACCTGGTGTCGGCTCTGGCCGAACTGGCGGGGCCGCTCGGACTGAACCGCTCTTGAGCCGACGCGTGGGGGACCGAAGATGACGGACGCCGTTTCACTCAAACCCGAGCTGGGCCGGTACGGCGTGTGGCTGGGGACCCGCTCGCTCGCCCCGGGACTGGCCGCTCAGATCGAGTCGCTCGGCTACGGCGCAGCCTGGATCGGCGGCTCACCCGACGCCGACCTGGCCTGGGTCGAGCCGGCACTGACGCAGACCACGTCGTTGCAGCTGGCCACCGGGATCATCAACGTCTGGACGGCACCCGCCACAACGGTCGCAGAGTCCTACCAGCGCATCGAAACCGCTCACCCGGGACGGTTCTTGCTGGGTGTCGGGGTGGGACACCCCGAGCACACCCAGGAGTACCAGAAGCCCTACGACGCGCTCGTCGGATATCTTGACGAACTCGACGGCGCGAAGGTGCCGACCAGCCGCCGTGTGCTCGCGGCGCTGGGGCCGCGGGTGCTGGCCCTTGCGGCAGCGCGCAGCGCAGGTGCTCATCCGTACCTGACCACGCCGGAGCACACCGCCAAAGCCCGAGAACAATTGGGCAACACCGTATTTCTGGCACCGGAGCACAAGGTGGTGCTGACCACCTCGGACAAAGCAGGAGCCGAGGAGGCTCGCCGGATCGGACGCGAAGCCGTCGGTTTCTATCTCGATCTGAGCAACTACGTCAACAACTGGCTCCGGCTGGGATTTACCGAAGAAGACGTACGCAAGCCGGGCAGTGACAAGCTGATTGACGCGGTGGTGGCCCACGGCACCACGGATGCCATCGCCGCACGCGTCACCGAGCACTTGGACGCCGGGGCGGACCACGTGGCGATCCAGGTGCTGGGCGGTCAATCCGAAGACGCGCTGGTGCACAGGTTGACCGACCTGGCGTCAGCGCTCGGGCTGGCCGCGAAGCACTGACGCCCTATTGGCCCGGCGAACTGCCGTCGTAGGGTTTGACCATGCGGCTGTTGGTCACCGGCGGTGCCGGTTTCATCGGCGCCAACTTCGTGCACGTAGCTGTGCGCGAACATCCCCACCACGCGATCACGGTGCTGGATGCCATGACCTATGCCGGCAGCCGCGAGTCGCTGGCCCCCGTCGCCGATCAGGTCACCGTGGTGGAAGGCGACGTCACCGACGCCGGGCTGGTGTCGGCGCTGGTCGCCGAGGCGGATGCAGTCGTCCATTTCGCGGCGGAAACTCACGTCGACAATGCGCTGGCCGACCCCGGGCCCTTCGTGCACACCAACGTCATCGGGACCTTCACCATCCTCGAGGCGGTGCGCCGCCACGGTGTGCGGCTGCACCATGTATCCACCGACGAGGTCTACGGCGACCTGCCGTTGGGTGATCACCGACGATTCACCGAGTCCACCCCGTACAACCCGTCCAGCCCCTACTCGTCCACCAAAGCGGGCGCCGACATGCTGGTGCGGGCCTGGGTGCGCTCCTACGGCATTCGTGCCACAATCTCCAACTGCTCCAACAACTATGGGCCTTACCAGCATGTGGAGAAGTTCATACCGCGTCAGATCACCAACGTGCTGACCGGTCGGCGACCCAAGTTGTATGGCACCGGCGCAAACGTCCGAGACTGGATTCACGTCGACGACCACAATGACGCGGTGTGGCGGATCCTCGACCGCGGCCAGATCGGCCGGACCTACCTGATCGGCGCCGAAGGGGAACGCGACAACCTCTCGGTGCTGCAGACGCTGCTGAAGCTGATGGGCCGCAAACCCGATGACTTCGAACATGTCACCGACCGCGTCGGCCACGACCTGCGGTACGCCATCGACCCCTCGGCGCTCTACGACGAGTTAAATTGGGCGCCAAGGCACATCGACTTCGAGGAGGGTTTGCGCGCAACCATCGACTGGTATCGCGCCAACGAATCTTGGTGGGCGCCGCTGAAAGATGCCGTCGAAGCCCGTTACCGGCAGCGCGGACAGTGAGATGAAGGTACGCGAACTCGACATCACGGGCGCGTGGGAGATCACCCCGCAGTTGCACCCTGATGCCCGCGGCGTGTTCTTCGAATGGGTCACCGAGAGCGGCTTCACCGCGTTCGCCGGTCACCGCCTGAATGTGCGGCAGGCGAATTGTTCGGTGTCGTCGGCCGGTGTTCTGCGCGGACTGCACTTCGCACAGTTACCGCCGAGTCAGGCCAAGTATGTGACCTGCGTGCACGGGTCGGTGTTCGACGTCGTCGTCGACATCAGAGTCGGATCGCCGACCTTCGGGCGCTGGGACTCGGTGCTGCTGGACGACCGCGACCGTAGATCGGTGTACATCTCCGAGGGTCTCGCGCATGGCTTTCTTGCCCTGCAACAGAATTCGACAGTGATGTATGTGTGCTCCGCGGAATACAATCCCGGGCGCGAGCACACCATCCGCGCAACCGACCCGGCGCTGGGGATCGATTGGCCGCTGGTCGACGGGGCCGCGCCTCGTATGTCCGAGCGTGATGCCGCAGCATCCACCCTCGACGAAACCAAAGCCTCGGGGTTGTTGCCCACCTGGGAGGAGTCCCAGGTGTTCATTGACAGGCTGCGGGACAACTGGACGCGGGTGCGCTGACGCGTTGGCGATGCTGGAGCGTCTGGCTGGCTCAGAACAGGCTGGTCAGACTACCCAGAAGGGGGTCGAGGAACGTATCGGCGCCGCCGAGACCTGCGAGTGCGTCACTGATCGGAATGCTGAAGTCCCCGAGGGGGGTCACCAACGTATCCGAGATGACGTCCGCGCCGCCGGGTGTCACCGAGGGGAGGTCGGCAAGAATGTTCTCGAAGCCGCTGTCACCGAAGGTGAAGATGTTGAAGTCCGAGCCGACCGGCGGAACGTCCCCGGCGGCGGTGCCTTGGGTACCTGCGGCAGAGGTGACGAGGAGTGCCTCGTCGTTGATACCGAAGGGGGTCGACGCGGTACTCACGTCGGCATCGAAGCTCCCGGCACCCGGAGCACCGCCGGTTGCGTCCACGTCGAAAGTCTGAGTCCCCTGAATGACAGCGTCCAGAGGCGGAACCCCGCCTATTCCGGTGAGCGTCTCGGGGATGGTAGAAGGAATGATGTCGTAGCCGCCGGCCAACGGAACATCCACCGGGTGAACTGCGGCCGCGTCAAAGGTGATGGGAATGGGGATGTTTCCGAAGGGGGTCACCAAGGAATCCGAGACCACGTCGCCGCCGGGCGTCGGGATGGCGGAGTAGATGTCCTGGACGCCGGTGTTATTACCGAAAAGGTTGAGGACGTTGAACACCGAGCCGACGGGTGGAACGTCCCCAGCGGCGGTGCCTGAGCCACCTGAAATGTCGTTGGTGACGAGGATTGCCTCGCTGGTGTTGGCGAAGAGATCCGAAGTGTTGAACGTGGCGGCCTGGAAGGTGTTCCCGGCAGTCTCGAATGGCTGAAATCCCTGAGCGGCGAAATCTAGCGGTGGATCCCCGGTGATTGCGCTGGTCGCGTCGGGCCCGGTGGGAAAGATGCCGTAGTAGTCGGCGAAGGCGCTGTTCCCCACGTCGGAGCCGGGAACTGCTGCCGCGTCATAAAAAGGAAAGGGAATTGAGAGGCTTCCGAAGGGAGTCGAAAAGGTATCCGAGACCACATCGCCGTTGGCTGTCGGAATGGCGGAGTAGACGTTCTGCAAGCCGGTGTCAAAACCCAATTTGAACGTGTCGAACACCGAGCCAACCGGCGGAACGTCCGTGCCTGTGGTGTCTAGGCCAGGCGTGATGAAGAGTTCCTGATTGGAATCACCGAAGGGATCCGTAAAGATGTTCGCGTCGGCATTGACCGTCCCGTTCATACCGGTGGTCGTGTCGTAGAACTCGAATGGCTGGGTTTCCTGAATGCTTCCGCCTGTAGCTGGAGGAGCCGTCAGTAATCCGAAGATTCCGGTGACATCTTCCTGGGAACCGGTAGCGGGAACGAAGGTGTAGTCGTCGGCGAAGGCGACGGCCACGGGAAGGAACGCGGCGCCCAGCCCACCGGCAGCCGCGCCCAGGCGGAGGGTGATACGACGGCGGTTCATCGGGGCGACCCCATTCATCTATTACGGTGACTAGCCTCGTACCCCTGGTCCGCGAGGCTGAGCTCAGCCTCTCGCAGGACAACCATTTGACGAACCTGAAGATATATTAAATCCCCTCGGAGTGCTCACCGAAAGTTATAAGTTCACACGGGCTTCACCGAGCCCCTTCCGAGAGCCCGAACGCGTCGTACACGAACCCGAGTTCCCGCCGGATGCGGTCGGGGTCGAGGTCGAATTTCTCGGGCGAGTGCTGGTGGCGGCTCGTGTAGGTGCGCTGCCGTTCCGCCTGCGCCCGCACCTCCTCCCGGAAGGCCGGGGTGAGCTCGACCTCGATGAACTCGAGGATCCGTTTGATTGTCGGCTCGAGGTCCTCGATGAGGTCCGAATACCGCACCACGCACAGGTTCCGTTCCGGGATGAGGCCGGCCGAGTGCGCCTCGTGGAAGCTGCGAAGCATGTCGCACGATGCCTGGTAGAGGTTCTCCAGCCACCGCCGCTGGTCCTCCTCCCGCGTGCGGTTCCAGACGTCGTACCCGTTTTCGAGCACGCCTGCGAGGAGCGACATACCGGACGGTATGACCTCGACCGGATCGCGAATGACGTACACAAGCCGGCAGTCGGGGTAGCGCCGCAGCAGCGCGTCAAGGCGCATCGTGAGCATGCTCGTCTTGGCCAGGATGCGGCCACAGCGCTTGAGCGTCAGGTTCCGTCGCCAGCACGCCTCGTGGTAACGGAAGAAGCGCTCTTCGTCGCGCACCGTCACGCCCTCGATCCCGAAGGTGCGCCGCGACAGCTCACTGCCCCAGGTGTCCTGCCAGGCCAGAAAGTACGCCCAGGCGAACGGACCGTCGAGCGTGCGGAAGAACCACAGCACGTCGTCGGTCTCGATGCCGCGGAGGCTCGTGTCGTGCACGTCCGAAGGGTGGTAGCGCGCGGGCGACAGCCGATCAAGACGCGGGACGACGCGGCCGAACAGCTTGCGCGCCGTGATGGCCGGGAACAGCATCTCCCACAGCTCGAAGGCCGCCATCCCGCCGGCTCCGAGGAGAAGCCGGTGCAGGAACGTGGTGCCGCTGCGCGGGTTGCCGATGATGAAGATCGGCCGGTCGATCGCCTGCCTGCGGTGGCGGGGGTAGACGAGGTGGTCGAGGCCCAGGGTCGTCGCCGAGATCGCCTGCCGCACTTGGAGGAGCAGGAATGTGCCGAGCGGCCGCAACCAGAACCCGAACGTTTTGGTGATCGCCCGGTAGAGGCGCAGGTAGCGCCGCACTCAGGAATCCCACACCGCGGCGGCGCCCACGATCGTGAAGCCGGACGCGGCGCTCGCGAAGACGATCTTGTCGCCGTCCTCAACGGTCCCGTGCTTCAGGCGGTGGTCGAGCGCGACGGCCCACGAGGTGCTCGCCGTGTTCCCGAACAGCGAGTGGGTGTGCACGCACGCCTCGGGCCGCGCACCAAGTTCGGTGAACACTCGGTTCAGGATCGCCTCACTCGGCTGGTGGAAAACGTAGTGGTCGACGTCCTGCGCCGACCATCCGGCGGCCTCCAAGAGGCGGCGGATCTCGGGCGGCACGTGGACCGCGAGGGCGAACAACTCTTTCGAGCGCGACGTGAAGTATCCATCGACCGGCGCCGTGCAGAGGGCATGGTGCTCGGACAGCGTCTTGTGCTGGAATCCCACGAGCCGCGCGCTGCCCGCCGCCAGCGGCTCCCGCGAAACCAGCAATGCGGCGGCGGCGTTCCCGATCGTCAGGCCGGCGGCGCGGAGCGCCACGTCCTCGAGCGACTGGATGTCGTAGGTGAGCCGGTCGCGCATCAGCTCACCGGCGCAGACGACCGCAGTCCGGAGCTCGTCGTGGAGGGCGAAGTAGCCTGCGACGACGTGCAGCGCCTCGATGAGCCCGGCACAAGCGCAAGTCACGTCCATGGCGTGAAGTGGCTTCGCGCCGAGGCGCCCCGAGACCTCGGCCGCGGTCGCCGGCTCGAACGCCTCGCGGGCGATCCCGCCATAGACGAGGAGGTCGATCTCGGACGCCTCCACGCCGTTCTGCCACAGGCAGGCGGTCGCCGCGCGCGACGCGAACTCACCCGGCGACAGCGCGGGGTCCGTGTCGACGTAGCGCAGCTTCGTGTTGCATCGGTCGAACACGTACTGGATGCCCTGCTCGATCGGGGCCCATTCGGACGCCGGCCCGCGGAACGATTCGCGGACACGCGATAGCACCGCGTCGTTGTCGAGCGCCTCGTCCGGCATGACGATCGCGGGCCGCGAGAGGTAGAGACACGGGAGGGTCATGCGGCGCCACCACCTGCGCTGTCCGCACCCGGTGAGCCCGTGAGCCACACGACGGCGCCGCGATCGCAGCCTCCGCGCTTCCCCGGCGGCAAACTCACGCTGGAATGTCGAGACACTCGGCTGCTAGGCATCGACCGCGTGGCGCCATGAACATCCCCTCGTTCGCCATCATGCGGGTATGTTAGCAACACCTAAACTTGACACCTAGCGGTCGCATGGTCGAGGTCGCAGCCCATCGTGTTCCGACGCCCTCGCAGCGCGTACCGATCATCCGGGCCTTGTTCGTTACGCGGCTCGGGCCTCCACCACGCTGAGCGGTGAAGCGGTTTGCACCACCCGTGTCATCCGAAAACCCGCTTGGCTGAGCAGGTCTCGGTACTCGGCCGCGGTGCGTTCGCGAGCCCCTAAATTCAGCAGCATTTCCAGATCTACCCATTTTCCCGGGAAGTCGCGGTCGTGCTTGGGGATAACCAATTCGATGAGCAGCACCGTGGCCCGGGGGGCGGCTGCCGTGCGAACGTTTCGTAAGATCTGCACCGCTTTCTCGTCGGGCCAGTCGTGAATGATGTTCTTGAGAAGGTAGGCGTCACCGCCGCCAGGGACGCTGTCAAAAAACGACCCCTGCGCGATACGCACCCGGTCAGCGACCTTGTTCGCGCGCAGGAGGCTTGGGGCGTTCGCCACGACCCGCGGCAGGTCGTACAGTACGCCTCGCGAAGCCGGCGCCCGCGCCAGGATGGCGGCCAGCAATGGGCCGTGCCCGCCGCCGACGTCGATGATCGTGGGGTAGGCGCTGAAGTCGTAGCCGGCAACAACAGGCGCTGTCGTCAGCTCCGAAACGCTCGTCATGGTTTGGTTGAAGAGTTCGGCAAGCTCGGGCTGGTCGGCGAAGTAGTCGAAGCTCTCCTTGCCGCGCAATGCCGGGACAACCGTGCTCCCGGTTCGGATCGAATCCACCAGCACCGTCCAGCGTTCGCGCTGCTCCTTTGAGCCGTAGAACCGCGCCGCGCTGGTCATCGACACCGGTGCATCGGAACGCAGGGTTTCGGCAAGAGAGTTCAGCTCGTAGCGGCCGTCGCGACGATGACGGAATACGCCTTTGCTGACCAAGGCCCGCAGCAGCCGACGCAGCGCGTCAGCGTTGACGTCCACGCGCGCAGTCAACTCGTCGACCGTCAGGGGGCCGTCGGCGAGGGCATCGGCGATACCGAGTTGGGCCGCCACGGTGATCGCCTGCGACGTCCAGGTGGCGATGATCATCTCCATCATCGCTGCGGGTGCCGGCATCAGCCGTTGATTCAGCCGATACAGGTAATGCCGAATCCATTCCACGACGCGGGCGAGGCTGGCAGGTGGCGCCTTGACGGCCGTCATCGTTCCATCGCCATCGACACGACGGGAAGGTTGTCGCGAGCCGCAAGGTCTCGGTTGATCCCCTCGGACAGTCGGCGGTGGCTGACTGAGCACAGGAACGTCGTCAGCGCCCAGGTCATGAACCGGTCTGAGAGCAGTGCCGCCGGCCGCAGCGCGGACTCGCTGCGCGACACCTGTTGAGTGGTCACCCACGACACCGTCTTGACCTTGCGACGCCTGCTGTTCTCGTACCAGCGCAGCGCGCTTCGAACATCATCGGCCCTGCCGTGCAAGCGATTTGGCCCTCTTCTGATATTTGACAGCGCCTTGCGCAGCACCATCGTGTCGAGCAACGCTTGATTGGTTCCCTGCGCCAGGGTCGGCGGCATCGTGTGGGCGGCGTCGCCGAGCAACGTCACCGCACCCTGGCCGGAGCGCGGAATCGGATGGCGGAAGTGTGGGAACGGTGAGCGGGCCAGGTCCTGGTCTGTCAATGTCGCAAGTACCCGGTCGACCGAATCAGACCAGCCTGCGAATTCCGAGCGGATCAGGTCGATCGGACGTTGCGGTCTGACGAACTCGGGCGACCAGGGTAAGTCGAACCACCATTGCAGATCGCAACCTCCGGCCGGCCACAGGCCGAGGTTGCCTTGCTCACCGATGATCATCTGGGCGACGTGCTTGTCGGCGATGTCGGGAAGAGTGACCAGTCCTTGCCAGCTGCACCAGCCGGTCGGCTTGGCGGGCGGGGCGCCGAGGACGCCCCGCACCATGGAGTGCAGGCCGTCGGCACCGATCAGCAGATCTCCTTCGGCCGCGCTGCCGTCATCGAACTCGACCCGCACCCCGTTGCGGGTGCTGACCACCTCGACCGCACGGTGGTTGCATCGGATGCGCTCGGCCAAAAAGCCGCAGAGCAGCCGTTCGAGCAATACTCGACGTGGCACCATCCGAACGGGTGTGCCGAACCGCTTCACGATGGCGGTCAGATCCAGCGCGGCGACCGGTCGACCCGTGGACGTCGTGACCCGCACGTTCGACAGCAACTGACCGGCGCCCGCCATATCGACGCCCAGTTGATTCAACACCGTGGCGCCGTTGGACCAGATGGTCACGGCGCCACCTCCTGCCGTCAAATCCGGCCGCCGTTCGAAGACTGTGACGTCATGTCCGTCATGCAACAGTCCCCGGGCAATGGCAATCCCGCCCACACCGGCGCCGACAACCAGGACCCGAAGTGTCATCTCAGTCCTCTACGTGCCGGTCGTAGGCCCACCATCAGCAACGAATTCATCGCGAACCTCCTGCTGCTAATACGCGGGACTGCGCCGCAGGGTTCACCGCGGCGCCGGAACGACGCGTGCGTCACCACAGTCACCCCTGCCACAGCCGTCACCGAGCGCGACCGGTTGTCTTTGTGCCGCCGCTGCCAGTGACAGCTGTGACAAGCGTTGAACTGGCCTACTGTGCGTTGGGCACGCCCGACGAAGGAGCATCCATGACCACGAAAGTTCTGCAGGTCGGCGCACTTCCGCCGGCCCTGGCCGAGGCGCTCATCGCAAACTTCGACACCCTGGTAATGCCCACCGAAGGGCGGATGGAATTCCTGCGCGAGCATGCGGCGTCGGTCAGAGCGATTGTCGATGCCGGCGAGATACCCATCGACGCCGAACTGCTGAGCGCATTGCCCAACCTCGGCGCGCTCATCCACCACGGGGACGGCTACGACACGGTCGACGTCGACGCCGCGCAGCAGTTGGGCATCGGTGTCAGCAACACCCCCGACGTGCTCACCGACACCGTCGCCGACACCGCTGTCGCGTTGCTGCTCATGACGTTGCGCCGGTTCGGCGCCGCAGAGCGCTACGTTCGCGACGGCCGCTGGCCGGTCAACGGCCCATACCCGTTGACCCGCGACGTCACCGGATCGCGGGTGGGAATCCTCGGTCTCGGCCGCATCGGGTCGGCGGTCGCCGACCGACTGACAGCCTTCAAATGTGACATCGCCTATCACAACCGCCGCGAGCGACACGACGCCGGCTACCGGTACGCGTCGTCGCCGCTGGAGTTAGCGCAAATCGTTGACGTATTGGTGATCACGACCAGCAGCGGCAAAGATGCCGCACCGCTGGTAGGCCGCGACGTCCTGGAAGCCCTCGGCCCGGACGGTTACCTGATCAACATCGCCCGCGGCAGCGTCGTCGACGAGGAGGCTCTCGTGGAACTGCTGTCCGGGCAAAGACTGGCCGGCGCAGGGCTGGACGTATTTGCGCACGAACCGTCTGTGCCACAACGACTCCGTGAAATGGACAACGTCGTCGTGCTGCCGCACGTCGGCAGCGCCACCGCACGGACGCGCGCGGCAATGGTCGAGCTGGTTCTGCGAAACCTGCAGGAGTACCTGACGAACGCCGCGCTGGTGTCCCCCGTCGTCGCGCCCACCAGGTAGAAGCGGTCAAGTACCGGGCACAGGAGCGTGCTTGCACCTCCGCCACTGCTGTTACTAGGATATCCTAGTATCCGTTAGCTCCCACCGCACTTCTTCGCGTCTTCATGAAGGCAGCTCATGACCGAACAGATCCCGCATTTCATCGGTGGCCGGCGCACCCCCGGCCAATCCAGCCGCAACGCTGACGTGTTCAACCCGAGCACCGGACAGGTTTATGGGAAGGTACCGCTGGCCGGTAAGGCCGACGTCGACGCCGCCGTCGCGTCAGCCGTCGAGGCGCAGCGCGGCTGGTCAGCGTGGAACCCGCAGCGCCGCGCGCGGGTGCTGATGCGCTTCATCGACCTGGTGAACCAGCACACCGATGAACTGGCCGAACTGTTGTCCCTCGAGCACGGCAAGACGGTGGCCGACTCGCGCGGTGACATCCAGCGCGGGATCGAGGTCATCGAATTCTGCGTCGGCATCCCCCACCTGATCAAAGGTGAGTACACCGAGGGGGCCGGACCGGGCATCGACGTCTACTCGCTGCGCCAGCCGCTGGGCGTGGTCGCCGGCATCACCCCGTTCAACTTCCCGGCGATGATCCCGCTGTGGAAGGCCGGACCGGCGCTTGCGTGTGGGAACGCGTTCGTGCTCAAGCCCAGCGAGCGCGACCCGTCGGTGCCGGTGCGACTGGCCGAGTTGTTCATCGAAGCCGGCCTGCCCCCCGGCGTCTTCCAGGTCGTGCACGGCGACAAAGAAGCCGTCGACGCCATCCTGAACCACCCCGACATCCAGGCCGTCGGTTTCGTCGGCAGCTCCGACATCGCGCAGTACATCTACGCCACCGCCGCGGCGACCGGCAAGCGCTCGCAGTGCTTCGGCGGCGCGAAGAACCACATGATCGTGATGCCCGACGCCGACCTCGATCAGGCCGTTGATGCCCTGATCGGTGCCGGTTACGGCAGCGCCGGCGAACGGTGCATGGCGATCAGTGTTGCGGTTCCGGTCGGTGATCAGACCGCAGACCGGTTGCGAGCCAGGCTCGTTGAGCGCATCAACAATCTACGGGTGGGTCACAGCCTGGACCCGAAGGCCGATTACGGTCCGTTGGTCACCGAGGCCGCGTTGACCCGCGTGCGCAATTACATCGACCAGGGCATCGCCGCGGGCGCCGAGATCGTCGTCGACGGCCGCGAGCGCGCCAGCGACGACCTCTCCTACGGTGACGCCAGCCTGGAAGGCGGGTTCTTCATCGGCCCCACCCTGTTCGACCACGTCACGCCCGACATGTCGATCTACACCGACGAGATCTTCGGGCCGGTGCTCTGCATCGTGCGGGCACATGACTACGAAGAGGCCCTGCGGCTGCCCTCGGAGCACGAATACGGCAACGGCGTCGCGGTATTCACCCGTGACGGCGACACCGCCCGCGACTTCACCTCACGCGTGCAAGTGGGCATGGTCGGGGTCAACGTGCCGATCCCCGTCCCAGTGGCCTACCACAGCTTCGGCGGCTGGAAGCGCTCAGGCTTCGGCGATCTCAACCAACACGGCCCAGCGTCGATCCAGTTCTACACCAAAGTCAAGACCGTCACCTCGCGGTGGCCGTCAGGGATCAAGGACGGTGCCGAATTCGTCATTCCCACAATGAATTAGAGCCAGATGCAATTCTTCGGTCTTGACGAAGACGAGCGGGTGATCACCGAGACCGCGGCGTCGTTCGCCGAGAAACGCCTCGCGCCCTACGCCTTGGAGTGGGATGCGGCCAAGCATTTCCCGGTCGACGTGTTGCGGGAGGCGGCGGAGCTCGGGATGGCGGCGATCTACTGCCGCGACGACGTCGGCGGCAGCGGCTTGCGCCGGCTCGACGGGGTCCGCATCTTCGAGCAACTGGCGAGCGCCGATCCGACCACCGCGGCGTTCCTATCGATCCACAACATGTGCGCCTGGATGATCGACAGCTTTGGTACCGACGAGCAGCGCAAAGTCTGGATCCCGAGGTTGGCCGCGATGGACGCCATCGCCAGCTACTGCCTGACCGAGCCGGGCGCCGGATCCGACGCGAGCGCCCTGAGAACTCGCGCCGTCAAGCAGGGAACCGATTATGTGCTCGACGGCGTCAAGCAATTCATCTCCGGGGCAGGCGCTTCCGAGGTCTATGTGGTGATGGCCCGCACCGGGGGCGCAGAGACGCCGGGTGCGCGCGGCATATCGGCGTTCGTCGTCGAGAAGGACACGCCGGGGCTCAGTTTCGGCGCCCAGGAAGAGAAAATGGGTTGGCACGCGCAACCCACAGCGCAGGTCGTGCTGGAGGGCGTGCGGGTCCCCGCCGATGCGATGCTCGGCGGAGCCGACGGCGAAGGCGCCGGCTTCGGCATCGCGATGAAAGGTCTCAACGGCGGGCGCATCAACATTGCGGCCTGCTCGCTGGGCGGCGCGCAGGCCGCGTTTGACAAAGCCGGGGCCTACCTGCGCGAACGGCAGGCGTTCGGCGGGCCGCTGCTCGACGAACCCACCATCCGGTTCACCCTCGCCGACATGGCCACCGCGCTGCAAACGTCGCGAATGTTGTTGTGGCGAGCGGCAACCGCACTGGATAACGACGACGCCGACAAAGTTGAGCTGTGCGCGATGGCCAAACGTTACGTCACCGACGCGTGTTTCGACGTCGCGGACAAGGCGCTGCAATTGCACGGCGGCTACGGTTACCTGCGCGAGTATGGTCTGGAAAAAATCGTGCGCGACCTGCGGGTGCATCGAATCCTCGAGGGCACCAACGAGATAATGCGGGTGGTGATCGGCCGTGCCGAGGCCGCCCGGGTCCGCGCCGGCGCATAGAAGGGCGGCAAGGTGACGACAATCGCGTTTCTGGGTCTGGGCAACATGGGCGGTCCGATGGCCGCCAACCTGGTCGCCGGCGCGCACGCGGTACGGGGCTTCGACCCGGCGCCGGCAGCGGTGGCGGCCGCCGAGGAACACGGTGCCGCAATCTTCGACAACGCCGCCGACGCGGTCCGTGACGCCGACGTCGTGGTCACCATGCTGCCCAGCGGTGAGGTGGTCAAGCGGTGCTACGCCGAGATCCTGCCCGTGGCGCGGCCCGGCGCGCTGTTCATCGACAGCTCGACGATCTCCGTCGACGACGCCCGCGAGGTCCACGCCCTGGCCGGCTCGCGCGGCTTCGCTCAGTTGGACGCACCGGTTTCCGGCGGGGTGCCGGGCGCGGTCGCCGGCACGCTGGCATTCATGGTCGGCGGTGAGGAATCCGCGCTGGACCGGGCGCGACCGGTGCTGAAACCCATGGCGGGGAAAATCATTCACTGCGGCGCTGCCGGCGCAGGTCAGGCCGCCAAAATTTGCAACAACATGGTGCTGGCCGTGCAGCAGATCGCCATCGGCGAGGCGTTCGTGCTGGCCGAGAAGCTCGGGCTTTCGGCGCAGTCGCTGTTCGACGTCATCACCGGCGCGACCGGCAACTGCTGGGCAGTACACACCAACTGCCCGGTACCCGGGCCGGTGCCGAAGTCGCCGGCCAACAACGCCTTCAAACCGGGTTTCGCCACTGCGCTGATGAACAAGGACTTGGGATTGGCGATGGATGCCCTCGCCTCGACCGGCGCCTCAGCGCCGTTGGGCAGCCACGCCGCCGACATCTACGCCAAGTTCGCGGTCGAACACGGCGACCTGGATTTCAGCGCGGTGATCGAGGAGCTGGGCGGCGCTTAAGCAACCTGCGACCGCTGCTGCCGCATGCCCCGCCGCCGGTGCAGCCGGCGGCAACCGGCGGCGTCGGCGAGTTCGGGACCGCCTGCGTACCCATCCGCTACGAGCACCCCGGGCAGTCCTGCGA
>NZ_JBARMY010000246.1:0-3543 GCF_049802695.1 Mycobacterium sp.
ATTGTCGACGCGCTGCGCGAGCGTCAGCGACGCGCAGTCGACGGCGACAAATTAGGAAACCCGGATAGGACGGACCCTGAGCCCAAGGGCGGGACAGCAGCCGCGGCCGGCAGCCAGCTCGGCGGTAGCGACCTGGAATCTTTTGAGGACTACCCCGAGGAAGCAACAAGCGACGCCGAGAAGGCGTCCGCGCCTCGCGAGGAATCCGGCGCCGGCGCCAGCGCCGAGCCGGGCGGCTCAGACGAATACGACCACGGCACAGCGGATCACGGTGCCGCCGGCAAGGACAACACAGACAACACCCGCTAGCGGACGGTCATCCGGGCGGCATCGCGAGGAGCCGGCGAACTTCGTCGTCTGTCACCTGCCGGAAGTCGGCGAAAACCTGGCCGACCGCCTCGAATTGCGCCGGCGTGATCGCGCACACGACGTCGTCAGCCTCTCGCCCGAGTTGCTCGCACACCGCAGACGGGCCGACCGGCACCGCCACGACGATCGATTTCGGTCCGACGGCGCGCAGCGCGCGCACCGCGGCGAGCATGCTGGCGCCGGTGGCTATCCCGTCGTCGACGAGGAACACCGTCTTGCCGCGGGGATCCGCGGGCGGCCGGTCGCCGCGGTAGGCGCGCTCCCGACGCTCTAACTCCGTTGCCTCGCGATCGATGACCGCGCTTACCTGCTCGTCGCTGATGCCGAGGCTGCCGATCACGTTGTCGTTCATCACGATTCCGCCGCCGCTGGCCAGTGCTCCCATCGCGAGCTCGGTCCAGTGCGGCACGCCCAGCTTGCGCACCAAAAAGACATCGAGCTCGGCGGGCAGTGCGGCGGCGACCTCCCAGCCGACCGGCACACCGCCGCGCGCCAGGCCCAATACCAGCAGGTCGTCCTTGCCCCGATAGGACGCGAGTTCTTCGGCCAGCATCCGGCCGGCTTCCCGGCGGTCCTGGAAGCTGCGCCGGGACGTCCGGTGCAGAAAGCCGCTCGATCGGTTCATTGGTTGTGTCCGCTGTCAGGTGGCAACGCTGGCCATGACCAGCCTACGACCGCAGGCATCGCGTCGCTCCCGGATTGCCACCGTCACATTTTCCGGCGAACGTACAACGGGGGAGCCCGCCGGGGGCCGCAAACACCACGCCGCGCAGAAAAATCGGTGTCCGAGGGGGGACTTGAACCCCCACGCCCATTAATAGGGCACTAGCACCTCAAGCTAGCGCGTCTGCCATTCCGCCACTCGGACCGAATCGATCAATCGGCAGCTAAGGCTATCGGATCGAAAGGTACCTCCCCAAACCCGCTCGCGCTGCTCGGCGATGGGCGTCGATGGTAGGAAAGGTGATTGTGACGGCTGCTTCCGGCGTTCCGGTCGACGAGGTTACCGCTGTCGTCAGCCGGCTGATCCAATTCGACACCACCAATACCGGCGATCCGGATACCACCAGAGGCGAGGCCGAGTGCGCCCGGTGGGTCGCCGCCCAACTCGAAGAGGTGGGTTACCGAACCGAGTACGTCGAATCCGGCGGGCCCGGTCGGGGCAATGTGTTCGCCCGACTCGCCGGCGCCGACAGCTCCCGCGGGGCGCTGCTGGTCCACGGTCATCTCGACGTGGTGCCCGCCTTGGCAGCCGACTGGAGCGTGCACCCGTTCTCCGGCGCCATCGAGGACGGCTACGTCTGGGGCCGCGGAGCCGTCGACATGAAAGACATGCTCGGCATGATGATGGTGGTCGCCCGCCACTTCCGGCGGTCCGGCATCGTGCCGCCCCGTGACCTCGTGTTCGCGTTCGTCGCCGACGAGGAGAACGGCGGCAAACTCGGCGCGCAGTGGCTGGTGGACAACCGCCCGGAGCTCTTCGACGGGGTGACCGAGGCGATCGGCGAGGTCGGCGGCTTCTCGCTGACGGTGCCGCGCCGCGACGGCGGCGAGCGTCGACTGTATCTGATCGAGACCGCAGAGAAGGGTCTGCAATGGATGCGGTTGACCGCGCGGGGCCGGGCCGGGCACGGTTCGATGGTGCATGACCACAACGTCGTCACCGCACTCGCGGAAGCGGTCGCGCGGCTGGGTCGTCACCAGTTTCCGCTGGTGCTCAGCGACGCTGTCGCCCAATTCCTCGCCGCGGTCGGGGAGGAGACCGGATACACCTTCGACACCGATTCACCGGATCTGGAAGGCGCCATCGAGAAGCTCGGGTCGATCGCCCGCATCGTGAAGGCCACGCTGCGCGACACCGCCAACCCGACGATGCTCAATGCCGGTTACAAGTCCAATGTGGTGCCCGCGGTCGCCGAAGCCGTCGTCGACTGTCGGGTGCTGCCCGGCCGGCTGCCGGCGTTCGAAGCCGAAGTCGACGAGCTGATCGGTCCCGACGTCACCCGGGAGTGGATTACCTCGCTGCCGTCGTATGAGACCGCTTTCGACGGTGATCTCGTCGAAGCCATGAACTCCGCGCTGCTGGCCGCAGATCCCGACGCCCGAACGGTGCCGTACATGCTTTCCGGCGGCACCGACGCGAAAGCGTTCGCGCGCTTAGGTATTCGGTGTTTCGGCTTCATCCCGCTGCGGCTGCCGCCGGAGCTGGATTTCGCGGCGTTGTTCCACGGCGTAGATGAGCGGGTACCCGTCGAGGCGCTGAAGTTCGGCACCCAGGTGCTGGCCAACCTTCTGCAACACTGCTGACCGGAATCCAGGAGAGGACTGACCATGAGCGCATCGCTCGACCCGTATGCCCGGTTGCCCGAGCTGCCGACGTTTCAACTGACGTCGGCGTCGGTGACCGACGGACAGCCACTGGCGAACGCTCAGGTCAGCGGCATCATGGGCGCCGGCGGCGAAGACGTCAGCCCGCAGCTGAGCTGGTCCGGCTTCCCCGAGGAAACCCGCAGCTTCGCGGTCACCGTCTACGACCCGGACGCCCCCACGCTGTCCGGCTTCTGGCATTGGGCCGTGGCGAACCTGCCGGCCAACGTCACCGAGTTGCCGGACGGGGCCGGCGACGGCAGCGATCTGCCCGGCGGCGCACTGACGCTGCGGAATGACGCCGGTCAGCGCCGCTACATCGGAGCCGCGCCGCCGGCCGGCCACGGCCCGCACCGCTACTACATCACCGTGGCCGCCGTGGACGTCGACAAGCTGGATCTCCCCGACGACGCGACTCCGGCGTTCCTGGGCTTCAACCTGTTCCAGCACGCCATCGCCCGCGCGGTGATCCACGGGACCTACGAGCAGCATTAGCAGGCGGGGCTACCGGGGCTTCGGGTCGCCGAACCGACGGCCTGGCTCAGGGAGGTGAACCCGCCGTCGTGGAGCCGGCGGGTGATCCCATCGTGAATGTGCTTGGCCCACAGGCCTCCGCCGTAGACGAAGCCGGTGTAGCCCTGCAGCAGCGCGGCGCCTGCGGTGATGCGGTCCCAGGCATCGTCGGCGGTTTCGATGCCACCGACGCTGATCAGCACCAGCCGGTCGCCGACACGGGCGTACAGCCGGTGCAGCACCTCGGCGGCCCGCCGGGCGATCGGCGGTCCGGACACGCCGCCGGAACCGAGG
>NZ_JBARMY010000247.1:0-24394 GCF_049802695.1 Mycobacterium sp.
CATAGCGCCCTAACCCGTCGCGGACCACCCCGATGAACCACAAAAAGCTAATGCCCGCGAACGGCATCAGCGTCGTCGCGGTCGCGATCCCGCTGCCGCGACTGTTCAGCCATTCGGACGAATCTGCAGCGCCCTCGGGCATGTTGGTGCGAATTAGGATCAGCACGGCGCCAAACAGCAGCGCAAAGATCACACCGGCCAGCGCGGCAGCACGTGGCGTCGTCAGCTGGCGCGGGCTGGGCTTGGATGACATTGCCATCACTGAATCCTCGCAAGAGAGTCGACTTCACGTCTCTGAACCAGGCGCAGTGCCGATCGCGGCGCCGCGGCGGATGTTCGGGGGATGCGCGACATCGACGTCAGGGTTGTTACACAGTCGTGACATCGAGGGCCGGTCGAAATTGGTTCCGGCATCGGCTAGAGGGATTTACGCAGCTAGAACGTGTTTTCGCTGGAGCCCCCTGTCAGGATTGAACTGACGACCGCTCGCTTACAAGGCGAGTGCTCTACCACTGAGCTAAGGAGGCCGGTCTAACGAAGTCAGGGTAGTGGCTGACGACCGCGACAGTCACGCTGGCGTGACGGTGGCCGGGCAGGGCCCGGCGAACACCTCCGGACGTCACGCTGGCGTGACGCTCGGCGAGGAGAACGAGACTAATTCTCGCCAGGATCCGCACGATCGTTGTCGACGATCCGCTGTGATGGCACCGCGCGCGGCCCCGAGCGCCTCGCCATCCTCCGGCCGGGCAGCGGGATGCGGTCGGCGATGTTGCTCAGCGGGTTGACCACCAAGGTCAGCGACATGACGGCGTCCTGCAAGGTCTCGATGGTCGGCGCCAGCGCTTCCATCCCCGGGGTCAGCCGGTTGAGCGTGTCGGCGACGTTGGCTAGCTGTTCCAGCGGACCGTTGCGTGCCGTCAACTTGTCGACCAGGCCGCCCTGGGCGAGCAGCCGGTCAGCCACTCCGTCTTCGGCGAGCAGTCGGTCCACCAGCCCGTCTTCGGCGAGCAGTCGGTCAACGAGCCCGTCCTCGGCGACCAGTTGATCCACCAGTCCGCCCGGCTTCAAGGCGCGCTCCAGCCCGCCGCCTTCAGCGGTCAGGCGATCAAGCAAGCCGCCAGGAGCGGTCAGCATGTCGACCACACCGCCCGGGCGCAGCAGCCGGTCCACCGGCCCGTCCGGCGCCAGGGCCCGCCCCATCGGGGCGTCGTCGTCCAACAGCCTGGCCAGCCGATTGGCCCGCACTAGCGCGTCGTCGAGGCGCAGCATGTGGGCCACCGGGTTCCCCGCGGGCTGCCCGTCGACTTCAGCGATGGTCCGCTTGGCCAGGCCGACCGCCGAAGCGGCAACGCCCAGACCTGCGTCGGCAGCGGCGAGCCCGACCCGCGCGGGAGCAGTGGCAAGTGCTGCCAAACTTCTGCCGAGACTCATGCCACGAGTGTATTCGCAGCTGAAGTCATGGTGTTGCCGATCGTCTCGCAACTAACTCACAGGAGGCGCACAGCTGCCGTCGAGGCTGTCTTCAGCCAAATAGGAGGGAATGGACAGATGGCAGTGGGCGCCGCAACAGAACATATTCCTGAGGCACGTGTCCTCGTCGTCGATGACGAAGACAACATCGTCGAGCTTCTCTCGGTGAGCCTCAAATTTCAGGGCTTCGAAGTACACACCGCCACCAACGGAGCAGCAGCACTGGACCGCGCCCGCGAAGTGCGGCCGGACGCGGTGATCCTCGACGTGATGATGCCCGGCATGGACGGCTTCGGCGTGCTGCGCCGGCTGCGCGCCGACGGCATCGACGCGCCGGCGTTGTTCCTGACCGCTCGCGATTCGCTGCAAGACAAGATCGCCGGGTTGACCCTCGGCGGCGACGACTACGTCACCAAACCGTTCAGCCTGGAAGAGGTCGTCGCCCGACTGCGTGTCATCTTGCGACGCACCGGCAAGGGCAGCACCGAGCCGCGCAACGCCCGCCTGAGCTTCGCCGACATCGAACTCGACGAGGACACCCACGAAGTGTGGAAAGCCGGCGAACCGGTGTCGTTGTCTCCCACCGAATTCACGCTGCTGCGCTATTTCGTCATCAATGCCGGCACAGTGTTGAGCAAGCCGAAGATCCTCGACCACGTCTGGCGGTACGACTTCGGCGGAGACGTCAACGTCGTCGAGTCCTATGTCTCGTATCTGCGCCGAAAAATCGATACCGGTGAGCGGCGGCTGCTGCACACTTTGCGCGGCGTGGGTTACGTGTTGCGGGAGCCGCGGTGAACGTCAACTCGTTTAGGCGATTAAAAAGCACGCACTAGCGAAGAATACGAGGATGGCGCACCGTCGAGGAGGACTGCCGCTGCGGGTAGGGCTGGTGGCGGCCACCTTGATCCTGGTGACCTGCGGCCTGGCGGCGTCCGGCGTCGCGGTCACCTCGATCCTGCGGCACAGTCTGATCAGCCGCGTCGACCAGACGCTGCTCGACGCATCTCGCGGCTGGGCACTGGCCCCCCGGCGGTTGCTGCCCGGCTCGAACGACAGCCCGAACCCCGGGCGGCCACCGTCGAAGTTCTACGTGCGCGGCCTCGCCCGCGACGGCCGCGTCTGGATGGCCGGCAACGATCGCAACGCCGAACCCGCTCTGCCGGCCGAGAACAACGTCGGCCCCAACCCGACGACCGTCGGATCGGTCAACGGCTCGGAGGTGCGATGGCGGGCCATGTCGGTGCGCGGCCCGCACGGCGAGCTCATCACCGTGGCCATCGACCTCTCCGACGTCCAGCACACCGTGCGCTCACTGCTCTGGTTGCAGGTCGGCATCGGCGCGGCGGTGCTACTGGTGCTGGGAATCGCCGGGTATGCGGTGGTCCTTCGCAGCCTGCGTCCACTGACTGAAGTCGAACGCACCGCCGCGGCGATCGCGGCCGGACAGTTGGACCGCCGCGTGCCCGAACGTGATCCGCGCACCGAGGTGGGCCGATTGTCACTGGCGCTCAACGGCATGCTCGCTCAGATCCAGCGGGCGGTGGCGTCCTCGGAGTCATCGGCGGAAAAGGCGCGCACCTCAGAGGAGCGGATGCGCCGATTCATCACCGACGCGAGCCACGAGCTGCGGACACCCCTGACCACCATCCGCGGCTTCGCCGAGTTGTACCGCCAGGGCGCCGCCCGCGACGTCGAGATGCTGATGTCACGCATCGAAAGCGAGTCGAGCCGAATGGGTTTGCTGGTCGAGGATCTGCTGCTGCTGGCCCGGCTGGACGCGCAACGCCCGCTGGAGCGCCGGCGGCTGGATCTGCTCGCACTCGCCACCGACGCGGTGCACGACGCGCAGTCGATCGCCCCTAAACGTCACATCGCGATGGAGGTGCTCGACGGACCGGGAACCCCGGAAGTGTTCGGCGACGAAGCCCGGCTGCGTCAGGTGCTGAGCAATCTGGTTGCCAACGCGTTGCAGCACACTCCGGAGGCCGCCGACATCACGGTGCGGGTCGGCACCGACGGCGACGATGCAGTGCTCGAAGTCGCCGACAAAGGCCCCGGCATGAGCCAAGAGGATGCTCAGCGGGTGTTCGAGCGGTTCTATCGCACCGACATGTCACGGGCGCGCAGCAGCGGCGGCACCGGCCTGGGGCTGTCGATCGTCGACTCACTGGTGCACGCCCACGGCGGAACCGTCAGGGTGAACACCGCACCCGGACAAGGTTGCTCTTTCCACGTCAGCCTGCCGCGGGTCACCGACGTGCCGGCACCTGTGCGCTGAGCAGGCCAACGGTTTGGTGTCGACTCCACCGTGGGTAGCTTTGAAGAGTGGGATTGACTGTGGCCGTCACTGGCCCCACCGGGGAGATCGGCATCTCGGCGGTGACGGCGCTTGAGCGTGAGCCGGTAGTGGAGAAGATTCTTGGGATGGCTCGTAGGCCGTTCGACCCCTCGACGCACGGATGGACGAAAACGTCCTACCAGCAGGGCGACATCCTCGATCGCGATGCCGTCGAGGCGCTTGTCGCGGACGCCGATGTCGTGGTTCACCTGGCTTTCATCATCTTCGGATCGCGTGCGGAAAGCGCACGCATCAATTTGCAGGGCACCCGCAATGTGTTTGAAGCGACGGTGGCAGCCGGTCGCCCGAAGCGCCTCGTGTACACCTCCTCGGTAGCGGCATACGGCTATCACCCAGATAACCCGGTTCCGTTGACAGAGGACGTGCCGGCACGCGGCTCACCGGAGCACTACTACTCGGAGCAGAAAGTCCAGTGCGAGGAGGCCCTCGCAGAAATCACCAGCGGGTCGTCGCTGCAGATCATTGTTCTGCGGCCATGCATCGTCGCCGGGCCGAAGGCGCCGGCTTTCGCCGAGGTGATGCGCGCGGTGACCGAGGCATTGGCCATAGTGCCGGATCTCGGCTTCCCGCTGCAGCTGGTGCATCACGACGACGTGGCAGCTGCGATCGCGCTGGCAGCGATCGCGCCTTCGCCGCCCGGTGCCTACAACATCGCCGCCGACGGGCTGCTGACCATGTCAGACGTGGCTCGAGCATTCGGTGGCCAACCGGTGCGGGTAACTCCGAAGGCGATGTCGATGGCCTCCGGCCAACTGTCGCGGCTGCCAATCGGTCCCTCGGCGCAGGAGTGGTGGCACCTCGCCAAGTCATCCATCGTGATGGACACGACGAAGGCAAAGAAGGAGTTGGGCTGGAAGCCGACATACACCTCTGCCCAGACGCTCGCAGCGCTGGTCGCGGGAGGTGACAGTTGACCTGCGAGCCGGGATACAAACGCTCAAACCAATTCAGCTATCGCCTCTTTGATCTTGGCCTGCGCTTCGTCCAATGACTCCTGCGACGGATCGGTGTCGACGTTGGCGAAGCCGAAGTCGCTGAGATCGCGCGCCGGGAACACATGCACATGCAGGTGCGGTATCTCCAGCCCGGCGATGATCACCCCGGCACGATCGGCGCTGAACGCCCGGCACACCGCCTTGCCGACCAGTTGCGCCACCGCCATGATCCGACCGAACACCGCCTGGTCGATGTCTTGCCAGTTGTCAATCTCAGCGCGCGGCACCACCAGCGTGTGGCCCTGCGTCATTGGCTGGATCGTCAGGAAGGCGACGATCTCGTCGTCCTCGTAGACGAATCGGCCTGGGATTTCTCCGTTGATGATCTTGGTGAAGAGGGTGGCCATGCGGTTCAGCATATGGGCCGCCGAGCTGGTGTGCGGGTCGGCTCCGCTCACTCATCCTTGCCGAAGGTCATCGCGTCGAGGTTCCAGTAGCCGCGCATGCTGGCGATGAGACCTTCGTCGTTGACGCGGTAGGTGAAGACACCCCGCACGCTGCTGGTCAGGCCGTTGTCGAACTTGCTGTGCAACACCAGAATATGGGCGATCTCTTCTGGCGAGCTGGACGGGAAGGTCTCCTCGCAGGTGATTGTCAGCTGATTGGCGGCGATGTTGGTATCGAAGAAAGCCGCCACCCCGTCCTTACCGCGAACACCGGTGCCGTCGGGGTTGGTGACGGACTTGCCGATCGGGTCCTCGATGACGACGTCGTCGGCCATCAGGGCAAGCCAGCCCGCGCGGTCGTGCGCCTGCACACACCGCCACGACGACTGCGAGGCGGTCAGCGCCGGTGATTGTTCAATCGTGTCCTGCGACATGCCGGCTGCTACCGATCGGCATCCGTGTAGCGGATGACGCCCCGAATGTTTTTGCCTTCCAACATGTCGCGGTACCCCTCATTGATTTGTTCCAATGTGTACTGCCGGGTCACTAGGTCGTCGAGGTTGAGTTTGCCGGCTTTGTACATCGACAACAGCTGAGGGATGTCGTACTGCGGGTTCCCGCCGCCGAAGATGGTGCCCTGCAGGTTCTTCTGCATCAGGGTCAGCATCGCCAGGTTCAGATTGACGTTTGTGTCGAGCAGGCTGCCGATCGCCGTCAGCACGCAGGTGCCACCTTTGGCGGTGATGTTCAGGTAGTTGTCGACGTCGGCGCCCTGCAATTCTCCGACGGTGATGATGACCTTATGGGCCATCAGACCGTAAGTGACTTCGGCCATCCCCATCAGCGCGGCGTTGATGTCCGGGTAGACATGCGTCGCACCGAATTTCAGTGCCTGGTCGCGCTTCCACTCCACCGGGTCGATCGCGAAGATGTAGCGGGCGCCGGCGCTGACCGCACCTTGCAGTGCCGCCATGCCGACTCCGCCGACACCGACGATCGCGACGTCGTTACCGGGCCGGATGTCAGCGGTGCGAACGGCCGAACCGTAACCGGTGGTGACTCCGCAACCCACCAGGGCGGCCACCTCGAAGGGCACCGACGGGTCGATCTTCACCACCGAGCTGCGGTGCACCACCATGTACGGCGAGAAGGTGCCCAGCAGCGTCATCGGGAAGACGTTCTCCCCGCGCGCCTGGATGCGGAAGGTGCCGTCGGAGACCGCTACACCGCCCAACAGCCCGGCACCCAGGTCGCACAGGTTGCGCATGCCGGACTGACAGGTCGGACAGCTCCCACACGACGGGATGAACGACAGCACCACATGGTCGCCCGGTGCGATGTCTTCCACACCGGGTCCGACGTTGGTGACGATGCCGGCGCCCTCGTGTCCGCCGAGCACCGGAAAGCCTGCCATCGGGATGCCGCCGGTCACCAGGTGTAGGTCGCAGCGGCACATGCCCGCCGCTTCCATCTGGATCTTGACCTCGTCTTTGTGTGGGTCGCCGATCTCGATTTCCTCGATGGACCACGGCTGGTTGAACTCCCAGATCAATGCGCCTTTGGTCTTCACCGTGAACCTGCTTTCGTCATTGAACGTCGGTTAGGAACGGCCCGAGCTCCGCGCAAGCAACCGCTTGGTTGAGTGTAGGTCAGTAGGTGATCTAGGTCTCAAGCGGAGCGGCCACATGCTCACCAGATGGGCACCGGAGCCTGACCGAGCGGGTAGTAGCCGGGGAGCTTTTCCCCGGCCAGGCCGCGCTCGATGCGTTTTTGCATGCCTGCCGACAACTTCCCGGTCTTCATCAGCGCCATGTAAAGCGCCGACACGTGGCCGAAGTCGAAGAAGTCCCGCTGCCACTCGATGAGCTTGTCGGCGTTGAGTCGAAACCAGCTGCCGCCGATGCCGTAGATCTCTTGCCGGCCGCCGTCGCCGTCGACGACGACCTGCTTCCAGAAACCGACGATCTCGCCCTGCCGGTCGTCGATGATGACCTTCTGGTACGGGTACTGCCAGTTCTCCAGCCCTTCCATCTCCAGGCCCAGCGCGATGTCGCGGATCTCGTCGCGCCCGACGCACATCACGTCCTCTTTGGGCCCGATGTTCCAGCCGTAAGTGGCGTCGGGAGCGTAGAAGTCGGTCAGCGGCATCCAGTCGCCGGCCTTCTCGCAATCCTTATTGACCTGCAGCCAGGACTGCACCCATTCGTCGAGTTCTGAACGTTCGAAAGACGCCATCGTCAATCCTCTTTCAGCGTGATCAACAGTGCTTGGGTTGGACACATCTCGACCGCGCGCTGCACTTCGTCACGGTCTTGTTCGGGTGGCTCGGCGTCCAGGATCTTGACCTTGCCCCGCTTGGGCACCTGAAAGTAGTCAGGCGCTTCCAGCTCGCACATGGCGTGGCCCTGGCATAGATCCAGGTCGGCCTCGATCCGGTAGCCCATCGTCAAGCCTTGCTGGCACGGCGGTAGCGCACCTTGGCGGGCCGGGCCAACTGCACCACCATCTTGGAGTGGTCGTTGCGATAGCTGTCGGCAGGCTGCGCCATCTCGAACTCGTACTCGCGCAACAACACTGAGAAGATAGCCTTGATCTGCATGGTGGCGAATGCCGCGCCTACGCAGCGATGTCTGCCGGCGCCGAAAGGTATCCACGTCCACCGGTTGACGATGTCGGCTTGCTCGGGCTTGTTGTACCGGTCCGGGTTGAACGCGTCGGGGTCCGGGAAGTCCTCGGGGATGCGGTTGGAGATGGCCGGGGATGCCGCGACGTAGTCGCCGTCGCGGATCGGGAAGCCCGCAACCTCGAACTCGCCCTTGGCCACTCGCATCAGGATGATCAGCGGCGGGTGCAGCCGAAGAGCCTCCTTGACCACGTTATCCAATTTCGGGATCTGCCGCAGCGCATGGAAACTCACTTCCTGGCCGTCGGCGTACAGCTCTTCGAGCTCGTCGAGCACCTCGGCGTAGACGTCGGGATGGCGGATCAGCTCTATCAGCGTCCACGCCGATGTGCCGGAACTGGTGTGGTGCCCGGCGAACATCAACGAAATGAACATCCCGGTGACCTCGTCTGCAGAGAACCGGGGATTGCCTTCGTCATCCTTGATCGACACCAGCACGTCGAGCATGTCGCGGTCGCTTTTGTCTTTGGGCGGGTTGGTGACCCGCTGGTTCATGATGTCCTGCACCAGCGCTACCAGGTCTTTGCGGGCCTGGTCGCGGCGCTGGAAGCTCTCGATCGGCAGGTAAGCATCGACGTAGCACAGCGGATCGGTGCCCCGTTCCAATTCGTGGTAGTAGTGCGCGAACCGCGAGTCGAGCTGGTTGCGGAACTTCAGCCCGATCAGGCAAGCGGTCGAGGTGTAGATAGTCAACTCTGCGAAGAAGTCGAGCAGGTCGATCTCACCCTCGTCGGCCCAGCCGGCGATCATCCGCTTGACTTCACCCTCGATGGTTGTGGCGTGGCCCTTCATCTGCTCACCGCGCAGCGCGGAATTGTGCAGCATCTCTTTGCGCCGCTCTGGGCTGGCGTCGAAGACAACGCCTTTGCCGAAGATCGGCGTCATGAACGGGTACGCCTCGGCTTGGTCGAGATCTTCGTCAGCCGAGCGGAAGAAGAATTCGTTGGCTTCGGCGCCCGACAGCAGAATGACGTGTTTGTCCGCCAACTGGAACCAGCCCACATCTCCGCACTCTTCGCGGGTCCGCCGCATCAGGCCGATCGGATCGGTCCGGAACTCTTCAAGGTGACCATGCTCTTCTTCGCCGCCCGAAACTCGCGGCACCACAGCAGTTGTCATGATTTCAATGCCTTCTCGTCCACTTTGAGTTGCTGGCGGTCTTTCGTCGCGGTCAGTGGCGCCTCAGGCTGCAATTCCATGTTGGCGATGAATCCACCACGGGGCGTTTCCGCGATGAAGGTGATGGCTCGGGCGAGGTCAGCCGCCCGGAGGAAGTAATCGTGGCGGGCCTGACCCCACTTGGCCCAGTCTTCGAGCGCCTGGCCGATAGCCTCGGGAGCCAGACTCCAGCCCATCGCGGTCTTGGTGGGTCCGGGATGCACGATTGAGGCCCGCACCCCGCTGCCTTCGAGCTCCATCTGAAGGTTGGTGACCATCGCCAGCAGTGCAGCTTTCGCCGCGCCGTAGGCCCCCATGTGCGGGCGCTGGCGTAGCGCGACATCAGATCCCACGAAGATGAGATCGCCGCGCTGACGTTCGAGCATTCCCGGCAGCACGGCCGTGGTCAACCGATTGGCGCCGATCAGGTGGACCTGGATCTGCGATTCGAAAGTCTCAGTGTCGATGTCGTGTAGTCGCCCGAAAGAGGTGTCGCCGGCGCCGGTGACGAGAACCTCGATATCGCCGAGCTGTTCGATCGCCTGGTGTACGAATCCTTTGACTGACTCGGTGTCGGTCACATCAAGGGGGAGTGCGATCGCCTCCCCGCCGTCGGCGCGAATCGCCTCGGCGATCTCCTGGCACTTGTCGAGACGTCGTGCGCCCAGCGCCACCGGAAAACCATGCGCGGCAAGCTGGACAGCGGTGGCCGCGCCGATGCCGGAGGAGGCGCCGGCGACAATGACGGGACGACGAGCCGGGTGCGGTTCGAAGCGGGGCACTTCAGTACACCTTCAGGGTCATGGGCAGGTGAGCGAATCCACGGACGTTACTGGAGTGGACGCGCACCGCATTGGCTTCGTCGATCGCGTACCCCCGGGTGCGGCTGCAGAACTCGGTGAGTGCAACTCTGGCTTCCATCCGGGCCAGGTGTGCGCCAAGGCAGAAATGGGCCCCGCTGCCGAAACTCATGAGCTTCGAGCCGATGTCGCGTCCGATCCGGTAATGATCAGGCTCGTCGAAGACCCGTTCATCGCGGTGGGCTGAACCCGGCAGCAGCAACAGGACGTCGCCGGCGGGAACTTTGGTGTCGTACAGGTCGAGGTCCGACGTGACGGTTCGGGCCAGGATCTGGCTCGACGTGTCGTAACGCAAGGTCTCTTCCACCCACTGCGGGACCAGCGACCGGTCGGCGTACACGGGTGCAAGTTGATTCGGGTGCTTGTGACCCCAAAAAGCCGCGTTGGCAAGCAGTTTGGTGGTCGTCTCATTGCCGGCGATCACCATCAGGAACATGAAGCCGAGGATTTCGTCGTCGGTGAGCCGGTCGCCGTCGATCTCGGCCTCCAGCAACGCCGAGGTCAGATCTTCACCGGGGTAGGCGCGGCGCTCGGCGATCATCTGCTGGTAGTAGACGATCAGGTTGATCGATGCCTCGATCGCCGACGACGGCACGTCGTTCACGCCGTCCTCCCGGTGCATCACGCCGTCAGCGAGGGCGCGGATGCGGTCACGGTCGGCTACCGGTACCCCCATCAGCTCGGAGATCACGTCCATAGGTAGCTTGCCGGCGAATTCTGCGACGTAGTCGACGGTCCGGCCGGACGCCGCCTTATCCAATAGGGCGTCGAGGTGCTGCGCCGCGAGCTGGGTGACTCGCGGCTCGAGTTCCCGGATACGGCGCGGCGTAAAGCCTTTCGACACCAGCGTGCGCAGCCGCAGATGCGCGGGATCGTCCATTGCCAGAAACGACATCGTCTTGGCGGCGTGCGGCCCGCGTGACACCGGGTCGAGCGAGACCCCGTCGCGATTGGACAGCGCGGTGCTGTTGCGGAAGCCCTGCAGCACGTCACGATGCCGGGACAAGGCCCAAAAGCCGAGTTCTTCGTTGTGGTACAGCGGCGCCTCGTCCCGTAACCGCTTGTAGTACGGGTACGGATCCTCATGGAAGTCGTAGTCGTACGGATCAAGCAGCGGCTTGTCGGTTTGAACTTTCATCGATGATCTCTCCGGTCGCCGGGCAGGACGAGGCCGACGACGTAGGCCAACCGGTCGGCGATCTGGTGGTAGGTGAAAGCGCCGCTGGCGGCGTTCACCAGCGCGCCGAAGAACGTCATCTCCAATGCCGACACGGTGCGCGGGTCGGCATCGGGACCGATGGCCGAGGTTATGCGGCGATGGATTTCCGTACCGATCCGGTCGCGGGCGGTGCGTACCGCGGGATCGGCGTTGCCTCCCAGTAGCGCGGTCGTGCAGGCGGCGGCGACCTCGGGTTCATCCGCGACCACCAGCGCCAGATGACGCAGCGCCTTGTTCACCCGGGTCGGCATGGGTTCGTTGACATCGGTGAAGAATGGCACCTGTCGCACCAGGTCCAGGTAGACCTCGGCGATCAGGTGATTCTTCGACGAGAAATACGTGTAGGCGGTCGCCGGGGCCACCTTGGCGCGGGCGGCCACCGCGCGCACGGTCAGGTCGGCATAGGACTTCTCGCGCAGGGTTTCCATCCCGGCGGCCAACACCTTGCGAAAGGTCTCCTCTTGCCTGCGGTTGCGCGGCGCATCGGGCGGGAGGCCGCCGGACGGGATCGCGACCACTGCATCGCTGGACACATGTCCAACTTATCCGATGGTCGCAGAGGCAGGCAAGCCCACAGCGATATCCGCAGATAGAAGCCTCGCCAGTGAGCGGCGGGCAACCCTCGGCTAACCGGCGCTTGCATCGTCAGCATTAGGACGGCTATGGTCCTACTAACCCATTCTGGACAAGTGTCCACCACATCCCTCAGAGGAGAGGCGGGAGCGGGACATGGCTTTGCTGGCGGACGGCGAAAGCGCTCTACTCATCGACGGCAAGTTGTCGGCCGGCAGCGCCGGCACCTTTCCCACTATCAACCCGGCCACCGAGGAAGTGCTGGGCAGCGCCGCCGACGCCAACGCCGACGACATGAGCCGCGCGATCGACGCGGCCCGGCGGGCCTTTGACGACACCGACTGGTCGCGCAACACCGAGCTGCGGGTGCGGTGTATACGACAGCTTCAGGAGGCGATGCGCGAGCACGTCGAGGAACTCCGCGAAATCACTATCGCCGAGGTCGGTGCCCCACGAATGCTGACCGCCGCGGCGCAACTCGAGGGGCCGGTCGCCGACCTGAGATTCCCAGCCGACACCGCGTCGTCCTATGAGTGGAATCAGGATCTCGGGGAAGCTGCGCCGATGGGGATTCCCACCCGCCGCACGATAGCCAGGGAAGCTGTCGGGGTGGTCGGCGCGATCACGCCCTGGAACTTTCCACATCAGATCAACCTCGCCAAGTTGGGTCCGGCGCTGGCGGCGGGCAACACCATCGTGCTCAAACCCGCGCCCGACACCCCTTGGTGCGCCGCAGTCTTGGGCGAACTCATCGTCGAGCACACCGACTTCCCGCCGGGCGTCGTCAACATCGTTACCTCCAGTGACCACAGTGTCGGTGCGCTGCTGGCGAAACACCCTCGGGTGGACATGGTGTCGTTCACCGGCTCGACGGCCACCGGCCGCAGCGTCATGACCGACGCCGCCGCCACCATCAAAAAGGTGTTCCTCGAGCTGGGCGGCAAATCCGCGTTCATCGTGCTCGACGACGCCGATCTTGCCGGAGCGTGCTCGATGTCGGCCTTCACCGCCTCGATGCACGCCGGCCAGGGCTGTGCGATCACCACTCGACTGGTGGTGCCGCGGACAAGCTACGACGAGGCGGTCGCCATCGCCGCCGGAACCATGTCGTCGATCAAGCCCGGTGATCCCAACGACGCCGGCACAATTTGCGGGCCGTTGATCTCGGCACGCCAGCGCGACCGAGTTCAGGGCTACCTCGACTCGGCGACCAGTGAGGGCGGCGAATTCGCCTGTGGCGGTGGCCGACCCGCCGATCGGGCGACCGGCTTCTTCATCGAGCCCACCGTCATCGCCGGACTCACCAACGACGCCCGGGTCGCGCGTGAGGAGATCTTCGGTCCGGTGCTCACCGTGATCGCCCACGACGGTGACGACGACGCGGTGCGGATCGCCAACGACTCACCGTATGGCTTGTCGGGCACCGTATTCGGCGCTGATTCGCAGCGCGCGGCCGGGTTGGCCGCGCGGCTGCGGGTGGGCACGGTCAATGTCAACGGCGGCGTCTGGTATTCCCCTGACGCGCCGTTCGGCGGATACAAGCAATCCGGTAACGGCCGGGAGATGGGTTTGGCCGGGTTCGAGGAGTACCTCGAGACGAAGGTTGTCGCGACAGCGGTGTGAGGTTCGAGCAGCCGCGCATGACAAGAGATTTCGCGATCGTCGTGCATCAGCTAGCCGCTCGCCGGAAAGGGAAACATGCGGTTTGAGAACAAGGTTGCAATCGTCACGGGGTCCGGCGGCGGCATCGGCCAGGCATACGCCGAAGCGCTGGCCCGCGAGGGCGCGGCCGTTGTGGTGGCGGACATCAACGACGAGGCGGCGCAGGGTGTGGCCAAGCAGATCAGCGCCGACGGGGGCGCGGCGATCAGCATCCCGGTCGACGTCTCCGACCCCGAATCCGCCAAGGCGATGGCCGACCGCACGCTCGCCGAGTTCGGCGGTATCGACTACCTGGTCAACAACGCCGCCATCTTCGGCGGCATGAAACTTGACTTCCTGCTCAGCGTCGATCCCGAGTACTACAAGCGGTTCATGAGCGTCAACCTCGACGGCGCACTGTGGTGCACCCGCGCGGTGTATAAGAAGATGACCAAGCGCGGCGGCGGGGCGATCGTCAACCAGTCGTCCACCGCGGCGTGGCTGTACGCCAACTTCTACGGCCTGGCCAAGGTAGGCATCAACGGTCTGACTCAACAGCTTTCGCGCGAACTCGGTGGCCGCAACATCCGGATCAACGCCATTGCGCCCGGACCGATCGACACCGAAGCCAACCGGACCACCACACCCAAGGAAATCGTCGACGACATCGTCAGAGGACTTCCGCTGTCGCGGATGGGAACTCCGGAGGACTTAGTCGGGATGTGCCTGTTTTTGCTGTCCGATGAGGCGTCGTGGATCACCGGGCAGATCTTCAATGTCGACGGCGGACAGATCATCCGGTCATGACCACCGCCGGCGACGATGCAGAGCGCAGCGACGAGGAAGAGCGGCGCATATGACGAGCGCTCTGAAGTTGGGCTACATCGGGCTGGGCAACATGGGTGCGCCGATGGCGAAGCGCCTGGTGGATTGGCCTGGCGGCGTGACGGTTTACGACGTGCGGGCCGAGGCGATGACTCCGTTGGCCGAGGCAGGCGCGGGTCTCGCCGAGAGTGTGTCCGACGTCGCCGGCGCTGACGTCATCAGCGTCACGGTCCTCAACGACGAGCAGGTGCGCGACGTCGTCGGCGAACTGGCCGCCAGCGCCAGGCCCGGCACCGTCATCGCGATCCACTCCACGATCAGCGACACCACCGCCGTCGAATTGTCGCAACAGCTGGAGGAGCGCAGCATCCACATCGTGGACGCGCCGGTCAGCGGCGGCGCAGGAGCAGCCGCCGAGGGCGAACTCGCAACCATGGTGGGCGCCGAGCGCTCGGTGTACGAGCGGATCAAGCCGGCGTTCAAGCAGTGGGCGTCAATGGTTGTCCACGCCGGCGAGCCGGGTGCGGGAACACGGATGAAGTTGGCCCGCAACATGCTGACGTTCACCTCGTACGCTGCGGCGTGTGAAGCCATGGAATTGGCCGCCGCGGCCGGCTTGGACCTGCAGGCGCTGGGCCGGGTGGTGCGCCATACTGATGCGCTGACCGGCGGCCCTGGAGCCATCATGGTGCGCGACGACATGAACTCGCTTGCACCGGAGCACTTTCTGTACCATTCCTTTTCCCATGCTCGCGACCTGGGAGAGAAAGATCTGAGCTTGGCGCTGGCGTTGGGTCGGGCGATGTCAGTCGACCTGCCGTTGGCCGAGATCGCGCGGGAACGGCTGGCGACCGGTCTGGGAGTACCGCATCCGACCCCGTCGAACTGATTGGAGGCAGCATGGACGAGCTACGCCGTAAGGGCCTCGAGAAGATGAACGAGGTCTACGCGTGGGAAATGCCCGACATGCCAGGCGAGTATTTCGCGCTGACCGTCGACCACCTCTTCGGCAGCATCTGGACTCGGCCGGGCTTATCGATGCGTGACAAGCGAATCATGACGCTGTCTGTCGTGACGGCGCTCGGCCTGCAGGACCTTTCGGAGGTCCAGGTCAACGCTGCGTTGGAGAACGAAGAGCTGACCGAAGAAGAACTGCGGGAGATGGCGATATTCCTGACGCACTACGTCGGCTTCCCGTTGGGGTCGGGACTCAACGGCGTCGTCGAACGGGTCAGCGCCAAGCGCAAGAAGGCCGCTGCACAGGGCTCGGCGAATGACAAGAAGGCCAACGTCAACGACGCGGTGAAAATGCACACCGGCAAGACGCTGGATTAGCGGAACCACATCTGTCAGTCCCTTACCGGTTAGGAAGGAATGTCCTCTGCAGAACAACACTCTTGGCGGGCTATCGAGTCGGTGCCGGGTGGCAGACCGATAAGGTGGCCTCGTGCGCGTCCTGGTGATCGGTTCGGGTGCCCGTGAACATGCGCTGTTGTTGGCGCTGAGCCGCGATCCGCACGTCGACGCCCTGGCAATCGCCCCCGGCAACGCGGGCACCGCGTCGATCGCCGGCCAGCACCAAATAGACATCTTGTCCGCTGAGGACGTGGTGGCGCTGGCCCGCGACCTGCAGTCCGACCTGGTGATCATCGGTCCGGAGGTGCCGCTCGTGTTGGGGGTGGCCGACGCGCTGCGCGATGCCGGTGTCGTCTGTTTCGGCCCCGGCAAGGACGCCGCGCGCATCGAAGGCTCTAAGGCGTTTGCCAAGGATGTGATGGCGGCGGCCGGGGTGCGCACTGCGACCAGCGAGATCGTCGACAGCCCAGCGCATTTGGATGCGGCCCTTGATCGGTTCGGACGAGGCGCCGGACAGCCGGCCTGGGTGGTGAAAGACGACCGGCTCGCGGCGGGAAAGGGCGTGGTCGTGACGTCGGAGCGGGCGGCGGCACGCGCGCACGCCGCCACTCTGCTGGACGCCGGACACCCGGTGTTGTTGGAGTCGTTCCTCGACGGTCCCGAGGTGTCGTTGTTCTGTGTCGTCGACGGCACGACCGTGGTGCCGCTGCTGGCGGCGCAGGATTTCAAGCGGGTCGGCGACGGTGACCGGGGGCCGAACACCGGCGGCATGGGCGCCTACACGCCGCTACCGTGGCTATCCGCCGAGGTTTATCGCGACGTGGTCAGCCAGATCGTGGAACCGGTTGCCGCTGAGATGGTTCGGCGTGGCTGCCCCTTCTCCGGGCTGCTCTACGCCGGTCTGGCGATCACCTCGAGCGGGCCCGCGGTCATCGAATTCAACTGTCGCTTCGGTGATCCGGAGACACAGTCGGTGCTGGCACTGCTCGACTCGCCGCTGGGCCAAATGCTGCACGCAGCCGCCACCGGCGAATTGGCGAGCTTCGGGGACCTGCGTTGGCGAGACGGCGCGGCGGTGACGGTGGTGCTGGCGGCGGAGCACTATCCGGGCCGGCCGCGGCTCGGCGACGTCATCACCGGCGCGGAAGCTGACGGTGTATTGCACGCCGGAACGGCCCGGCGCGATGACGGGGCGATCGTGTCGTCGGGTGGTCGAGTGTTGTCGGTGGTCGGCACCGGCGCCGACTTGTCCGCGGCGCGCTCGGCCGCGTACCAGGTCATCAAGTCGATTCAGTTGCCGGGCAGCCATTTTCGCACCGACATCGGCCTGGCGGCGGCAGAGGGCCGAATCCACGTCTAGAACCCTGCGGCTTGGCCGTCGCGGCGTGGATCGCTCACCGCAAAATATCCATCGTCGAGCCGCCAGATCGCTTGGCAGCTGCCGAATTGGTTGTAGTCGTCCACTGTGACCAGTCGATGCCCGCGCCGCTGTAGCTCGTCCACCGTCGACTCCGGAAAACCCCGCTCGCAGCAGACTTCCAGTCCCTGCACCCAGCGGAAGCGGGGGCCGTCGCACGCCGCCTGCGGGTTCTGCCCATGGTCGACGACGCGCACCAGCACCTGGACGTGCCCCTGGGGCTGCATCTGGCCGCCCATCACCCCGAAGCTCATCACCGGCGCACCGTCTTTGCTGACGAAACCCGGGATGATGGTGTGAAAAGGACGCTTGAAAGGGCCGACTTGGTTCGGATGTCCGGGCTTCGCAACGAAGTTCATGCCGCGGTTCTGCAGCGCGATTCCGGTGCCGGGCACCACCACACCGGAGCCGAACCCCATGAAGTTCGACTGGATCATCGACACCATCACGCCGGAGGCGTCGGCGGCGGTGAGATACACCGTGCCGCCGCGCGGTGTGCCCGCGAAGGCCGGCTTGGCCCGCTTCAGATCGATCAGCGCCGCACGCTGCTTGAGGTAGTCCTCGTCGAGAAGTTGCTCAGGACGCAGCGCCATGTGCTCAAGATCGCCGACGTGGGCGTGGGCATCGGCGAAAGCCAACTTCACCGCTTCGATCTGCAGATGCACGCTGTCGGCGGAATCAACTTCGAGCGAGGACATATCGAACTGTTCGAGTATGCCCAGGGCGATCAGCGCGACGATGCCCTGGCCGTTCGGCGGTATCTCGTGGATGGTGTATCCGCGGTAATCGACGCTGATGGTGTCGACCCAGTCAGCACGATGCGCGGCGAGGTCGGAGGCGCGCATGACGCCGCCGTTGGCTGCCGCGTGCGCCTCGAGCTGGGCCGCCAATTCCCCGCGATAAAACGCCGCACCGTTGGTCGCGGCGATCTGCTCCAGCGTCGCCGCGTGACCGGGGAAGGTGACCAACTCGCCGGGCCGAGGTGCCCGCCCTTGGGGCATGAACGTCTCGGCGAAGCCGGGCTGGGATGCGAACAGAGGCACTTGCGCCGCCCACTGCGCCGCGACCACCGGCGACACCAGGTAACCGTCGCGGGCGTAGCTGATCGCAGCATCGAAGAGCCGCTCAAACGGAAGCCGGCCGAACCTGGCGTGCAATTCGACCCACGCTGACACCGCCCCGGGCACCGTGACCGAATTCCAGCCGAGTGCGGGAACACCGTTGTCGCCGAAGTACTCCGGTGTCCAAGCGGCAGGCGAGCGGCCTGACGCGTTCATTCCGTGCAGTTGCCGGCCGTCCCAGACGATCGCGAAGGCGTCTGAGCCGATCCCGTTGGACACCGGCTCGACCACCGTGAGCGCGATCGCGGTGGCCACGGCCGCGTCGACCGCGCTGCCACCTTCGGCGAGCATCCGCAGACCCGTCTGCGCGGCAAGCGGTTGCGAGGTGCACACGACATTGGCTGCCAGAACGGGTGTGCGCGGCCAGGCGTACGGAAGCTCCCAATCGAACGGCGGCACCGCTCAGACCGCTTTCCCGAAACTTTCGGCCACCGCTCGGCGGTCGACCGAACCCTTTGCGGTGTGCGGCAACTCGTCGATCACCTCGATGTTGCCCGGCACCTCGTAGGCTGCCAGCCGGGCGCGGCAATATTCGGCGAGTTCGTCAGAGGTCGGCGGAGCCGACTGGTCGGGGACGATCACCGCGGCGACCGTCTCTCCGTAGAGCCGGTCCGGAACGCCGAACACGGCTGCCTCGACGACCTTCGGATGGCCGACGAGGACACCCTCCACCCGCTCCGGCGATATCTTTTCCCCGCCGCGATTGATGAGTTCTTTGATGCGGCCCTGCAACGTCAGCTCTCCGGTCGCTGACAGCGAGCCCAAGTCGCCGGTGTGCAGCCAGCCGTCGGTGAAAGTCTGCGCAGTCGCGGTCGGGTTGGCCAGGTAGCCGCGCACCACCGTAGGGCCGCGGACCCAGATCTCTCCGATGCCGTCTGGAGGGCAGGACCGGCCGTCGTCTCCGACGATCCGAAACTCCACTCCGGTCGGCCGCCCGACCAGGCCGGTCGTCACCTTCTCGTCGTCGCTGGTGCTCGCCACCTGGTGGGTGGCCTCGGTCATGCCGTAGGCGCTGAGCACTGGCGCCGCGAACTGCGTCTGTAGCGCTTCGGCCGTCTCCGGGTGCAGCGCCGCACTGCAGCTGCGGATGAAACGCAGCGCGCCGCCGGCGGACCCGGACTCGGTTGCGCCGCGGTCGAGCAGGATCTGATGAATCGTCGGCACCGCGGTGAACCACGTCGCGTGGGCGGCGCGGACGTCATCGGCGAACGTGTGGGCGGAGAACCTGCCGCGGGCCGGAATCAACACAGTGCCTCCGGACGCCAGCGTCGACAGCAGCGTGGCGATCAACCCGTGCCCGTGAAACAACGGCATCACCGCAATGGTCGCGTCGTCCGGACCCAGCCCGTAGGTGGCGATGACGTTGCGGACCGAGGATGCGATGTTGTCGTGCGTCCACGGCACCATCTTCGGCGTTCCGGTCGTACCGCCGGTGAACATGATCAGGGCGTCGTCGGGCGTGAGGTCTGCCGGAGCCGACGCCGGCGGGTACGGTTCGGCCGACGTGTCCAGCTCGACGCGGACGGCACGGTCGTCGCCGGCCACCGCTATCGGCCAGGACGGGAAGGTCGCATCGTTGGTTGCGGCCGGCTCGCGATCGCCCACCACGACGACACGTGCTCCGGCCGCCTGGATCCTGTCCTGCTGGTCGGCGACCGGAAGTGCGGGATCCAACGGCACGACGACCAAGCCTGCCCGCGAGGCTCCGAACAGGGCGACGACGAATTCGGCGCCGCTGGGCGCGCGCAACCCGACACGGTCACCGGGCCGCAGGCCGCCACCGGCCAGTTGTCCGGCCATGTCGTCGACCAGACGGGACAACGAGAGGTAGCCGAACGGCGTTCGGTCGGCGGTGACGACGAGCGCGGTGGCCTCCGGGTGACGATGTGCCGCGCTGACCAGCAAATCGGCGATGCGTGCACCCGGAGAAGTGGTGTCGGTCGTCATCGTTCGACCTTCCTTCCTGGACGCGGCTGCCACAGTGGGTACAGCAGCACAGCGAGTACCCGATCACCGAGGATGTCACCATGACCACACCATCGGCGAGCGCAGCGCTGACTGACGGCTTTCACCTCCTTGTGGACGCTCTCAAACTCAACGGGATCGACACGATCTACGGGCTGGTCGGTATTCCGATCACCGACCTCGCTCGCATTGCGCAGCACTCGGGTATGCGTTTCATCGGCTTCCGGCATGAGACGTCAGCCGGCAACGCGGCGGCCGCGGCCGGTTACCTCACCCAGCGGCCCGGCGTCTGCTTGACGGTCTCCGGTCCGGGGTTTCTCAATGGGCTGGTGGCGCTGGCGAACGCTACGACGAACTGCTTCCCGATGATCCAGATCGCCGGTTCAAGTGAGCGCCCTATCGTGGACTTGCAGCGCGGCGACTACGAGGAACTCGATCAGCTCGCCGCGGCCCGGCCGTTCGCGAAAGCGGCCTATCGGATCGGCCGGGTGGAGGACATCGGCATCGGTGTCGCTCGCGCGATTCGCACCGCGGTCTCCGGCCGGCCCGGCGGCGTCTACCTCGATGTTCCGGGCGCGGTGCTCGCCCAGGCGATCGACGCCGGCGTCGCTGCCGGCACCATCTGGCGAGTCGTCGACCCGGCTCCGCGGCAAGTGCCCGCCCCCGACGCCGTTGACCGCGCGCTGGGCCTGCTGGCGCGAGCACAGCGACCGCTGATCGTGTTGGGCAAAGGCGCCGCATACGCGCAAGCCGACAAGACGATCCGCACCTTCGTCGAATCCACCGGCATTCCGTTTCTGCCGATGTCGATGGCCAAAGGGCTGCTGCCGGACTCGCACCCGCAATCCGTCGCGGCGGCGCGCTCGCTGGCGCTGTCCCGTGCCGATGTGGTGCTGCTGGTCGGTGCCCGACTGAATTGGTTGCTCGGCCATGGGGAGTCACCGCCGTGGTCGGCTGATGTGCAGTTCATCCAAGTCGACATCGAGGCGTCGGAGTTCGACAGCAACCGGCCGATCGCAGCACCGCTGACCGGCGACATCGACTCGGTGATTTCGGCGCTGACTGACCGTTCGCAGACCCGACCGATCGCCGCGCCGGCCGCCTGGACCACCGAACTCGGCGAGCGCAAGGCCCACAACGAGGCCGCGATGCTCAAACGGCTGGCCGACGATCCCCACCCGATGCGGTTCTTCAACGCGTTGCGCACCGTCCGCGACGTACTGGCTGGGCACCCGGAGGCCTACGTGGTCAACGAGGGCGCCAACGCGTTGGACATCGCCCGCAACGTGATCGACATGGAAGTTCCGCGACATCGCCTCGACAGCGGGACCTGGGGAGTGATGGGTATCGGCCTGGGCTACGCCATCGCCACTGCGGTCGAGACCGGACATCCAGTCGTCGCGATCGAAGGTGACAGCGCATTCGGATTCAGCGGCATGGAGTTCGAGACGATATGCCGCTACCGGCTGCCGATCACCGTCGTCATCCTCAACAACGGCGGCGTCTACCGCGGTGATGAACGGACAGCCGGCGGCGATCTCGCACCGACCGTGCTCAGCGCCCGTGCGCGCCACGAACTGCTCGCCGAGGCGTTCGGCGGCAGGGGGTATCACGTCAGCACCCCGACGGAGCTGAAGTCCGCGCTCAGCGACGCTGTGGCCTCGAGGCAGCCGGCGATCATCGACTGCCAACTCGACCCGGCCGCCGGCGTGGAAAGCGGGCACCTGACCAGCCTCAACCCGAAGAGTGCGGCCACCCCGTCGGCGCTACGGTAGCTGATACCATTCCTGCTTCCGCTGCCGTGCCGGTGCGCCCGCATGTCTAAGGTTGAGGACATGCCCAAGCCTGTCATCGTCAGTGCGGTGCGCACCGCGATCGCGACGTCGTTCAAGGGTTCGTTGGTCAACACGCCCGCTGAAGTGCTTGCGACCACCGTGCTGCAGGAAACCATCCGGCGCTCCGGGGTCGAGCCCAGCGACATCGACGACGTCATCTTCGCCGAATCGCACTATGGCGGCGGTGATCTGGCGCGCTACGCCGCTGCGGCTTCAGAGCTGTTCTCGGTGCCGGGTCAGGCCGTCAACCGGCATTGCGCGGGCAGCCTGACCGCCGTTGCCAACGCGGCGGCCCAGATCGGCTCCGGCGCCGAACGCGCCATCGTCGCCGGCGGGGTGCAATCACTGTCGACCGGGCCGCTGATGAAGTGGCGGATCCCGGGTCCCACCCTGGAGTTCGAGGAGCAGTGGATACCGTCGTCGCATCCGGCGACTCCGGACGCGCCGACCCGCGATATGTCGATCACTGTCGGGTGGAACACCGCGCAAGCCGCCGGCATACGCCGTGAGGACATGGATGCATGGGCGCTGCGGTCGCATCAACGCGCTGTCGCGGCGATCGACAACGGCGCGTTCGTCGACGAGATCGTCCCGCTGAAGATCCAGGGGCCCGACGGCGCATTCGTGGACTTCAGTGTCGACGAGCACCCGCGGCGCAACACCAGTCTGGAGAAGCTGGCGTCGCTCAAGGTCTTGCATCCCGAGATCGACGGATTTTCCATCACTGCGGGCAACAGCAGCGGCACCAACGACGCCGCCGCCGCGCTCACCCTGGTCGACGACGGGTACGCCAAGTCGACGGGCCTGACCGTGCTGGGTGCGGTGAAGACCTGGGCGACGGCGGCGGTCGAGCCGCGCGACACCGGCCTGGCGGCGGTACGGGTGATCGGCAAGGTGCTGGAACGCGGCGGGCTGTCCGCGTCAGACGTCACGTTGTGGGAGATCAACGAGGCGTTCGCGTCGGTTCCGATCGCTGCGTGCCGCGAATACGACTTGGATGAGGACCGGGTCAACGTCTACGGCAGCGGTTGTAGTCTCGGCCACCCCATCGCAGCGACCGGCGCCCGGATGCTGACCACACTGGTGCATGAGTTGGCCCGGCGCGGCGGCGGGATCGGAGTGGCCGCGATGTGCGCCGGCGGCGGTCAGGGCGGCGCGGTCGTCGTCGAGGTTTAGCTGTCAGCGCAGCGGTAAGCCGGTGACTGCCCTTGCCATGACGAGCCGCTGGATTTCGCTGGTGCCCTCGAAGATGGTGAAGATCTTGGCGTCGCGGTGCATGCGCTCCACCGGATATTCACGGGTGTAGCCGTTGCCGCCGAGGATCTGGATGGCTTCCTCGGTGACGTAGACGGCGGTTTCGCTGGCCACCAGCTTGGCCATTGATCCTTCGGCGTTGAAGAACGGCTTGTTGTTGCGGGCCATCCACCCGGCGCGCCACACCAGCAGCCGTGACGCGTCGATCCTGGCTTTCATGTCGGCCAGTTTGAATCCGATTGCCTGGAAGTCGCCGATCTTGCGGCCGAATTGCTCACGCTGCTGTGCGTACTCCAAGGCGTACTCGTAGGCGGCGCGAGCCACTCCCAGCGCCATCGCCCCGACCGTGGGCCGGGTGCGCTCGAACGTCACCATCGCCGCCTGCCCCGCAGCGCGCTTTCCTTCTCGCACCCGCGCGATCCGGTGATCGAACTTCTCCTTGCCGCCCACCAGCAACCGCCCCGGAAGTCGGACGTCCTCCAGCACCACCTCGGCAGTGTGAGAGGCGCGGATACCGTGCTTGAGGAACTTCTGACCCTGCTTGAAGCCCGGGGTGTCCGGCGGAATGATGAACGTCGCCTGGCCGCGCGAGCCCAGTTCGGGATGCACCGACGCCACCACGATGTGCACGTTCGCGATACCGCCGTTGGTGGCCCAGGTCTTGGTTCCGTTGAGGATCCATTCGTCGGTGGCTTCGTCGTAACGCGCCCGGGTCAGGATCGCGCCGACGTCTGACCCTGCCGCCGGTTCCGACGAACAGAACGACGCCAGCTTGGGGTCGTCCACGGTGCCGAACATCTGCGGCAGCCACTCACCGAGCTGCTCCGGAGTGCCGTTGGCGGCCAGCGACGCGGCGGCCAACCCGGTGCCCAGTATCGACAATGCAATCCCAGCGTCACCCCAGAACATCTCCTCGAACACCGTCAGCAGACCGAGCCCGCTCGGTTCCGCGGACTGCTCGGCGAACAAGTCGAGGGAGTACAGGCCGACCTTGGCCGCCTCCTGAATGATGGGCCACGGGGTCTCTTCGCGTTCGTCCCATTCCGCAGCGGCCGGCCGCATCACCTCGGCGGCGAACTCATGTACCCAGTCCCGGACGTGGATCAGGTCTTCGGAAAGTTCGAGTGAAAACGACATGCACATCATCCTTTCGGCGCCCTGCGGTAGGCCCCCTACAGGCTCCAAGTGAACAGTCGTGCACCATACACCGCGAAGGTGAACTTCCTGCTCGCGATCGCCGCTCAGCCTATGGCGGCGACCCGCTTCGCCCGGCT
>NZ_JBARMY010000248.1:0-3132 GCF_049802695.1 Mycobacterium sp.
CCTCCAGGATGGGCTCGGATGCCACACACACACCGGCTCCTGGCCGGGCGCGAATCGCTCAGAGGCGGGCACAACACCACTTTCCTCCCCTAAAAGGCTGGTATGGCTGATGTGAAAAGGGCTGACGCAGTCAGTCGGAGAAGATCTCCCGGTTGACGGTGTGCAGGTAGGGGATCGCGAGAAAGGGGGTGATGTAGAAGATGTCGTAAAGCCACCAGCCGACGACCGGGAACACCACACCGGCGTAGCGCACATCGGCGTACATCGTCATGTTGAACACGTAGGCGATCCAGATCACCACGCCCATCCAGCAGGTGATCACCATCCATTGATGACCCCACCGCTTCATCTGCAAGAACCCGATCGCGGCGGCAATCCGCATCGTGAACACCGTGAGGATCAGTCCGACTTCCCAGGCCTTCTCACCCGGGCCGGCGGCGCCGCCGACCCAGAGCTCGTTGTAGTGCCAGAAGTACCCGGCGTCGAACATCTTGCCCCACCCGTTGAGCAGAACGCGGGCAAGCAGCGTGTGGTTGGCGACCAGGTCAAGCGCCCAGCCGACGGTGTTGATCGCAGCGTCGATGATGACCAGGTAGCCGAGCAACGTCACGAGTGTTGGCCGGACCGACAATCCGTCGCGTTGGGCGTGGCGCAACAGCCAGACGCCCCGCAGGAACAATGGCAGCCCGAAAACCCCTAAAGCTGCAGTGCCGATCAGAAAGCTGCCGGAGATGAGCCATTTGTCGGCCTGACGCTGAGCGAGCCGCGATTGCTGCATGTGCTCGTCGAACGACAGGCCCGCCGCTGTGGGATTGTCGACAATGATGCGTTGGCTCATCCGGTCACCGTAACAAAACTGACTGCAGTCACCAAGAATTTGCTCAACGACGTGGCTCGACGCTCCGCAGAGTCCTCGCCACGTAATCGTCGAGCAGCGCACGGCGCGTCGGCCAGTCGTTGGTGGTGACCAACAGCGCGTAAAGACCCAGGAGGAAGAACACGGCGCTGTTCGCGGAATTGACGTTCGGGTCGGTTCGGCCGCACTCTCGAGCATCGTCGATCTCCTGGGCGACCAGAACGATGACGGGGTGATCCTCGACGCCTTCCACCGGCGGGCGGGTCTGCGAGAAGTGCAGCGCCAGAAACTCTTTGAAGAGCAAGTTACCCAGCCGGCGTTCCAGGCCCACCACCAACCGGACTGCCTCATTCAGCACGGCGGCAAGATCATGCTTCGACTTGACGAACTGCGCCAAAAGCTTGGTGATCCGTTCCTCTTCTCGCCTTTCCAGTTCCAGCAAAACATGCTCTTTCGTCGGGAAATGGAAGAAGAACGTGCCGTGTGCAACTCCCGCGGCAGCCACGATGGCGCTGACATCGGCCTCGGCCATTCCGGTCCGCTTGAACTCTGCGATGGCCGCACCCATCAGTCGCTCTTTCGTCTGCAAACGTTTCGCTTCGCGCGCAGACAGCCGCTCCGCCATAGACCAAACCCTAGTCAGGCATGCGCGGCTGCAGTGCTCTCTGCCCCGGCAGCACCTGCTTAGTATCGGGGCGAGCTGTCAACCACGCAAAGGAACACATTGTGAGTCATACCAGCCGACCCCGGGTCGGCGAAATCGACAGCCCCATCGAAGATGAACTCGAGGACGCCTTCACCAGATTGGTGCATCAGGGCACACAGCGCCTGCAACGCAGTTGGCACGGCTTGCTGGCAACCGGCTTCTTCGGCGGCACCGAGGTCGCGATGGGCATTCTCGCCTACCTGTCGGTGCTCCGCGAGACGCACAATGTCCTGCTGGGCGGCTTGGCGTTCTCCATCGGGTTTCTTGCTCTGCTGCTTGGCCGTAGCGAACTCTTCACCGAGGGCTTTCTGGTTCCGGTGGCCGCTGTGGCCGCCAAGCGGGCCACCATGGCTCAGCTCATCAAGTTGTGGGGTGGCACGATGGTTGCCAACCTCGTCGGCGGGTGGGTGCTCATGTGGCTCATCATGGTCGCGTTTCCGGACCTGCACGCGCAGGCGGTGAAAACGGCCGGCCGGTTCGCGACAGCGCCGCTGTCGGCGCAGAGCCTGTCGCTGGCCATCCTCGCCGGAATGGTCATCACGTTGATGACCCGAATGCAGCACGGCACCGACTCGGTGTTCGGCAAAATCGCGGCGGCCGTCGCGGGGGCGTTTCTGCTCGCCGGGCTGCAACTGTTCCACTCGATCCTTGACTCGCTGCTGATCTTCGGCGCCTTGGTCACCAACAACGCACCCTTCGGCTACTTGGACTGGCTGTACTGGTTCGGCTACACCGTCGTCGGCAATATGATCGGCGGGCTGGTGCTGATATCGCTGCTGAGCATGCTGCGCAGCAAGGACCGGCTGCAGATCGAGCGCCGCAATGCCGAAGTCGGCAACGCTGTGCCGCAGAACCCGTCCTGAGTCGTTCACACAGTGTTCAGCGTCCTGTCGGCTCTGCATTGTTAAGAGCACACGCGTAACGGTTCTGCTCGGGAGTATGCGTGTCGTGCAGGTCGCCAACTTTTACGGACCTCGCTCCGGCGGCCTCCGCACTGCGGTCGATCGCCTTGGCGCCGAGTATTGCGCCAAGGGCCACGATGTTTTCTTGGTCGTCCCGGGCAGGAATGCCGACCGGAGCCGACTATCCACCGGCGTAGTGCGAATCACGTTGCCGGCGAGGCTGATTCCGTTCACCGGCGGCTATCGCGCGGTGATGCCGGCACCGGTGCGGGCTTTGTTGGAGAGGTTGCGGCCCGATGCCCTGGAAGTCTCTGATCGGCTCACGTTGCGATCTTTGGGCCGGTGGGGCCGCGAGGGCGGCACGCGGACAGTCATGATCTCCCATGAACGGCTCGACCGCCTTGCCGCTCAGATGCTCCCGCATTGCGTCGCGCGCAGGTTCGCTGACTTCGCCAATGCGCGCAACGCCGCCGACTACGACACCGTGGTGTGCACGACGGCTTTCGCGCGGGAGGAATTCGACCGCATCGGCGCGGGCAACACCGTCACCGTGCCGCTGGGCGTTGACCTGTACACGTTTCACCCCCGCCAACGGTCCGCGGTGCTGCGGCAGCGGTGGGCCGCACCCGCACAGATTCTGCTGGTGCACTGCGGGCGGCTGTCGGTCG
>NZ_JBARMY010000249.1:0-2151 GCF_049802695.1 Mycobacterium sp.
CGCCCGGCTGCGGGCCGAGGGGGCGCTGCCACCGCCGCGTAAGAAGAGCCGCAGGCGGTAGTGGCGATCGCAAGCGCGGCGGAGCCGGGCGCAGCGGGTCGCCACCGATGAGTGTGGGTTACCCGCGGCAGCGTCCGCGTCGGCTCCGCTCAACCCCGGCGATGCGCCGCCTGGTAGCCCAAACGTCGCTGGACGCAAGGCGGTTGGTGTTGCCGATGTTCGTCGCCGATGGGATCGACGAGCCGCGGGCCATCGCCTCGATGCCGGGGGTGGTGCAACACACCCGAGACTCGCTGCGCAGTGCGGCCGCCGACGCGGTGGCCGCCGGGGTGGGCGGCCTGATGTTATTCGGTGTGCCCCGTGACGAGGACAAGGACGCGTCGGGTTCGGCCGGTTCCGACCCGGACGGCATCCTCAACGTGGCGTTGCGAGATCTGGTTAAAGATCTCGGCGATTCCACTGTGCTGATGGCCGACACTTGCCTCGACGAGTTCACCGACCACGGGCACTGCGGCGTGCTGGACGCCCGCGGCCGTGTCGACAACGACGCCACCTTGACGCGATACGTGCGACTGGCTGTCGCACAGGCTGATTCGGGTGCGCATGTGGTGGGTCCGAGCGGGATGATGGACGGTCAGGTCGGTGCGATCCGCGACGGTCTGGACGCCGCCGGGCACAGCGACGTGGTGATCCTGGCGTATGCGGCGAAGTTCGCGTCGGCGTTCTACGGACCGTTCCGGGAAGCGGTCAGCTCCAGCCTTTCCGGGGACCGCCGCACCTATCAGCAAGAGCCGGGCAACGCCCGTGAAGCGTTGCGGGAGGCGGTGCTGGACCTCGACGAGGGTGCCGACATCGTGATGGTCAAGCCCGCCATGGGCTACCTCGACGTGGTAGCCGCGGCAGCGGACATCTCGCCGGTGCCGGTGGCGGCCTACCAGGTGTCCGGCGAGTACGCGATGATCTCCGCCGCGGCCGCCAACGCCTGGATCGACCGCCGTGCCGCCGTGCTGGAGTCGTTGACCGGCATTCGCCGCGCCGGCGCTGACATCGTCTTGACCTACTGGGCGGCTGAGGCCGCCGATTGGCTTCGTTGACCGGTGCTGTCCGGTGTGCCGAACGCACCTAAGACGGGGAACTGAGACCCGCGATGTGCTGCTGGCCCTCGCCCGCTGCGATGACCGGCACGCTAGGCTGACCCGACCGGCTGGTTCGGCGCCGGGGAAGTTCAGGGAATGAGTCGTCAGTGAACGCAGGCGCGGATATCAACCAGGCTCCGTTGTTCTTCGAGCCCGGCGCCAGCTTGTATTGGCTGCTGTCGGGTCCGTTGTCGGGCGGAGCCATGCTGATGATCGAGAGATCCAGCGGTTACGGCTGGGAGGTCGCGGTTCCCGTGGTTTTTGTGGTGCTGGTCACCGGCTTTGTCGGCTTGCAGGTCAAGGCGGCGCGCATCCACGCCTCCGTCGAACTGACCGACCGAACCCTGCGGCAGGGCACCGAGTCGGTCCCGGTGAACGACATTCTCCGAGTCTTTCCCGAAGCTGACTCCGACGCCTCGGGCAACGGACCCCAACCGTGGCAGTCGGCGCGCACACTCGGTGAACTCGTCGGAGTCCCGCGTGGTCGGGTCGGAATCGGACTCAAGCTCGCGGGCGGACGCACCGTGCAGGCCTGGGCCCGCCGCCATCGTGATCTCCGTGCTGCGCTGACCCGGTTGGTCGAGGAGCGCGTCGGCTTCGCCGAACCCGATTTTCTGACCGAATACGGCGACGACGGTGATGACGCCGGGTCGCGGTGGTGAGCCCGCGCGGCCGCGGCGTTTTGGAGTTGGTGCTCGCCGGTGTCGCGCTGCTGGGGTCCGCGCTGATCTGGTCGCAGTCGCACAGGGCAGTGCCCGTGGCGCCGATCGCCGATGGCCAGCCGGCCACCGTGTCGGTGGTCTATGACCCCCAGTTGTTGCTGCTTACCCTGCTGCTCGCGACGGTCGCCGGGGTGCTCGCGGTGGTCGGGACAGCCCGAATCCGACGCGCACCGCGTGCCGTGCCAATCCAGGGCGCCGGTGTGCTGCCGACCCGGCCCTAGTCAGCCGCGGGCCAGCGCCCGGGCGGCCAGCGCTCCGAGCACCGGACCCAACGTCTGGGCGTATTCGATCGT
>NZ_JBARMY010000250.1:0-2967 GCF_049802695.1 Mycobacterium sp.
AGTCCACACCGCAGCACCACCGGCTCGTTGTCGGCTGCGGCCCGCCAAGCCGCGGCACCTGCCGGGGACGGTTGCGCGGCCGGCGCACGCCGGTAGTCGTCGAGTTGCTCGGGTAGTGCCTGCAGCAGCGCCCGACACGGCGGGCTTTGCGCTTGCGGCGCCGGAACACCCGGAATGGCAACCGGTTGCGGCGGGGCGTGACGCGTCGCGGCGATCGCCAAGACGACGCCGACTGCGCTGACCGCGATCACCAGCGCAGCGATGATCAGGGCGCGCGGCGGTCCGTCGGAGTCGTCCACCGGGTCGTCCGGTGTTTGCCTGTCCATGGCGTCGCGCTTGATTGCCCGGCTCCTCCTCTGGCCGCCGCACGGCCCGCATCGTCGCCGGGCGGGCTTGATTGCCCGGCTCCTCCTCTGGCCGCGGTGCGGCCGGCATCGTCGCCGGGCGGCTTACACTTCCACGTGTCTGCTGCCGGAGTCGGCGGACCAAACTTACCGCAGGCCGCGACCGGTCTTCGCTGGACTCGACAGGCCGGGAAGGTAGCGATGTGAGCAGCGGCGAGCCCACGCTGGGTCGGTTGGGGGAGTTCGCGCTGATCGACCGGCTGGTGGCGGGCCACCGGCAGCCGTCCACGACGGCGCTCGGACCCGGAGACGACGCCGCCGTGGTGGTCGCCGACGACGGCCGTGTCCTCATTTCGACCGACATGCTGGTGCAAGACCGACATTTCCGGTTGGAGTGGTCGACCCCGCAGCAAATCGGCCGTAAGGCGATTGCTCAGAACGCCGCCGACGTCGAGGCGATGGGCGGGTGCGCCACGGCGTTCGTGGTGGCCTTCGGCGCTCCCGCCGATACTCCGGCCGGCCAGGTCCGCGCGCTGGCCGACGGCATGTGGGAGGAAGCCGGGCGTATCGGCGCCGGTATCGTCGGCGGCGATCTGGTCAGCTGTCCGCAGTGGGTGGTGTCGGTGACCGTGCTGGGTGACCTGGCCGGTCGTGCGGCGGTCCTGCGGACCGGTGCGCAGCCCGGCGCGGTGATCGCCGCCACCGGCGAACTGGGCCACTCGGCAGCTGGGTATGCGTTGTGTCGCAATGTAATCGACGGGTTCGACGACCTGCGACTCCGCCATCTTGTCCCGCAGCCGCCCTACGGCCAGGGCAGGGCAGCCGCCGAAGCCGAGGCGTTGGCGATGATCGACGTATCGGACGGCCTGATCGCCGATTTGCGGCACGTCGCCGAGGCATCCGCGGTAACCCTCGATCTGTCCACCGAGGCGTTGTCGGCGGATCTCCGGCCGTTGGCCGCGGCCGCCGAAGCGGTAGGCGTTGATCCCTGGCGGTGGGTGCTGGGCGGGGGAGAAGACCATGCGCTGGTTGCGGTGTTCGCCGGCTCGGTGCCGCCCGGGTGGCGGACCATCGGCCGGGTGCTGGCCGGGCCGGCGCGGGTACTGGTTGACGGCGACGAGTGGCGCGGTTATGCCGGCTGGCAGTCCTTCGAATAGGTTGGGCCTGCTATGACTGTGCGCCCCTTGGCTGAATTGGTCGACGACGGCTGGGCGCAGGCGCTGGAGCCGGTGGGCGCCCAGGTCAGCAAGCTCGGCCAGTTCTTGCGCGCCGAGATCGCCGCCGGTCGCCGGTACCTGCCGGCAGGGCCGAACGTGTTGCGCGCGTTCACCTTCCCGTTCGACCGGGTACGGGTGCTGATCGTGGGCCAGGACCCTTATCCCACGCCCGGACACGCTGTGGGATTGAGTTTCTCGGTGGCGCCCGACGTGCGGCCGTTGCCGCGCAGCCTGGAGAACGTCTTCGCCGAATACGCCCGCGACCTCGGCTACCCAGCGCCGTCTTGCGGCGACCTGACGCCGTGGGCCCAGCGCGGCGTGCTGCTGCTCAACAGGGTTTTGACCGTGCAACCGGGGAGTCCGGCGTCGCATCGCGGCAAGGGCTGGGAGGCCGTCACCGAGTGCGCGATCCGGGCACTGGTGGATCGCAAGCAACCGCTGGTCGCGATCCTGTGGGGCCGAGATGCATCCACTCTGAAACCGCTGCTGGCCGGCGGCGACTGCGTGGCGCTCGAGTCGCCGCATCCCTCGCCGTTGTCGGCGTCGCGGGGGTTCTTCGGTTCGCGGCCGTTCAGCCGGGCGAATCAACTACTGACAGACATGGGCGCCGACCCGATCGACTGGCGGCTGCCCTGAGGTGAGTGCTAGCCGCGAGTGACCCGGCCGGCTTTGATGCAGGACGCGCACACGTTGAGCCGCTGCTTGTTGCCGCCGGGACGCGTCACCGCGTGCACAGTCTGAATGTTGGGGTCCCAGCGACGGCTGGTCCGGCGGTGCGAATGCGACACCGACTTGCCAAAGCCGGGGCTCTTCCCGCAGATGTCGCACACGGCAGCCATAGCTTGCTCCTCGAATCTCATACTGGGCCAACGGGGGCCTTCCGGCCGGACGACGACCGCGTCACGGGTGACCAGACAACCTGGTCAGGATAGCCGCCGTCGGCGTCGAGTGCCAAAACGGTGCACAGCCACGCGTGGCCATGCGGGCGGGGTTGTCGTCGGCACTGGATAGGCTGGCTCCCACCGGAGTCAGGTGCAGGAGGTATAGAAGGTAGATGTCAGTGGGCTTCCAAGCGGCCGGTGCAGCGGGTGGGCCGGACCGCCTCTTGGATGCTTGTGCCCTGCGCGACTGGGCGCACACCGCCGTCAGCGACCTCATCGCCCACATCGACGAGATCAACCGCCTCAACGTCTTCCCGGTCGCCGATTCCGACACCGGCACCAACATGCTGTTCACCATGCGATCGGCGCTGGCTGAGGCCGATGTCGAGACCGGTGAGGGTGACGTCGCCCGAGTTGCCGCCGCGCTGTCGGCGGGCGCCCTCAACGGTGCCCGGGGGAATTCCGGGGTGATCCTGTCGCAAATTCTGCGCGGCATCGCCGACGTCACCGCCGGGGCCGCGGCTG
>NZ_JBARMY010000251.1:0-3590 GCF_049802695.1 Mycobacterium sp.
GTTGAGTTGCTCGTCGGCAAGACGCCACAGGAAGTCCTCGTTGTTCTTGAGCTGCCTCGGCGTAAACAACCGGCTCAACAGCGAGCGGTGTGCGGTGTGCTTCGGAGGATCAAACGTTATGAAGTAGTCGCCGAACGTAACCCTCTGGCGGTGCCGCTCGATCAGATCCGAGATATCGTCGCTGTCGGTTTTGAGCGGAATCCCCGACCATGGTCCGCTGACTATATTGCATACCGAAAAAGTCTTTTCGGCGTCGCGTTGCACCGCGACGGCCTCGTCGTACCCCGACACCATCACCACGCCGTGCGCCGGCTCACGCCACACTGGGCAACGACGGATCGCGTCGTAGTAGTCGTAAGGGTCATCGACGAGCGACTTCTCGGTGAAGAAGTCGAGGTTCTCGGGTCCGCTCACTTCGTCTCCCTCGCGTTTGCTGTATCAATGCTAAGCGCTCAGCAGCTGCACGCAAATAACCGTCGGCAACCGCGCGGGACGCGATGGAGGACCCCGACTCGGGCTATCCTGCGCGTCTCGGCGACGATCCCGAGGCCCGCTCGCTGGCCTGTCCCAGCGCCCTGCTTCCGATGGGCGTCCCCGCGATGTGCGTGCACGCACGGCCGACGACGACGTGCCAGGCAGCCAGTCGCAGCGCTTCGTTGCCGCGGCTCGACGGGCCGGTGACGACTCCCGGCTGCTGCTCCCCGGCACCGACCACTACTCCCTCATCGATGTGACGTCCCCCGCACGGGCGGTTTGCCGCACGGTGGTCCTGGAGCTGGCGCGCTGAACTTTTGGTGTCGCCACTGCGCGGCGGCCGTGGGCGTCGTGACCTGCATTGATCGATATTCCCGTGTCAACATGCTCAAAAAACCGGCAACCGAAATCCTTGGCGAAACCCTCAACACCAGCGGCGCAACCCCGGCAACCACCTCGGGAAGCGTCTTTGACTCTGGACGTACTCGCCCGCGGCGTGTCGCACCCATAATGCGGGCCGCTTTCCGGACGCTTCAACCCGCGCGGTTTACACCTCAGAACCGCGGCCCTCTGCTAACCTCTCGCGCAGACTCTTCGGCCGTATATCGGTCCAGTTCTGTTCGATGTAGTCCAGACACCCAGCGCGGTCCGCTTCGCCGTAAACTACCCGCCAGCCGGCTGGAACGTCGGCGAAGGCCGGCCACAAGCTGTGTTGCTCCTCGTCGTTGACCAAGACGAAAAAGCTGCCATCGTCGTCGTCGAACGGATTGATGCTCATCGGTTCTCCAGACGTCTAGTCGAGACGAACGAATCATACTGGATGTCAACAGGTGGACCTGGGGTTTGACAAAGTTCGACAAAGTTCCTGATGTGACCTCGCATGAATGGCGATCACCAGATTGTTGGTCTTTCTACCTACGCGGTTAATCTGCTGGTAACCGTGGGGATCCCTGCTGGAACAGACTACAAGATATACTTTTTCGGGCGGTATCAAGAGGCACGTCAAGCCGGCGAGGGCCGGGAAACGGCCTACTACACCACATACCGCGGTCTAGCGCACGTTGTTTTCGCCTCCGGTGTAACTATCGCCGGAGCGGTTTTCTGCCTCAGCTTCACCCGACTGCCCTAAAAGCAATATCCCGATGACTTTCTACCTTCTAGCGTTGTGAGGCCGGTATGACTACCCCAGCAAGCGTTCCCACGATCAGCACGAAGTGGGTTCGGCTGTTCCATTTCATTTATGACCACGTTATATCGAAGGCCTACAACTTCGTTCAACTTCCGCTTATTCCGTTGAAAAAAGCAGCGGTGAATGAGTTGGATCTTAAGTGTGGCGACCATGTAATTGTGTTTTGCTGTGGGACCGGTTTGGAATTCCCCTCCATTCAGACGAATATTGGTCCTCAAGGAGAAATCCTCGGCGTCGACTGGTCAGATGGCATGTTAGAGCGGGCTCGCCGAAGTATTACGGACAATGGTTGGACGAACGTCAAACTGGTCAAAGGCGACGTTACCGCCTTACCAGCGGGTGTCGTCGAAACGGCGTCTTACGACGCGGGGATATGCACGCTGGGCTTGTCGATCATTAGTGAGCCCGAAAAAGCTTTCCAAGCACTGAAGAATGCTGTGAGAGGAGGGGGGAGGATAGTAATCGGTGATGTCTGTTCGTTCTCTGGCCTGAAGTCGATCCTGAATCCCCTCCGTACCCTGGGAGACCTTCCAGCGGGCAATACGCACCGCAGCTTGGCGCACAGCCGCGTATTCGCGGAAGCGTTGCCTTCGAGTTCATTGGACGTAAAGCTTAAATGGTATCTGGGCGGTTCGTATTATATCGCGCCGGGCAGAGTTCCCGATGCCCTCTGAATAAGTTAGAACCGACATAATGGCACATCTGTACAACGCGTTGCGCTCACGGCCTGCCACTGCAGGAGAGCGACTTGGCGCTGACAGGCGGAACACCGTTGACCTGTCGCCCTTCACCAGTATCGCCTTGTCAAGGATCCCAGCCTTGTCCCCGGAAGGTCGGTGCAAGACCTTCGATGCGCCACCGATCAGCTCAAGAATTTGTCGACCGCGGCCGCGAGGTCAGGGGAGGCCGACGTTTCCAGGTTGCGGTAGGTTCCGCTGCTGAGCTTGGCCACTTCTTCCCAGGTCGGCCGATCAGGGTCCGGCCCGAGGTCGATGACGTTGACCGCTACCGGCTTCGCCGGGTCGGCGCTCTGCCGGACGAAGTCCTGCAACCCGGCACCGTCGAGGCTCTGGTCGGTATGCGGCCCGGCCGTCACCACCAAAACCGAATTCTTCTCGCCGGCAACGAAACCGGCCAGCGCGTTCTGATAGGCCAACCGCAGTGTGGTGAACGACACCGCGCCACCGGCCGACGAATATTGCGCATCCAGCGCGGCTTTGAGCGCGGCTGCGCGGGGCTGCCCGTTGACCTGGTCAGCCAGTGGACCGGCTGCCACCTCGGTTCGGCTCTCTTTGCCGTCGAACGTCCACAGCCCCACCACCGCGTTCGGCGCCAAGGCCCCGATGCGATTGCTCAGCGCGACGACGACATTGGCCAGCCGAGTTTGGCCGCCCTCGTCGGTGGTCATGGACTGGTCGAGCACGATGGTGACCGCCGGAGCGGTCGCCGGAGCGGTCAACATGTCCGCCAGGGTGGCCCGCATCGTGTCATCACCCACCGCCAGGGTCGATGGTAAGGCGGGGAATTTGGTCAGGCTGCTGCTCGGCGGTCTGACACCCGCCGCCCGGAAGCCGGCTTTGGCCAGTTCGCCGAGTTGGTCGGGTTTGTGCATGAAACGCGCGAACTCGCTTGCGGCGGTGACCTGCTCCTGCGACAGCCAGGAGCCGCTGAGCAGCACCGTCGGATAGTCGGCCACCGCAGCGGGGCCCGGCGGCAGCCACGAACTCAGGGCGCTCTTCGCGTCGGGCAGCGACTGTCCGCGCTGGAACAGCTCTTGTTCGGTTACGGCAACCGCGTGGACCGGCGCGCTTGCGGGATCACCCGGCTTAAGCAAGGTGTTCATCGCCTCGGCCAGCGAATTGTTCGACAGCTTGGGTTGCGCATCGATCAGCGTGCGGACCGCGCCGGCGCCCGACGTGGCGGGGGC
>NZ_JBARMY010000252.1:0-2791 GCF_049802695.1 Mycobacterium sp.
GGCTCAGGAACTGCCGATCGGGGCCGCGCAGACAAACGCCGCGAGGCCGGCCACGGCACCGCCGTCGGTGAACCTGCGGGGCGGCGAGCTCATCGACGCCACCACCGGCGCCGTCCTGTGGGGCAAGGACGACACCGTGGGGCGCCCCATGGGCAGCATCACCAAGGTGATGACTGCCCTGCTCGTGCTCAGGGCCGGCGACCTCAGCCGGGAAATCAAGGTCACCAGGGCTGCGATCCGGTACGTGCACAAGGACGGCGCGAGCAGCGCGGGCCTCATTGCCGGGGACTGGCTGACCGCCCGGCAACTGCTCGAGGCGATGCTGCTTCCGTCCGGCTGCGACGCGGCCTACCTGCTGGCCACCGCCTACGGCCCCGGCCGGAACGCATTCGTGGCGAAGATGAACGCGATGGCACAGTCGCTGGGCATGACCTCGACCCATTTTTCCTGGTTCGACGGTATGCCGTATCCGACCGAACTCTCCACCTACTCCTCGCCCGCCAACTTGATCCGCCTCGGCGAGCGGGCTATGCGTTATCCGACCTTCCGGAACATTGTGGCGCAGCGCACCTATCATGTGCCCGCTACGCATTTGCACCACAGTTACCTTTGGCGCACGACTGACAACTTGATCGGGTCATATCAGGGCGCCGTCGGAATCAAGACCGGCAACACCAAGGCTGCGGGCCACTGCCTGCTGTTTGAGGCACGCCGCGACGGGATCACACTGATCGGCGTCGTCCTGCACGAGAACCCGGCCGACAACCCCAACGCGGCCTTCGGGGCCGCCAGGCAGCTGCTGAACTGGGGCTTCCGCCAGGTCTAGAGCGAGGCGCAGCCGCGGGCTGTGGCCTCCGCGGACGACGTGGTCATGCGTTTGACTTGCCGGCTCACGCCGGCCTTCGGGCCCTTCCTCGTCGCAGGTGCTGGCGGGCGATGGCTATAAACGCGCGAAGGCGCGGGTCAGGGTCCCGACGACGCCAGGCGAGGGCAGTACGTGACGGCGGCAGGTCCGAGATTGGTATACAGACGATGTTCGGGTGGCCGAACCGGGAGGCAGCGCTAGCGACCGTGGGCTGGACGATGCGGCCGCGGGCGATGAGGATGACCAGTTCGCTAACCCCGGCGACGTCAAGGCGGACCCGGCGAATTGGGCGCCCGGTGGGCGTCGTGGTTGGGACATAGGCTTCGGCGGTGTGCCGAGGATAGATGTCGGCCGTGTCGAGGATGGGGTATTTCGCGATCTCATCCAGCGTCGTGGTGGCGCTGCCGGCGAGGGGATGATCCTTAGCTACGGCGAGCACCCTTTGGTCGACGTTTACGACGGGCCCAAGGACGACCTGCGGCTCGTCGAGTGGCAGCCGGGCAACCATCAGTTCGATCTCGCTACGTCGAAGAGGGCCGAGCCGGTCGCGGAACGGCAGCTCGACGGTCTCAACGCGGCAGCGTGGGTGTTCAGCCTCGAAGGTCTCGATGACGTCAAGGAGCGACGGGTGCACCGCCGACGCTGAGGTCACGCCAAAGTGAAGAACTCCCTCGAGCCGTTGGCTTGCCCGCCAGCAATGTTCGAGCGCGCTGAGCACATCGTTGTAGGCGGGGGCCAGTTCGCGCAGCAGGCGAGCGCCCGCCGGGGTGAGCGAGACCTGACGGCTCGTGCGCCGCAGCAACGGTTCACCCAGTTTGGTCTCTAGCGAGCGTAGGAGCTGGCTGACGCGCGACTGGGTGAGACCGAGCCGATCTGCGGTGTGCCCGAAGTGCAACTCGTCCGCCAGGGCGAGGAACACCCTGATTTCACCCATCTCCACCGTGGACCGCATCGATTAGCAATCCTACTAGATCCGATCCGGTACTCGGCCTTGATCCGCCGGCCGGGTGCAGGAGAGTCTGAGATAGGTAAGCAGCTTGCTGCCGATATGCGGAAGGTTACGTATAGGGGGCTGGCCCCTGAGATCGAAGGTCATATGAGAAAGGGAGGAAGGGCATGAGGAAGCTAATCGAAACTACACACGTTTCCCTTGGCGGCGAAATTGGATCGATTAATGACTGGGTGTTTCCATACCTGGACGAGGAACATAAGACCTACGCCATGCGGGAGCTATCGGAAGCGGATGCGCTGCTTCTTGGCCGCTCGACATACGAGGTGTTTTCGGCGGCATACCCTGCCATGAGCGGCGGCGATTCCGAAGTTTTCGGCCAGTTCATCGCGCGGATGAACAGCATCCCTAAGTACGTGGCATCGACCACCCTTGACGAGACCACCTGGAATGCCACCGTTATCGACGGAGATGTGGCTTCGTTCGTGACCGATCTAAAGCAGCGTTCCGGCGGCAACATCATCAAGTACGGGAACGGTCCGCTAGACGTCACACTGATGGAGCATGGGCTCATAGATGAGTTCCACCTGCTGCTCACGCCCGTCGCCATTGGAAAGGGTCAGCATCTATTCGAGGACATTGAGTCAGCTCCGTCGTTGAACCTCGTCGACGTCACACAGCACAGCAACGGCGTCGTGATTCTCACCTACACACCAAAGTGACCCAACAGCCGGTCTGAAGCCTACTGGGTTTGATGCACCCTTCGTTACGTGTGAGCGGTCGGCTGGCCGAAGGCTCGCGGATCCTGACCGCTCTGTGGACCGGGACGGCGGTGCACCATCACGGCGGCCCTAGACGAGTGATTCCTTATTGATCATCTGGTGTGTCGTTGCGTGACGGAGGAGGCGAGGGTGCCCAAGATCGGCGTTGCTACCCAAACGCCGAGCCCGGAGGCCCTCGTGGACGCTGATCTGGAC
>NZ_JBARMY010000253.1:0-32276 GCF_049802695.1 Mycobacterium sp.
GAGCGAAGCGATGAGGAGGAGGTGGCGCTGATGAGCGCGCCGACGACGATGCAGAGCGAAGCGATGAGGAGGAGTGGCGCTGATGAGTGAGTTCCTGTCCACCGGAACGCTTCCCGACGAGTACCAGCAGCTGGCCAAGACCGTGCGGGACTTCGCACAGAGCGTCGTCGCGCCGGTCGCCGCCCGTCACGACGCTGAGCACTCGTTCCCGTACGAAGTAGTGGCCGGGATGGCTGACATGGGCCTTTTCGGCCTGCCCTTCCCCGAAGAATGGGGCGGCATGGGCGGCGATTACTTCGCCCTGTGTCTTGCGCTGGAGGAGCTGGGCAAGGTCGACCAGAGCGTGGCGATCACGCTGGAGGCCGGTGTCTCGCTGGGCGCGATGCCGGTCTATCGGTTCGGCACCGACACACAGAAGCGAGAATGGTTGCCGCAGTTGACCAGTGGTCGCGCCTTAGGCGCGTTCGGGTTGACCGAGCCCGGGGGCGGCACCGACGCCGGCGCCACCATGACCACCGCGCGCCTCGACGACGGGCACTGGGTGATCAACGGATCGAAACAGTTCATCACCAATTCGGGCACCGATCTGACGAAGCTGGTCACCGTCACCGCCGTGACTGGCGAACTGAACGGCAAGAAAGAGATCTCGTCGATCCTGGTGCCGGTGCCGACCGGCGGTTTCACCGCCGAACCGGCTTACAACAAGGTCGGCTGGCACGCCTCGGACACCCACCCGCTGACCTTCGACGACGTCCGGGTGCCCGAGGAGAACCTGCTCGGCGAACGCGGCCGCGGCTACGCCAACTTCCTGCGCATTCTCGACGAAGGCCGGATCGCCATCGCGGCGTTGTCCACCGGCGCTGCGCAGGGCTGCGTTGACGAGAGCGTGAAGTATGCGCGGGAACGCGAGGCGTTCGGCCGGCCGATCGGCCGCTACCAGGCCATCGAGTTCACCATCGCCAGAATGGAGGCCCGCGCGCACACCGCGCGCACCGCCTACTACGACGCCGCGGCGCTGATGCTGGCCGGTAAGCCCTTCAAGAAGCAGGCGGCGATCGCCAAGCTGGTGGCCAGCGAGGCCGCCATGGACAACGCCCGCGACGGCACCCAGATTCACGGCGGCTACGGCTTCATGAATGAATTCACCGTGGCTCGGCATTACCGGGACAGCAAAATCCTGGAGATCGGTGAAGGGACCAGCGAAGTGCAGCTGATGTTGATCGCCCGCGAGGTCGGGCTGTGAAGTCGAGTGAGCGGAACGAACGCAGTGAGTGACGGGAACGAGGCGAACCATCGAGATCTGAGTGCAGTGAACAAGACGATAGTTCAGCGCGGGTTGTGGTTCGAGGAGTTCGAGATCGGCGCCCGCTATCTGCATCGCCCGGGCCGGACGATCACCGAAGCCGACAACGTCCTGTTCACCACCTTGACGATGAACACCCAGGCGTTGCACCTCGACGCCGCGTTCTCTGCTGCCCTGCCGCCGTTTCACCAGCGGCTGGTGAACTCGATGTTCACCTTGTCCACCCTCGTCGGTCTGTCGGTGGCGCAACTGACCCAGGGCACCATTGTGGCCAATCTCGGCTTCTCCGACATTGCCTTTCCCAAACCGTTGTTTCACGGTGACACCCTGTACGCGGAGACGGTGATCACCGAGAAAAGGGAATCGAAGAGCCGTCCCGGCGAGGGAATTCTGACTTTCGCGCACACCGGGCGCAATCAGCATGACGACGTCGTCGCGACCGCCACCCGTCAGACCCTGGTGCGCCTGCGGCCGGCAGAGATCGGCGGCTGATGGGACTGAGCAATCCGAAACCCGCCTGGTTGTTCTGTCCGGCGGACCGGCCGGAGCGCTATGAAAAAGCCGCGGCCGCAGCCGATGTCGTGATCATCGATCTCGAGGACGGTTGCGCCGCCGCCGACCGCCCTGCCGCCCGCCAGGCACTGGTCGACGTCCAGCTCGACCCGACCCGCACCGTGGTGCGCGTCAACCCATTCCACACCGCGGACCAGCAACTGGACCTGGAAGCCGTGGCCAAGACACCCTACGACACCGTCATGTTGCCCAAATGCGAAGCGCCCGAGCAGGTCAGCGTACTGGCGCCGCTCGACGTGATCGTCCTGGTCGAATCTCCGCTGGGTGCGCTCACGGTGACCGACAATGTCCGCGCGCACAACGCCGTCGCGGTGATGTGGGGCGCCGAGGACCTGTTCGCGGTGCTCGGCGGCACCGCGAACCGCTACCCGGACGGGACCTACCGTGAAGTGGCTCGGCACGTACGGTCGCAGTCGCTGCTGGCCGCGAAAGCCTACGGGCGTCTGGCCCTGGACTCGGTCTACCTCGACATCAAAGACCTCGACGGTCTGCGCCGCGAAGTCGATGACGCCGTCGCGGTCGGCTTCGACGCGAAAGTCGCTATCCACCCCACCCAGCTGCCGGTGATCCGCGCCGGCTACTCGCCCACCGCAGAGCAGGCGCAGTGGGCAAAACGCGTGCTGGCCGCTGCCGGGACCGAACGCGGTGTTTTCGCGTTCGAAGGCTTGATGGTCGATGCGCCGGTGTTGCGGCGCGCCGAGCGGATCGCGCAATTGGCGGCAGACTTCGCCTCGTAGCTGCCAGCGACGCTACTTCCCCCGAGCGGCCGCCAACCGGGCGGCGAACTCCGGCGACTGGATAGACCTCGCCTGCGGTCCCAACTCGGCGTGCTTTGAAGTCTCATGCAGCTCGACATCCACCGATCCCGGGTTGGCCGTCGTGCGCATCGTCGCCTTGGTGGCGAGCACGATCTGGCGGGGCGCGGCGGCGGGCCCGGCGGCCAGTTCCAGCGCGGCGGCGACCGGATCGTCGGAAACGCTCAACGCCAGTCCGTGGCGGACAGCGGCTTCGGCGTCCAGGCGCATGCCGAACAACAGCACGGCCCGCGCAACTTGAGGTCCCACGGCGCGGTGCAGCATCCACGTGGCGCCCCCGCCGGGATGAAGTCCCAGTTGCTGAAAGCGGGCGTCGAACACAGCCTTCGGCCCCGCTATGCGCACGTCGGCAGCCAGCGCCAGGTTCAGGCCGGCCCCTACGGCGGCGCCGTTGACGGCGGCGATGGTGGGCAGTGTGCATCTGGCGACCGCCATGAAGCCGTCGTAAAGCTGCAGCAGCCCCTCCGCGGCGGCGTCGCCCAGCGCGCTCAGGTCCGCTCCCGCGCAGAACGCCTTACCCGCACCGGTGACGACGACGGCGTGCACGTCCGGATCGGCTTCCGCCTGCTCAACCGCGGCACGCAACTGCGTCGACATCGCGGAGGTGACGGCGTTGCGCCGATCCGGGTCGTTGACGGTGATCACAGCGACGTGGTTGTCGACGCTGATCAGGACGAGGTCGGATTCGGCCACCGGCACCTCCAGAGCGAATCGGGTCGAGGCGCCTGATGAGGAACCATTTTGCGCCGCGACAATCTCAGCTGTCACCAGTGCCCCCGGCAGGACTCGAACCTGCGACCACAAGATTAGAAGTCATGCGCTCTATCCAGCTGAGCTACGGGGGCAATGCGCAGGTCAGTCTATCGAATGGCAGTCGGCTTGCTCGTCCGCGCAGGCTTTCGCCGTGAAGGCCGCGCCCGCCGGCCCATCGCGCGTGCCGCGGTTAAGCGGCACCTCGAAGGCATTGTCTAACAGCAAGATTCACAGGCCGGCGCGCGTGGTCAGCGCGGGCTAGTGGATTCGCACATTCTCCTTTCACGCCCTTACCATCGGGACTAGCGTTGTCTTCGAACTGGGCTGAACACAGGTCTCCGGGCAGAACCGGGATACGCCGCCGTCGACGCCCGGGCTGGAACGCGCTGAAGACGGGGAGGCCTGAGTGGGAGTGTCATCGCTGGCGCGTTCAACCGACGGCAGGAGCCGACGGTGAGTGACTCCGTCGACGCCGCGGGATTGCCGACCGCGCTGGGAGCAGTCGACTATCTGCTGCACCGCGGCGAAGCCAATCCGCGCACCCGCTCCGGAATCATGGGGCTCGAGCTGCTCGACAGCACCCCGGACTGGGACCGGTTCCGCGCCCGCTTCGAGAACGCGTCCCGACGTGCCTTGCGGCTGCGGCAGAAGGTCGTGGTGCCCACGTTGCCGACCGCGGCACCGCGCTGGGTGGTCGATCCCGACTTCAACCTGGACTTCCATGTGCGACGCCTGCGCGTGCCCGAGCCCGGCACGTTGCGGCAGCTGCTGGATCTGGCCGAAGTGATGCTGCAGTCCCCACTGGACATCGCGCGACCGCTGTGGACGGCCACGCTGGTCGAAGGCCTGGCCGACGGCAGGGCGGCGACGCTGCTGCATCTGAGCCACGCCGTCAGCGACGGTGTGGGCAGCGTGGAGATGTTCGCCCAGATCTACGACCTCGAGCGCGATCCACCGGCCGAGCCGCTGGCGCCGCAACCGGTCCCGCAGGACCTCTCGGGGAACGACCTGATGCGCGAAGGCCTCACTAATCTGCCAGGCGCTCTGGTCGGTGGCGTTCGGGGCGCGCTGTGGGGAGCGGCATCGGTGGTCGGTCGCGCGGTGGTCAACCCCGGAGCAGCAGTTGCCGGGGTGCTGGGCTACGCCCGCTCCGGTGCGCGGGTGATGAGCCAAGCCGCCGAACCGTCGCCGTTGCTGCGCCGGCGCAGCCTCGCCACTCGCACGGAGGCGCTCGACATTCGGCTGAGCGACCTGCACAGGGCCGCCAAGGCCGCCGGTGGATCGATCAATGACGCCTACCTGGCCGGCCTGTGCGGTGCGCTGAGCCGCTACCACCAAGCACTCGGAGTACCGATCAGCTGCCTGCCGATGGCCGTCCCGGTGAACCTGCGGTCCCAAGGCGATCCCGCCGGCGGGAATCGGTTCGTCGGGGTCAATCTGGCCGCGCCGATCGGCACGGCTGACCCGGTGGCTCGCATGCAGAAGATCCGGGCGCAGATGACCCAGCGCCGCGAAGAGCCGGCGATGGACATGGTCGGCTCCGTCGCGCCGTTGCTCAGTGTGTTGCCGACTCCGGTGTTGGAGACGATGACCGGTTCGGTGATCTCGTCTGACGTTCAGGCCAGCAACGTTCCGCTGTACCAGGGCGACACCTACATCGCCGGGGCGAAGATTCTGCGCCACTACGGGCTGGGGCCGTTGCCGGGGGTGGCCATGATGGTTGTGCTGGTTTCCCGGTCCGGTTACGCCACCATCACTACGCGCTACGACCGCGCCGCCATCCGGGACGAAGAACTGTTCGCCCGCTGCCTGCAGGAGGGTTTCGACGAGATCCTCGCCCTTGCCGGTGAACCGGCACCGCGCTCGGTGCCCGCCTCCTTCCGCGCCGACGACGATTCGTCCGACAAGTCAGACCGATCGGCGGCAGGCTCGTGAGTACAGCGCAAGACGAGACGCCCAAGCCGCCTCACGATTTGCGGCTGCCCGGTTCGGTTGCGGAGGTTCAGGCCAGTCCGGCGGGACCGCAGGTCGGTGCCTTCTTCGACCTGGACGGGACATTGGTCGCCGGCTTCACCGCAGTCATCCTCACCCAGGAACGGCTGCGTCGAGGGGACATCGGCGTCGGCGAAATGATCACCATGATTCAGGCCGGGCTCAACCACCAACTCGGGCGTATCGCGTTCGAAGAGCTCATCCTCACCGCCTCCGCGGCGCTGCGCGGGCGCGCGCTGAGCGACCTGGAGGAAATCGGCGAGCGGCTGTTCGGCCAGAAGATCGAGTCCCGGATCTACCCGGAGATGCGTGAACTGGTACGGGCGCACCTGGCCCGCGGCCATACTGTGGTGCTCAGTTCATCGGCGCTGACCGTCCAGGTCCACCCGGTCGCGCGCTTCCTGGGCATCCCGGACACGCTGACCAATCAGTTCGAGGTCGACGAGGACGGAATTCTGACCGGCGGTGTGGTGGAGCCGATCCTGTGGGGTCCGGGCAAGGCCGCGGCCGTGCAGAAATTCGCTGCCGAGCACGACATCGACTTGCAAGACAGTTACTTCTATGCCGATGGCGACGAAGACGTCGCACTGATGTATCTGGTCGGCAATCCGCGGCCGACCAATCCGGAAGGCAAGATGGCCGCGGTCGCCCGGCGCCGCGGCTGGCCCATCCTCCGGTTCACCAGCCGCGGCGGTGGTGGCGTGCTCGGCCAATTGCGCACATTCGCGGGGATCGGCTCGATCGTTCCGATCGGGTCGCTCGCGGTCGGCCTGGGCCTGCTGACCCGCAACCGGCGCCGCGGCGTGAATTTCTTCACCTCGAACTGGTCGCAGCTGCTATTGGCGGCCAGTGGTGTGCACCTCAACGTCATCGGCGCCGAAAACCTGACCGCGCAACGCCCGGCGGTGTTCATCTTCAATCACCGCAACCAGGCCGACCCGGTCATCACCGCCGCGCTCATCCGCGACAACTGGGTTGCCATCGGCAAGAAGGAATTACGAAGCGACCCAATCATGGGCACCCTCGGCAGGTTGCTCGACGCGGTGTTCATCGATCGCGACGACCACGCCGCCGCGGTGGAGACGATGCACCAGGTCGAGCAGCGGGCAAAAGACGGACTGTCGATCATGATCGCTCCGGAAGGCACTCGCGTCGACACCACCGAAGTGGGGCCGTTCAAGAAGGGACCGTTCCGGATCGCGATGACGGCGGGAATCCCCGTCGTCCCGATCGTGATCCGCAACGCCGAAATGATCGCCGCTCGCAACTCCACCACGATCAATCCCGGCACGGTCGACGTCGCTGTCTTCCCGCCCATCTCGGTCGACGATTGGACTGTGGACACGTTGCCGGATCGCATCGACGAAGTGCGCCAGCTGTACCTCGACACCCTCGCCGACTGGCCACTCGACGAACTTCCCCAGCCTGATCTCTACACCCGCGCGGCGCGGAAGAAAACCACTCGCCGGCCGCGGAAAGCTCGACCGAAAGGACGACCGTGACCACACCGGCCGACACCGGCACTTTCACCACCACGGACAACACGTTGGTGTTGGCGGCAGCCTCCTCGTCCACCGAAGACGAGCTGCTCACCGAATGGCTGGACCGGCAGCGTTCCCAGCATCCGGACATCGAGATCGAGGTGTTGCGACTGCCGCCGCGCAAGGCGCCGCCGGCCGCGCTGGCGCAGCTGGTCGAGCAGTTAGAGCTCGACGAGGACCGGTCGATCCTGCCGGTGCAGGTGTTCTGGCTGCCGCCGCCCGGCGGCAGCACGTTGAGCCAGCTGGCCGGGCTTCTTCCCGGACGCGACCCGTATCACCCCGGCGAACGCGAACAGCGTCGCATTCTGCGCGACAATCCGCGCCGCGCGCGAGTGGTGTACGGCGACCCGGCAAAGGTGTCGGAACTCCGTCAGCAGTGGCGCGATAGGACGATCGGTGAAAACCCTCGGGATTTCGCTCATTTCGTCACCCGGCGGGCGATCCTGGCGGTCGAACGTGTCGCCTACCGGCTGCTCGGCCCGCAGTACAAGTCGCCGCGGCTGGTCAAGCCGGAAATGTTGGCGTCGTCGCGGTTCCGCGCCGGTCTGGAGCAAATCCCCGGCGCATCGCTGGAGGATGCCGGCGAAATTCTCGACGAGATGGCCACCGGCTGGAGCCGGATTTCAGTCGATCTGCAGGCCGCCCTAGGTCGTCTGCTGATCCGCGGCTTCGACCCTGCGATCGACTACGACGAGTACCAGGTCGCGGCGATGCGCACCGCGCTGGAATCTCATCCGGCCGTCATGCTGTGGTCGCACCGGTCCAATCTGGACAGTGCCGTGTTGACCGTCGCACTGCAAGAGAACGGACTGCCCAAGACGCATGTGTTCGGCGGGCTGAACATGGCGTTCGGCCTGATGGGTCCGGTGATGCGCCGCGCCGGGGTGATATTCATCCGGCGCAACATCGGCGAGAACGCGCTGTACAAGTACGTGCTGAAGGAATACGTCGGCTACCTGGTGGAGAAGCGGTTCAGCCTGAGCTGGTCCATCGAAGGCACCCGATCGCGAACAGGAAAGATGTTGCCGCCCAAGCTCGGTCTGATGAGCTATGTGGCCGACGCCTACCTGGACGGCCGCAGCGAGGACATCTTGCTGCAGCCGATTTCGATCAGCTTCGACCAGTTGCATGAGGTTGCCGAATACGCCGCCTACGCGCGAGGGGCCGAGAAGAAGCCGGAAGGCGTTGGCTGGCTGTACAACTACATCAAAGCGCAGGGCGAGCGCAGCTACGGCAAGATCTACGTGCGCTTTCCCGAAGCGGTGTCGATGCGGGACTACCTCGGCGAGCCCGACGGTCGGGCGTCCGGCGATGAGTCCGCCAAACGGCTGGCGCTGCAGAAGATGTCGTTCGAAGTAGCGTGGCGCATTCTGCAGGCGACGCCGGTGAACGCGACCGGACTCGTATCGGCGCTACTGTTGACCACCCACGGGCTTGCGTTGACGCTCGCCCAGCTGCATCACACACTGCAGGACTCGCTGGATTACCTGGAGCGTAAACAGAATCCGATGTCGACCAGTGCGTTACGACTGCGCACGCCCGAGGGTGTGCGGTCGGCGGTGGACGCGCTGTCCAACGGGCATCCAGTCACCCGTGTCGACGGTGGCCGCGAGCCGGTGTGGCGCATCGCCCCGGAAGATGAGCACGCCGCCGCGTTCTACCGCAACTCGGTGATCCACGCTTTCTTGGAAACGTCGATCGTCGAGTTGGCGCTGGCACATGCCGGGCATGCCGACGGTGACCGGCTGGACGCCTTCTGGACCCAGGCGATGCGCCTGCGGGACCTGCTGAAATTCGACTTCTACTTCGCCGATTCAGCCGCTTTCCGCGCCAACATCGCCGAGGAGATGGCGTGGCACGACAACTGGGAGGCCCGCGTCAAGGCCGACGGCGACGAGGTCGATGCCATCCTGTACGCCAAGCGGCCGTTGATGTCGGACGCGATGTTGCGGGTGTTCTTCGAGGCCTACGAAGTCGTCGCCGACGTGTTGCGTGACGCTCCCGCGGAGATCGGTGCCAAGGAGCTGACGCAGCTGGCGCTGAGCGTGGGCCGACAGTTCGTCGCGCAGGGCCGAGTGAGCAGCAGCGAGCCGGTGTCCACTCTGCTGTTCGCCACCGCCCGCCAAGTCGTCACCGACCAGAATCTGCTGGAACCCGCCGACGATCTGGGCGAGCGCCGAGACGCATTTCGGCGGGAATTGCGACACATCCTGCACGACTTCGACCACGTCGCGCAGATCGCGCGGAAGAAGTTCGTCGCCCGGGAAGCCGATGCCCGACGCGGGCGGAACGGTAGCCAAACTAACTAAGAAATTCTTCGAATTTCACGACATCGAGCGCAAGCCGGTGCAAGATGCAGGCAGTGCCGCGGGACGCGCCCGAACTGCGTGGCCGCGAGCCGCAAGTCCTTGGATCTGTGCGCGGAGGTCGTGATGGCAGGCCGCAGGTTGCGTTGGCTGGGCGCTGGGATGTTGGCGAGTGGCGGTGCGGGGCTCTTGGCCCTGACGTCGTCGATGAATGCGGCGTTCGCGTATGGTGCGGCGGATACGGCGCTGATCATGGGCGGAAGCTTCAACCCTGAGCCGGATCCCGTCGTCTACGTCCCAGATGTCAACACCGACTACATCCAGCCCCTCTACCATGGATTCGACTCGGTAGGCCTGTACACGCCAGAGCAGTTCTTCCCGGTTTCCGGCTTCAGCGCCTTGACCTTCGATCAGTCGGTCGCCCAAGGCGTCACCGACCTGAATAATGCGATCACGCTGCCACCTGTTGCCGGCGGCTACGCGGGCGACAACCTCGTGGTGTTCGGCTATTCCCAGAGCGCCACGACCGCCACCGACGAAATGAATAATCTCGCGGCTGCCGGCAACCCAATGAATCCCGGCCAGCTCGCCTTCATCCTGGTCGGTGATCCCAATAATCCCGACGGCGGCATCCTGGAGCGCTTCGTCGGCGCATCGATCCCGATTCTGGGCGTGTCCTTCAACGGCGCGACTCCACCGGATACGCCGTATCCGACCGACATCTACACGATCCAGTACGACGGCGTGGCCGACGCCCCGCAGTACCCGCTCAACATCACGGCCGATCTCAACGCCTTGTTGGGTTACTTCTATTTGCACTCCGACTATCCGACGGTGCCGGTCTCGGATTACACCGTCACGCTGCCGACATCGCCGGGCTACTACCCCGATGGCGAAACCCACTACTTCGAGATGCTCACCCAGAATCTGCCATTGCTCGATCCAGTGCGTGACATCCCGGTGGTGGGTAACCCGCTGGCCGACCTAATGCAACCGGACCTGCGGGTGATCGTCGACCTGGGCTACGGCGACGGGTACGCAAACGTTCCCACCCCAGCCGGCCTGTTCCCGCTGGTTAACCCGCTCACTGTCGGAAGCGAACTGGTCACGGGAGCCCAGCAAGGATTTACAGCAGCCTTGGTCGACCTCGGGATTTTGCCGAGTACAGACTTGTCGGGTTTCGCCTACCCGTACCTGCCGGTGGCAGAAACGCCCGGGGAGATCCAGCTACCGGGCCTGCTGTCAGGGCTGTCCGACCCGTCCACCGGGGTGAGTTCGCTGTTCTCCACCGACGTGCTCGGGTCGCTGGACAGCCAGTTGACGTCGCTTCTATCTGATCTGGACCTGAGCAACAGCTTGCTGTCGTTACCGGACGCTTTTGGGCTGGCTTTGGATCCGGCAACGCTGCTGTCAGCGTTCGATTTTCTGAGCTTGTAGAAAAGGTCTGCAGCGCCCATACGCTGTAGCTATGACGAAGATGGCGGTCGGCGGCCGACGGCCGTTGTGGCCATTGCTCGGTGGTGTCGCCGTGCTGGCCGGTGCCACCGCGGCGGGTCTTTCGGCGTTGTCGCTGGCCGATGCGTTGACCGCCACCGGCTTACCCGATCCGGGGCCGGTCACGACGCTGGGCCTGCCGTTCGTCCGGGGAGTCGGTGAGATCGCCGCGGTCGCGGCGGTCGGATCGTTTCTGTTCGCGACGTTCCTGGTTCCTCCGCAGCGCACCGGCGTGCTCGACGCGGGCGGCTACCGGGCGGTTCGTCTGGGCGCCGGCGCATCAGCGGTGTGGGCGGTCTGTGCGGCGCTGCTGGTCCCATTGACCATTTCCGACGTCGCCGGCCAGCCGCTGGCCAACCACCTCAATCCGGTCACCCTGTGGTCGTTGGCCGGCTTGGTCAACACCGCGAGCGCCTGGCGGTGGACCGCTCTGTTGGCCACCGCGGTGATGCTGGCGAGTCGGCTGGTGCTGCGCTGGTCGTGGACACCGCTGCTATTGGCCGGATCGCTGGTGACGTTGTTGCCGCTCGGACTGACCGGCCACTCCTCGGCCGGCGGTTCACACGACCTGGCCACCAACAGCCTGCTGATCCACTTGGTCGCAGCCAGCCTGTGGGCCGGTGGTCTGCTGGCCGTGCTGATCCACGCGCTGCGCGGCGGTGAGCATGCCGGCTTGGCGACGCGGCGGTTCTCGGCCATCGCCGTGTGGTGTTTCGCGGCGATGGCAGTCAGCGGTGTGGTCAACGCGCTGGTGCGGCTCACACCGCTCGAACTGCTGACTACTGACTACGGCCGGCTGGTGACGGCGAAGCTGCTTGCGCTCTGCCTGCTCGGTGTCGTCGGCTGGCGGCAGCGACGCAGCACCGTCGACGCGTTACGCGCCGATCCCGACGCGCCCGGCGCTTTGATCCGGCTTGGAGTGATCGAGGCCGTGATCTTCGCCGTAACTTTCGGCATCGCGGTGGGGCTGGGCCGCACCCCACCGCCACCGCCGCCGGTGCTGCGGCCCACAATCCCGCAGGTGGCCATCGGCTACAACCTCGCTGGACCGCCGACCGTGGCGCGCGTGCTGTTCGACTGGCGCTTCGATCTGATCTTCGGCTCGGCAGCGATCATCTTCGCCACGCTGTATGTGGCGGCGGTGCTGCGGTTGCGCCGCCGCGGTGACAGCTGGCCACCGGGCCGGACCCTGGCGTGGCTGCTCGGCTGCTCGGTGTTGTTGTTCGCGACGTCGTCCGGGGTGGGCCGCTACATGCCCGCGATGTTCAGCATGCACATGGCCGCTCACATGCTGCTGTCGATGCTGACCCCGATCCTGCTGGTTCTGGGCGCCCCGGTCACGTTGGCACTGCGGGCCTTGCCGGCCGCCGGACGCGACGAGCCGCCGGGTCTGCGGGAATGGTTGCTGGCTGCGCTGCACAGCAGAGTGTCGCGGTTGTTCACGCAGCCGATCGTGGCGACCGTGCTGTTCGTCGCCGGGTTCTACGGCCTGTACCTCGGCGGCCTCTTCGAAGCCGCCGCCGGAAGCCACGGCGGCCACGTCTTGATGAACGTGCACTTCCTAGTCAGCGGATATTTGTTCTATTGGGTGGTGATCGGGGTGGATCCCACTCCTCGCCCAATCTCGTCGCTGGCCAAAGTGGGCGTCGTGTTCGCTTCGCTGCCGCTGCACGCATTCTTCGGGGTGGTGTTGATGGGCACGCAAAATGTGCTCGCCGGAAACTTTTACCGGTCGCTGCAGCTCAGTTGGCATACCGATCTGCTCGGCGATCAGCGGCTTGGCGGCGCGATCGCCTGGGCGGCCGGGGAAGTGCCGCTGGTCATCGTCATGATCGCCCTACTCATACAGTGGTCGCGCAGCGACCAACGGGCGGCGCGGCGGTTCGACCGGGCAGCCGACCGCGACGACGATGCGGACCTCGCCGCGTACAACGCGATGCTCGCCGAGTTGGCGCGCCGCGACGCGTCCGGACGGCTGTGACCGGAGTCAACCTCGCGCACTGAGGTTTCAGTCGTCATATCAGTCACCGTCCAACGGGCACCGTCGTTTTGCCTGGCTCAGCCGAGGGTTGCGTCAAGTGCCAACATGTCACAGCCTGCGGCACAAGAGGTCTGAGACACGCCGTGTGGACGAGCAGTGAGACGACACGACCTGCCGCTCTCATGGTGGGGAAGACGCCCGACGTCGAGCGCCTTGTTTGGCTACCAACGAGACCCGACCGGGATTTCCGTCAACCTCGCTTTGCTAGTAGTGGCATGAGGATTGTATCGACGATCTGGATGAGTTCTGTCCGTGTGGGCGCTTGCCCGGTGAGCAGATACTTGTGGAGAACCAACGCCGGTCCGGTACGTGCGATCAACGATGTGTCGGCCTGCGGATCGATCTCGCCGCGCTCGGCTGCGTCGTCGAGAATCTCCTGAATTCGGTGCAACCGTGGCTCAATTACCCTGTCGGTCAACGCCTTTTGGAGTTCGGGATGGCGCAGAAATTCGCCGAGGATGTCGAAGCCGGGCCAGGCGCTGTGTCCGGCGAGGGTGTCGGTCATGGTGGCCAGCCCCCCGATTAGGGTGTCCCGCAAAGAGCCGATCGGCCCTGCTTCGCAGGGGTTTGGTAGCGAGCGCAGCAAGGTGTCGAGAACCAGATCGGGCTTGGACGGCCAACGCCGGTAAAGCGCGGCTTTCCCGGTCTGCGCACGTTTTGCGACCGACTCCAGGGTGAGTCCGGTGTACCCATTGGCGGCAAGCTCCGCCATAACCGCTTGACGAAGCGCTTCTTCCAGCTGCGCGCCTCGCCGCCGCGTCCGTGCGACTTCCTTGACCACGCGGAAATTGTAGACGTTGCGTATCTTAACTAGCAGTAGTAAGTTGCCTGCCTATAAGGAACGGGTCGTCTACTAAACGTATGGAAAATGATGGCTGCGCCGACCAGGACCTTGCCGGATGAGGTTCTGTGCGCGATAGCGCCGATATCCACTCTGCCATTGCTTGTAGTGTCCGGTTCCGTACCGGTTCGAAGCCCGGAAAGACTGCTCGGAATCCTCGCGATCGTGTCGCCCGATGACGAAAGGTTAGTGGTGCAAGCGTTTCCACTTACCAGCCTGCTCAGACGGGGGTGGATGGTGTTGGTTGCCGTGGTCGTGGTGGCTGTCGCGGTGTTCGGCGTGTATCGGCTGCACGGCATCTTCGGCGCGCATAACGCCACGTCGACCGCTACGGGTGGCGTCTCGAATGACATCGTCCCGTTCAACCCCAAGCATGTGGTGTATGAGGTCTTTGGTGACCCCGGGTCGGTGGCAACCATCAACTATCAAGACGTCCATGCCGCGCCCCAGCGAGCCGACCACGTGGCTTTGCCGTGGAGGTATGAGATAACAACCACGGATCCCGCGGTCATCGCCAACCTGGTGGCGCAAGGTAACGGCAGCACACTGGGCTGCCGCATCGTCATCAACGACGTCGTCAAGGACGAGAGGGTCGTCAACGCAGTGAATGCCTACACCTTCTGCCTGGACAAGTCCGGGTGAGCAACCATCACAACCCGCGGCGTTCGTTCGTGGCGATAATCTTGCGACTGTCTGTGCCGATCGCGCTGTTCTGGTTGGCGTTGGCGGCGATCACGAATGTTTTTGTGCCGCAGTTGGAGAAGGTTGCCCAAGCGCATAACGTGTCGCTGAGCCCTCAAGATGCGCCATCGTTGCAGGCCAGCAAACGCATCGGCAAGGTGTTTCACGAGTTCGATTCCGATAGCGCGGCCATGATTGTGCTGGAGGGTGACCAGCCGCTCGGCGCCGACGCCCACCGGTTTTACGACGCATTGATCCAAAAGCTCTCCCGCGACACCAAACATGTGGAGCACGTTCAGGATTTCTGGGGCGATCCGCTAACGGCGGCGGGTTCGCAGAGCACCGACGGTAAGGCGGCGTTGGTGCAGGTGTATCTCGCCGGCAATCAAGGCGAGACGTTATCGAATCAGTCGGTCGATTCGGTGCGCAACATCGTAGACCACACGCCGCCTCCGCCGGGGGTCAAGGCGTATGTCACCGGCGCCGCGCCGCTGGTCACCGATCAGTTCGAGGTGGGTAGTAAAGGGACGCTGAAGGTCACCCTTATCACGCTCGCAGTGATCGCAATAATGCTGTTTTTCGTCTACCGTTCTGTTGCCACTGTGGTCGTGGTCCTTTTAACGGTGATGATTGAGTTGACCGCGTCCCGTGGAGTCGTCGCGGTGTTGGCGAACGCCGGAATAATTGGACTGTCGACGTACTCGACTAATTTGCTTACGTTACTGGTCATCGCCGCCGGAACGGACTACGCGATCTTTGTGCTCGGCCGTTATCACGAGGCGCGACATCAAGGTCAAGACCGCCAAACCGCCTTCTACACCATGTATAGCGGAACCGCCCACATCGTGTTGGGCTCGGGCTTGACTGTTGCGGGCGCGGTATTTTGTCTGCGCTTTACCCGACTGCCTTATTTCCAGAGCCTGGGCATTCCTGCTGCAATTGGCGTCCTTGTCGCGCTGGTGGCGGCGCTTACCTTAGCGCCGGCCGTGCTGGCCATCGGTCGCCATTTCAGTCTGTTTGACCCCAAACGCACAATGCGCACTCGGGGCTGGCGGCGCATCGGCACGGCCATCGTCCGGTGGCCCGCGCCCATCCTGGTAGTGACGATCGCGGTCGCACTGGTCGGCCTGCTCGCCCTGCCGGGCTACACGACGAGTTATGACACCCGCCCGTACATGCCGGCCGACGCGCCGGCCAATATCGGCTACGCGGCCGCGGAGCGACATTTCCCACAGGCCCGGCTCAATCCCGAGTTGCTGATGATCGAGGCGGATCACGATCTGCGCAATCCGGCCGACATGCTCGTCTTGGAGCGGGTAGCGAAGGCGGTGTTTCACACCCCCGGGATTGCCAAGGTGCAAGCGATCACGCGGCCGCTGGGCACGCCGCTGGACCACAGCTCGATCCCGTTTCAGCTCAGCCAGCAAAGTGTTGGCCAGGTCATGAACCTCGAATATCAGGCCGACCGTGCGGCTGACTTATTGCGCCAGGCCGCCGAAAGCCGAAAAACGATCGGCATTCTGCAGCAGCAATACGATACCCAAAAGGAGCTTGGCGCCGCCACCGACGCGGAAACCCAAAGCTTTCACGACACGGTAGATATCATCAACGAGCTGCGGGACGATATCGCAAATTTTGACGACTTCTTTAGGCCGATCCGCAGTTATTTTTATTTCGAGAAGCATTGCTATAATATCCCTGCCTGCTTTGCGCTCAGGTCGATCTTTGATGCCATCGACGGCATCGACAGGTTGAGCGAACAGTTCCAAAGCCTCACATCGTCGTTGGATAAATTGGATGCGGCCCAAAAGAAACTGTTGACGTTATTGCCGCCGCAGATCGCCAGTCAAGAGACCAACTTGAGACTGACGCTGAACAACTATGCCACTAATTCGGGGATCAACAATCAGTCGGCTATTGCCAATGACAACCCGGCCGCCCTGGGTCAAGCCTTCGACAAAGCCAAAAACGACGACTCGTTCTACCTGCCCCCAGAAGTGTTTGACAACCCCGATTTTAAGCGTGGGCTGAAACTGTTCGTCTCGCCGGGCGGCACGGCCGCTCAAATGATCATCACCCATCAAGGTGATCCCGCCACCCCTCAAGCCATTTCCCATATCGACGCGATCAGGAATGCGGCCCAAGAGGCTGTCAAAGGCACACCCTTGGAGGGCGCCAATCTCTACATCACCGGCACCGCGGCGACGTATAAAGATATCCAAGACGGCGCCAAATACGACCTGTTGATTGTGGCACTGGCCGCGCTGAGCCTGATCTTGCTGATCATGATGATCATCACCCGGAGCTTGGTTGCCGCGATCGTCATCGTAGGCACCGTGGCGCTGTCGTTGGGTGCCTCTTTCGGGCTCTCCGTGCTGGTCTGGCAGGACCTCCTCGGTATTCAGTTGTATTGGATCGTGCTGGCGCTGGCCGTCATCCTGCTTTTGGCGGTCGGATCCGATTACAACCTGCTGCTGATATCCCGGTTCAAAGAAGAGATCGGCGCCGGATTGAATACAGGGATCATTCGTGCGATGGCTGGCTCCGGCGCGGTCGTGACCTCTGCCGGTCTGGTGTTCGCGGCCACCATGGCCTCCTTCGTGTTCGCCGATTTGCGGATCCTCGGTCAAATAGGAACCACGATCGCGCTGGGTTTGCTGTTCGACACGCTGATCGTGCGTTCGTTCATGACACCGTCCATCGCCGCGCTGCTCGGGCGCTGGTTCTGGTGGCCGCAACAAGTGCGCCCGCGCCCGGCCAGTCGAATGCTTCGGCCCTACGGATCACGTCCAGCAGTACGTCAACTGCTGCTATGGGACGACGAGGATTCAACGCTGGCGTCCGAACACCGGGCACGCACGCAACCGTGACGTCGACAATCGAATGCTGGTTGATTGGCAGCCGCGGCGTCAAGGGCCAGGCCCTGGCCGCGCCTGCGCGTGCCGGCGTCGATACAGGACCCGTGACTTCCACACACGTGGTGCCGAAGAGCGGCCGCAGACCCCTCGCGGGTCCCTGCGATGGTCTGCTGGCGCCAGAATTAACTGGCTAGGGCTTATGCGTGACCATATTAAATACGGCTTCGGCTAAGTCACAGAAACTTTCTGCAGACGACCTTTCAACCGTGCCACCCTGAGTAGCTGGATGCTGAGGTTGGTCGCCCCCAACATGGGAAACACCCCGATAAATGTTCGGACGGAGGGCGTGGCTCCATGTAACTGTTCAAGACACCCCACTATATAGAAGCATCCAACTGTGAAGATGGTCGCTGGTATCGAGTATGCGAGCAACGATCGGCAATCAGAGATTATTTGCGACGCATAATCGAACTCGCTCCGCGACATTGGCTCGCGTTTGCGCAATTTATGCAAGACGGCTTTATGGGCCCCTACTACTTCACCTAAGGCAGCCGGTGTCCGAACCTCTAATCGTCTTACGAAAATAAATGCACAAGCGCCAAACACTAAACCCAGCGAAGCAGCAAGTATCGTCAGACAACCAAAAAGACCCAAGCCAACCATTCGCGCTCCCTCGCTTCGCCATCGAATCACTGCGCCGTGCCTGCAATGCGAGACTCCGCTATCAAGGCTATCGCGAACCTCTCGAAACGCTACCCCAATCCGGTGGTTCTGCAGCGCTGGAATACGCAAGGTATTGAACGTATCCCCGAACTGCAGGAGGATGATCCGCCGGTCGCGGGAAGCTGTTGAACATGCCGCTGGTCATCAAGCTGTCCACAGTTGCCGCTTTCTGCACAGGCTGACCTCTCCAGCAGCGCCGGCGCCGCTGTCGAGTCTGGAGTCGTCGGTCACTTCGGGGTGAATAACAGGCAGCACCGGCGGTGTGGCGTCACCGGGATTGACCGGGTCGTCATAACAAAGCAACCGCCCCAATAGAGAATGGAGCCCGGAACATGTTCGAAACGCCGCTGACCGTGGTCGGCAACATCGTCAATGACCCGCAACGCCGAATTGTCGGTAGCCAGGAGCTGCTGAAGTTCCGGGTCGCCAGCAACTCGCGCCGCCGCAGCGCCGCCGGCACCTGGGAGCCCGGTAACTCGCTGTTCGTCACAGTGAACTGTTGGGGTCGGCTGGTCTCCGGCGTCGGCGCGTCGCTGGGGAAAGGTTCGCCTGTCATTGTGGCCGGCTACGTCCACACCAGCGAATACGAAGATCGCGACGGCAATCGGCGATCAACGCTGGAGATGCGCGCGACCTCGGTCGGCCCGGACCTGTCCCGCTGCATCGCACGCGTCGAGAAGATCGTCCCGACCGGAACGGATGCCACAACACCGGCCGCGCCGAACACCGAAACCGTGGCCGATCCCGCCGAAACCGACGATGCGGAGCCGGCTGAGGACACCGCTGCCGAGCCGGCGACTGGCAGTGGATTGCCGCTATCGGCTTAGCCCGCGAGGGCGATGCCTAGGATGGGCGACGAGCAGACGCAATAGTAGAAAGGCAACACCCTAGGCATGGCTGAGTTCATCTACACGATGAAGAAGGTCCGCAAGGCGCACGGCGACAAGGTGATCCTCGACGACGTCACGTTGAGCTTCCTTCCGGGAGCGAAGATCGGCGTTGTCGGGCCCAACGGGGCCGGTAAGTCGAGCGTCTTGCGGATCATGGCCGGCCTGGACAAGCCCAACAACGGTGACGCCTTCCTGGCCACCGGCGCCACCGTCGGCATCCTGCAGCAGGAACCGTCGCTGAATGAGGAGAAGACCGTCCGCGGCAACGTCGAGGAGGGTCTGGGCGAGATCAAGGTCAAGCTGGACCGGTTCAACGAAGTCGCGGAGCTGATGGCCACCGACTACTCCGATGAGCTGATGGACGAGATGGGTCGGCTGCAGGAGGACTTGGACCACGCCGACGCGTGGGATCTGGACTCTCAGCTCGAACAGGCGATGGACGCGCTGCGCTGTCCACCGCCCGACGAACCGGTGACGCATCTGTCCGGTGGTGAGCGACGCCGGGTGGCGCTGTGCAAGCTGCTGTTGAGCAAACCCGATCTGCTGCTGCTCGACGAGCCGACCAACCACCTCGACGCCGAGAGCGTGCAGTGGCTCGAACAGCACCTGGCGGCCTATGCGGGTGCGATCCTGGCGGTCACGCACGACCGCTACTTCCTCGACAACGTCGCGCAGTGGATTCTCGAGCTCGATCGGGGTCGGGCGTATCCGTACGAAGGCAACTACTCGACGTATTTGGAGAAGAAGTCCGATCGCCTGGCCGTGCAAGGCCGCAAGGACGTCAAGCTGCAGAAGCGTCTGCAGGAAGAGCTGGCCTGGGTCCGCTCCGGCGCCAAAGCCCGTCAGGCCAAGAGCAAGGCGCGGTTGCAGCGCTACGAGGAAATGGCTGCCGAGGCGGAGAAGACCCGCAAGCTCGACTTCGAGGAGATCCAGATCCCGGCCGGACCGCGACTGGGCACAGTGGTGGTGGAAGTCGAGCACCTGGACAAAGGCTTCGACGGTCGCACATTGATCAAGGACCTGTCGTTCACGTTGCCGCGCAACGGCATCGTGGGCGTGGTCGGTCCCAACGGGGTCGGCAAGACCACGCTGTTCAAAACCGTCGTCGGCCTCGAGCAGCCGGACAGCGGCATCGTCAAAGTCGGTGAAACCGTCAAGCTCAGCTACGTCGATCAGACCAGGGCCGGCATCGACGCGAGGAAAACGGTGTGGGAGGTCGTCTCCGACGGGCTCGATCACATCCAGGTCGGTCAAACCGAGATGCCGTCGCGGGCTTACGTGTCCGCGTTCGGATTCAAAGGACCCGATCAGCAGAAGCCGGCCGGCGTGCTGTCCGGCGGTGAGCGCAACCGACTCAATCTCGCGCTGACCCTCAAGCAGGGCGGGAACTTGATTCTGCTTGACGAACCCACTAACGACCTCGACGTGGAAACCCTCAGCTCACTGGAGAACGCTCTGGTCAACTTTCCCGGCTGTGCCGTGGTGATTTCGCATGACCGGTGGTTCCTCGACCGGACGTGTACGCACATCCTGGCCTGGGAAGGCGACGCCGACAACGAAGCGAAATGGTTCTGGTTCGAGGGTAACTTCGCGGGCTACGAAGAAAACAAGGTAGAGCGGCTGGGAGCAGAAGCGGCCCGCCCGCACAGGATGACCCACCGCAGGCTCACGCGCGACTAATGTCGCCCCCACCAGCGCTGGTGAGCGTGCTGAGTCAGGAGCAGTCGGCATGACGGTCGATCCGGGATCAACTGTCCGGGGCGCGGCCGATTGGACCGCCTTCGAGCGCATCGACGACATTCCCGACTGGATCGTCAAGGCCTACACCGACACCTATCACGGTCCGCACGCCGGCGAGCGCAACACGCAGGCCCCGGCGGGCGTTGACCACCTCGACCAACCCGATGATGCGACCGGCCTGCTGACGCCGGGCCTGCTCGCCGCGCACTATCGGCTCGCCGCGCACCGCCCCGCCGGCGAGAGCCGGGTCGCTGTCTACTGGGCCGACGACCCCGGCGGATTCGGGCCCGCACTGCAGGTGGTCACCGATCACGGCGCGATGCTGATGGATTCGGTGACGGTGTTGTTGCACCGCCTCGGGGTGGCCTACGAGGCGATCATGAATCCGGTGTTCGACGTGCATCGCAATTCCGCCGGGGAGTTGCTGGGCGTGGACCCGAAGTCCGGCGGTGACGACGCCGTGGAGGAGACCTGGATCCACATCCAGTTGTCGCCGTCGGTGAATCGCGATGCGCTCGCGGCTGCGAAACGCCTGCTGCCCGGCGTCCTGATCGATGTCTGCCGGGTGGCAGCCGATTCAGCGGCGATGATCGCCACCCTCAACGGATTGGTCGAAGACCTTCAAGCCGACCGCGACGGTCGCTATCCCGGTCCCGACCGACAAGACGTCGCGGCGCTGCTGTGCTGGTTGGCCGACGGCAACTTCATGGTGCTGGGCTACCAACGCTGCCCCGTGCAAGACGGCATCGCCGCGGCTGACGAGTCGAACAGCCTCGGCGTGCTTCGCGGCCGGAAAAACGCCCGCCGCGAGCTGACCGACGACAACAAGCTGCTGATGCTGGTGCAGGCGTCGGTGCCCAGCTACCTGCGCTACGGCGCGTACCCCTACATCGTCGTCGTCCGCGAGAACGGCGAGGCCGGTGTTATCGAGCACCGCTTCATCGGCCTGTTCACCGTCGCCGCCATGAACGCCGACGTGCTGGAGATCCCGGTGATCGCGCGCCGCGTCCGCGAGGCGCTGGAACTGGCCGACCGCGACCCAAGCCATCCAGGTCAGTTGCTGCTCGACGTCATCCAGACCGTGCCGCGTTCAGAACTATTCGCGCTCAGCTCCGAGCGGCTGCTGGCAATGGCGGAGGCCGTCGTGGATCTGGGGTCGCGGCGCCGCGCCCTGCTGTTCCTACGCGCTGACCCACTCGAACACTTCGTGTCGTGCCTGGTGTATTTGCCGCGCGACCGCTACACCACGGCGGTACGGCTGGAGATCGAGGACATTCTGGTGCGCGAGTTCGGCGGAACAAGCCTGGAGTTCACCGCCCGTGTCACCGAATCGCCTTGGGCGCTCATACATTTCATGGTTCGACTGGCGGACGGATCCACCCTGCCCGGCGTCGACACCTCCGACGAGAACCGTATCCGGATTCAGGGCCTGCTCAGTGAAGCCGCGCGGACGTGGGCAGACCGGCTCATCGGCGCAGCAGCGGACGGTGCGGTCGACCAGAGCACGGCCGAGCACTATGCGACCGTTTTCTCTGAGGCATACAAGCAGTTCGTCACTCCCGAGGAGGCGATCGACGACATCGCGGTGATCGAGGCGCTGACTGACGACTCGGTCAAGCTCGTCTTGACCGAATACGACCAGGCAGACGGGATCGCTCAGCTCACCTGGTATCTGGGTGGCCGAACCGCCTCGTTGAGCCAGCTTCTGCCGATGCTGCAGTCGATGGGCGTGGTGGTATTGGAAGAGCGGCCTTTTACCGTCACCCGGCCGGACGGTTTGACTGTGTGGATCTACCAGTTCAAGATCTCGCCACACCACACCATCACCTTGGAATCCGGCTCCGAACAACAGGCAACCGCAATACGATTCGCTGACGCGGTCACCGCGATCTGGCAGGGACGCGTCGAAGTCGACCGGTTCAACGAACTGGTGCTGCGCGCCGGTCTGACCTGGCAGCAAGTGGTCGTTCTGCGCAGCTACGCAAAGTACTTGCGGCAGGCAGGTTTTCTCTACAGTCAATCCCACATAGAATCGGTTCTCAGCGAAAACCCGCAGACGGCGGCGGCTTTGGTGGCGCTCTTCGAGGCTCTGTTCGATCCAGCACCGTCCGGCTCGCCGAAAAGCCACGACGCGCAATCGGCCGTGGCGGCGGTCACCGCCGACATCGATGCGCTGGTCAGCCTCGACACCGACCGTGTGCTGCGCGCTTTCGCGTCGTTGATTCAAGCCACGCTGCGAACCAATTTCTTCGTGACACGCGAGCATTCGGCCCGCAGCCAGAATGCCGTGGCGTTGAAGCTGGACGCGCAGCTGGTCGACGAGCTGCCCGAGCCCCGACCCAAGTTCGAGATCTTCGTCTACTCACCACGGGTGGAAGGCGTGCACCTGCGGTTCGGTCACGTCGCCCGCGGCGGGCTGCGGTGGTCGGACCGCCGGGAAGACTTCCGAACGGAGATCCTCGGACTGGTCAAGGCGCAAGCGGTGAAGAACGCGGTGATCGTGCCGGTCGGCGCCAAGGGCGGGTTCGTGGTGAAGCGACCGCCGCCGGCGACCGGGGACTCCGCGGCAGACCGGGATGCCGTGCGCAACGAAGGCATCGAGTGCTACAAGCTGTTCATCTCCGGGTTGCTGGACCTCACTGACAACGTCGACCACAACACCGGTGAGGTCAGCGCGCCGTCCGAAGTGGTGCGGCGCGACGGCGACGACGCCTACCTGGTGGTGGCCGCCGACAAGGGCACTGCTGCGTTCTCCGACATCGCCAACGACGTCGCCAAGTCCTACGGATTTTGGCTGGGCGACGCGTTCGCCTCCGGCGGATCCGTCGGCTACGACCACAAAGCGATGGGCATCACCGCCAAGGGCACCTGGGAAGCCGTCAAGAGGCACTTCCGCGAGATGGGCGTCGATACCCAGACGCAAGACTTCACCGTGGTCGGCATCGGCGACATGAGCGGTGACGTGTTCGGCAACGGCATGTTGCTCAGTAAGCACATCCGGCTGGTGGCCGCTTTCGACCACCGCCACATCTTCCTCGACCCAGACCCCGACGCCGCGAACTCGTGGGCCGAACGCGAGCGGTTGTTCCAACTGCCGCGCTCCAGCTGGGACGACTATGACGAGTCGCTGATCAGCGCCGGCGGCGGAGTGTATAGCCGCGAGCACAAGTCGATTCCCATCAGTGCCGAGGTCCGTCAAGCGCTTGCCATCGAGGACGACGTCGCCGAGCTGGCGCCGCCCAACGTGGTCCGCGCGATCCTGAAAGCACCGGTGGACTTGCTGTACAACGGCGGCATCGGCACCTACATCAAAGCCGAAGCTCAGTCCGACGCCGATGTCGGTGACCGCGCGAACGATTCGGTGCGGGTTAACGCCAACCAGGTCCGCGCCAAGGTGATCGCCGAGGGGGGCAACCTCGGGGTGACATCGCTGGGTCGGGTCGAGTTCGACTTGTGTGGCGGCCGAATCAACACCGATGCGTTGGACAACTCGGCGGGCGTCGACTGCTCTGACCACGAGGTCAACTTCAAGATCTTGATCGACTCGTTGGTTACCGCCGGCAAGGTCAAGTCCGAGGAACGCACCGCGCTACTGGAGTCGATGACCGACGAGGTCGCCGCGTTGGTGCTTTTCGACAACGCCGACCAAAACGACCTGATGGGGACCAGCCGCACCAACGCTTGCAGCCTGCTTCCGGTGCACGCCATGCAGATCAGACATTTGGTGGCCGAGCGCGGACTGAACCGCGAACTCGAGGCGCTCCCCTCGGATAAGGAGATCAACCGGCGGATCGAGGCCGGCATAAGTCTCACCTCGCCGGAGCTGGCAACCCTGATGGCGCACGTCAAGCTCGCGTTGAAGGACGAGCTGCTGGCGACGGATGTGCTGGATCAAGAAGTGTTCGCTGCCCGGCTGCCGCATTACTTCCCGCCCGCGCTGCAGAATCGCTTCGGCCGCGAAATCCGCTCCCACCAACTGCGCCGCGAGATCATCACCACCATGCTGGTCAACGATGTGGTTGACACCGGCGGCATCACCTATGCCTACCGGATCACCGAAGATGTCGGTGTTAAACCGGTGGACGCGGTGCGCACCTTCGTTGCCAGCGACGCCATCTTCGGAGTCGGTCAGCTTTGGCGGCAGATCAGGGCGGCCGACTTGCCGGTCGCGGTGTCCGACCGGATGACGTTGGACAATCACCGGCTGATCGACCGAGCCGGGCGGTGGTTGCTGAACTACCGTCCGCAGCCGCTGGCCGTCGGCGCTGAGATCAATCGCTTCGCGCGGAAGGTTGAAGCGCTCACCCCGCGCATGTCAGAGTGGCTGCGCGGCGACGACCAGGCCATCGTGGAAAAAGACGCTGCTGGGTTCGTTGCTGAAGGCGCGTCGAAAGATCTCGCTTACATGGTGGCCGCCGGCTTATACCGCTTCAGCCTGCTCGACATCATCGACATCGCCGATATCGAGGACCGCGATCCGGCCGAGGTGGCCGACACCTATTTCGCGTTGATGGACCGTCTCGGTACCGACGGTCTGCTGACCGCGGTGTCCGAGCTGCCACGCGACGACCGCTGGCATTCGTTGGCGCGGTTGGCAATTCGCGATGACATTTACGCCTCATTGCGGTCACTTTGTTTCGACGTGCTCGCCGTCGGTGAGCCGGACGAAAGCGGCGAAGAGAAGATCGCCGAGTGGGAACACACCAGCGCGTCGCGGGTAGAGCGCGCTCGGCGCACCCTCAACGAGATTTACGAAAGTGGCCAGAAGGACCTGGCGGCACTTTCCGTCGCTGCCCGGCAGATCCGTCGGATGACGCGGACCAGCGGACGAGGATCGTCCGGGTGAGCACCCGATTCGTCGCACCCGTACCGGTGCGCTGGTCCGACATCGACATGTACCAGCACGTCAACCACGCGACCATGGTGACCATCCTCGAAGAGGCGCGCGTGCCGTTTCTCAAAGACGCCTTCGTCGCCGACATCGTCACCATCGGTCTGTTGATTGCCGACGTACAAGTCAGCTACAAAGGTCAACTACGGCTGATGGATTCGCCGCTGCAAGTGACCATATGGGTGAAACGACTTCGGGCGGTTGACTTCACCCTCGGGTACGAGGTGCGCTCGGTCAACGCCGACCCGGTGTCGAAGGCCGCCGTGATCGCCGAAACACAGTTGGCCGCATTCCATATCGACGAACAGCGACTGGTGCGCCTTGCGCCACACCACCGGGAGTACCTGCAGCGGTGGCTGCGGTAGCTGAACGCGGACTCTGGTTACCCGACGTTGACGACCGCAGCGATCTGGGCACCTTCGTCGACCGCGCGATACGACTCGACGACGCCGCGGTGATTCGGCTTCGCGCCCGATCGGCCGCATCGCTGACAGCATGGTTGGCCACCGGCTTCGACGTGTTGGCCAGCCGCGTGGTAGCCGGCACTATACGGCCCAGCGACTTGTCCGCCGGCGCTGACAATTTGGCGCGTGGGCTCTCAGCAGTGGACCGCTCCGGCTACGTCGACTGCGGGTTCCCGATGGATTCGGCATGGCGAGGCGCGCTGCCCCCAGATTCAGGATTCACCCATGTCGACGACGTACCGGCCCGCGCGGTACTGGAGCTGGCGCAGCGCGGTGCGCAGCTGGCCAAAGAACACGGCAGCACGCACGGTCCGCCGGTCTCCCTCCTCGACCAAGAGGTGGTCCGGGTGACCTCGGCTGATGCCGGCGTGGGTGTCCCGATGCGGTGCGTATTCGCGTTGACCGCAATGGGTTTCCTGCCTCAGTCGCCGGAGGCCGTCAGCGCAGACGAGATCGTGCGGGTCCGGATACTGCCGGCCTGGCTCCGTATCGACGCCCGATTCGGCTCGGTGTATCGCCGTCGCGGCCATCCGGCGCTGGTGTTGCGCTGACGCACGGTCTGGGCGCCGGTGGACTGCGGTACCGGTGGGAATCACCGCGAATTTGTCCTCCTTTATTCCAGGTCCGCCTACGGACCGTAACGCAACCACAGTGGCAGTACGGAGTGCAGATAATCCATGAATTTCTTGAGCCCCACCCGATACTGTCCATACCCGTAGCGGTCCGGTCCGTACTCCGGATAAGCGATGCCCACACCGAAAAGTCCGGGCGCAATTATTCCGTTGTTCGGGTTGTAGTCCAATTCGCCCCATTGTCTAGTTTCCGGCAGTTTCCTGCGCTCGAAGCCGACGGTATAGATGGCACGGTCGCACTGCGCAAGTTTCTCGTCGAAATCGGGGCTGGAAACCCAACATCTCTCCAGCCGGTCAGGCAAATATCCATCGATATTTTGTCGAGCCCACTCAGCCGCTTTTCCTTTGAGACCGACATCGTCGAACAAAATCCAGTCATCGAAGTAGAGGGCGTACCGCAGTGGGCTGCGATAGAAATTGATTACCTTCTCGACCGGATGGCGCAGAAGATACGGCAAGGCGATCATCGTCGAGTGCGAAGAACCGAACACCGCGACGGTCGCGCCTTCCAGCGGTTGTTCCGCCAGCTTCTCCGGATCGAGAGCGACTTCCACCGGTATTTCGTCGAGTCCAGGATAGTCGAGCTTTTTCGGCACCGCTCCCACGGCCAGGATCACGTTCTCCGATGCGAGCTCCCGCTGGCTGGTCTCGATCAGCCAGCGCCTTTCTGTCAGGGTGAGCGCGGTCGCTTTCGTTTGATAGACATTTACTCGCTCACTGAGGTGACCGGTGATCCATTCCAGGGGTTCAGCGACCAAAGCGAGTGCGCAGGTTTCTTGCGAGTCGATTTCCCGCAACGGCAGGGGAGGCGCCTCGGAGAATCGGAAAGCGGCAGAGCCGTTGAAGTAATCGAGAAAAAGTGCGAGGTGAGTATTGCTCGACACGGAACGCCACTTGCGGCCGATGTCTCCGGCGGCAAATTCGGGATCAATCCAGGCGATCCTCTCGGGCGCTATCCCGTGATCTATCAATCTGCCCACCGAAGCGATTCCTGCGGGTCCGGCTCCGATCACGGTCCATGCATAGGGTGCCATGGACCACATATATAGAGCAGCAGGACGCAAAAAGCCACCTGCGCCCGGCGCGGATTGACGCCGCTATTCTTCGTTGCTCAGATAAGGCAGTGTGCGAAAACGCCAAACTGCACTGCGGTCGTCAGCTCGGCAGCGGGTCGAACCGGAAGACTGCGTACTTCCTATCAACACGCTTGGTGTATGTCAAGATTGTTGACATGGGCGAGAATCAAGACCAACCGCTGGGCTATTTGCTGTACCGGGTGATGGCCGCGCTGCGGCCGCAGGTCAACGCCGAGCTGAGGCCCCTTGGCCTCGGTCTGCCTGAATTCGTGTGCTTGCGAATTCTGTCGTTATCACCGGGCCGGTCCAGCGCCGAGCTCGCCCGCGACACCAATGTGTCGCCGCAGGCGATGAACATGGTGCTGCGCGGATTGCAAGACAGTGGAGTAGTGGCCCGGCCAGCATCGGTGTCGTCCGGTCGCGCGCTGCCCGCTGAGCTCACCAGTAAGGGTCGAGGGCTGCTGAAGCGTGCCGAAGCAGCCGTGCGGATCGCCGAGGAGCACATCCTCACCGACCTCACCGTCACAGAACGGCAGGAGCTGAAGCGGCTGCTGGGCGCCTCGGGGTCCGGCGCGATCGACAGCTCGGGACCGTCTGCAAGTGAGTTTTAATTCGGGACCGGTCAGACCAGCCAGGCCGCGGCGTTGGGCGGCAACACACCGTCGGTCAGCGGTGCGCTGGACAGGATCACTTCGCCGTCGGGCAGTGGCAGCGGCTGATCGCCGGCGTTCAGCGCGCACACCAGTCCGCCGTCGCGGCGCCGGAAGATCATTGCGTCGTCCGGTGAAGGCAGCCACTCGACACCAACCCCGTCGAACTCGGCTCGCGTGCGGCGCAACTGGAGCGCACGTCGGAAAAACGACAGCGGAGAATCGGTGTCGCTGAGCTGCTTCTCGACAGTCAGGTCTACCCACTCCGGCGGGATCGGCAGCCACGTGTCGGGCGACCCGGAGAACCCGAAAGGTGGAGCGTCGCCGCGCCACGGGATCGGGATGCGGCAGCCGTCGCGGCCGCGTTCGGTGCGTCCCGAGCGTTCCCAGGTCGGATCCTGCAGCACCTCGTCGGGCAACTCGACATTGGGCAGCCCCAGTTCCTGGCCGTTGTAGAGGAACACCGCGCCCGGCAGGGCGAGCATCACCGTCGCGACCGCCCGGGCCCGGTCCAGCCCGACGCTGCCCCCGCCGTAATAGGTGGTTCTTCGCTCAACGTCGTGGTTTTCCAGCGTCCACGTGGGAGTCGCGTTCTCGATCGCCGCTGCGGCCAATGAGTTCTCAATCGCGTCACGGATGCTGTCGATGTCGAAGTCGGCCCGCACCAAGCGGAAGTTGAAACCCAGATGCAGCTCGTCGGGCCGCAGATACTCGGCCCATTGGGCGTTGTCGAACACCCACACCTCGCCGATGGTCACCGCGTGGGGATAGTCGTCCATCACAGTGCGGATGTCGCGGTGAATCGCATGCACGTTGGGATGGTTGAAGCGGGGATCGCCATCGTTGAGGAGCCGCGGCCGCATGGTGACCTCGGTATCCGGGAGACCCGGCGGCTTGGCCATGCCGTGTGCGACGTCGATGCGGAAACCATCGACGCCGCCCTCCAACCAGAACCGCAGCGTCTTCTCAAAGTCGTCGAAGACCTCGGAATTATCCCAGTTCAGGTCGGGCTGCTCGGCGTCGAACAGGTGCAGATACCACTGGCCCGGGTTGCCGTCCGGTTCGACGACCCGGGTCCAGGCCGGCCCGCCGAACACTGACTGCCAGTTGTTCGGTGGCTTCAGGCCGCCTTGTCCCCGGCCGTCGCGGAAAATGTAGCGATCCCGCGCGGCGCTGCCCGGCCCGGCGTTGAGCGCGGCCTGGAACCAGGGGTGCTGAGAACTGGTGTGGTTGGGCACCAGGTCCATGGTGATTTTGATGTCGCGTTCGTGCGCGGCGGCGATCAGCCGCTCCAGTGCGGCCAGCCCGCCGAACAGCGGATCCACGTCGCGCGGATCGGCCACGTCGTAACCGTGGTCGGCCATCGGCGACACGGTGACGGGGTTGATCCAGATCGCGTCGACGCCGAGCAGGTCGAGGTAGTCCAGATGGGCCAACACCCCGTCGAGGTCGCCGACACCGTCACCGTCGCTGTCGGCGAAGGAGCGCGGGTAGATCTGGTAGAAGATCGCCCGCGACCACCACGGATCTTGTTGCGGGCCGCTCATCAGAACGCGGAGTTGACGAGGGAGTGGGCTGCCATTTCCAGGTAGTCCAGCAATTGCCGGCGGTGTTCGTCGTCGAGAGTCCGCGAGTCGACGGACGCGACCGCGGTGTGCATGCACCGCAGCCAGGCGTCCCGCTCGATCGGTGAAATTCGGAACGGCACGTGACGCATCCGCAGCCGGGGGTGGCCGCGCTGGTCCGAGTAGGTTCGCGGACCGCCCCAGTACTGTTCGAGGAACATCCGCAACCGTTCCTCGGCGCCGGAGAGGTCTTCTTCGGGGTACAGCGGCCGCAGGATCTCATCCTCGGCGACCAGCTCGTAGAACCGCGACACGATGGTACGGAAGGTCTCGGCGCCACCGACGGCGTCGTAGAAGGTCTGCTGCAGCTGTTCCATTCCCTCCATTGTGGGCCATCGCGGTCATGGTCACCGCCGGGCGGCGCACAACGCGACGGATTCAACACCCGAAATTCACCGGAGGGACCGGCTCACACACCGCGATTTGGGGTGCGGTCGGTGCCGAATCATGGTGGACTGTTCGGCGGAGGACGCATGGCGCAGCGCAATAAGCGCCGCGGCCACCGTATTTCCGGTGCCGCGGCAGGCCTGAGTGGGGCCGTTGCCGGTTCTTCTCTGCCCGGCTCCTGCCTGCATGGTTCTGGTCTGCATGGTTCTGGTCTGCATAGTGTCGACGCCCATTCCCACGCCGGCCGCGACGCCGGCTCGATCTGGAACCGCCGGCGGGTGCTGCTGTTGAACTCGACCTACGAGCCGCTGACCGCGCTGCCGGTACGGCGCGCGATCATCATGCTGATCTGCGGTAAGGCCGACGTGGTGCACGACGATCCGACCGGTCCCGTCGTGCACTCGGCCAGCAGATCCATCGCGGTGCCGTCGGTGATTCGTTTGCGCACCTTTGTCCGGGTGCCCTACCGGGCGCGCGTGCCGATGACGCGGGCCGCGCTGATGCACCGGGACCGGTTCTGTTGTGCCTACTGCGGAGCCAAGGCCGACACCGTCGACCACGTGGTGCCCCGCAGTCGAGGCGGTGACCACTCCTGGGAGAACTGCGTGGCCTGCTGCTCGACCTGCAACCACCGCAAGGGCGATCGGCTGCTGTCCGAATTGGGCTGGACTTTGCGACTGGTGCCGGCGTCACCGAAGGGACAGCACTGGCGCCTGCTGTCGACGGTCAAGGAGCTCGATCCGGCCTGGGCGCGATACCTCGACGAGGGCGCCGCCTAACAGGCTCAGCTGACCGATTTGGCGGCGGTGGGATACCGTCAGGGTCGTGAGCATGATGGAAATCCACCTGTTATCCGTGGGGGTTCCGGCTGTGCTGGTTCTCCTGTTGGCAGCGCTGATCTACCGCCACAAGGGGCCGCACCCGGCGACCTACAAATTGCCCGAGCCGTGGACGCATCCGCCGATCCTGTGGGCGGCGACCGAGGAAAACGTGGGCGGCCACCACGGTCACGGCGCAGCGGAGTTCAGCGTGGGAGGTGGCGCCAGTGGCAAGTGGTGAGATCGCGACAATCGAGCCCGCCGACCTACCCGACGGTTGGGCGGTCACGGCCAGCGGACGCCTTTCCGGGGTCACCGAGCCCGGTGAAGTCTCGGTGCACTACCCCTTTCCGATCAAGGATCTCGCCCGCGTTGACGACGCCCTGAGTTACGCCACCCGGGCATCCGATGCCCGGTTCGCGGTGTACATCGGCGACTTGGGCAGCGACACCGCCGCCCGGGCCCGTCAACTCCTGGCGAAGGTGCCGACACCGAATGATGCGGTGCTGATCGCCGTCTCGCCCGACCAGCACGCCATCGAAGTGGTCTACGGCTCACAGGTCCGTGGGCGCGGCGCCGAATCCGCCGCACCGCTCGGTGTGGCCGCCGCCGCCCCAGCCTTCCAAGCGGGCAACCTGATCGACGGGCTGATCGGCGCGATCCACACGCTCAGCTCCGGTATCTCACCGCAGTAGTCCTCCGGCGCGAGCGTGCGTTGCTCCGCGACACGCCGACTACACGTGGCATTCTGTGCACGTTCGCGGCGGAAGGTGCTGCTAGCCCTGTTCCGGGGCGTCGGCGTCGAACCGGCGCGCTCTCAGCGACCGCTCGACACCCGCGCGGCCCTCCACCACCAGCCGCCGCAGCGCCGGCGGCAAGTCGCGACCCGCCAGGAACCGATCGGCCGCGGCGATGGCGTCGTGACTGATATCCCAGGACGGGTACAGCCCGACCACCACCGTCTGAGCCACCTCGCTGGACCGGCGTTGCCAGACACCCGGAATGGCCGCGAAATAACGCTCGGTGAACGGCTTCAGCAACTCGGACTGACCCGGCTCGACGAAGCCGGTGATGATGGAACGCGCGGTGATGTTGGCCAGCGCGTCGTCCTCGGTCACCGTCGTCCACGCCGCTTCTTTGACCGCCGGCTGCGGCCGCGCCGCCGCGGCCCGGGCACCGTGC
>NZ_JBARMY010000254.1:0-8350 GCF_049802695.1 Mycobacterium sp.
CCGAAGCGGTGCGGCAGGCCGCTCGGCGCTTCGCCGAACCGGGCTACCGCGCGCTCGCGTCGCCTGCATAGCGGGCGAACGATGAGCTACGGCGTCAAGTGGGGCGGCTAGCGGTCGCGGCTCGGCGTGGTGCGTGTCAGCCACCCCGGCAGCGCCGGATCTTCAGCGCACTCTTACCGACGACAACAACGTTGTACCGTTGCCCATAAAGGCCTTTCGACTTAGGAGCGATGTTGGCTACTCCCGGCAGCGACCCCGTGAATCGGGGGCGCGTAGCTCGGCTGTTTCACATCCGCCGCCGTCCCCGCGGCGCTCGACCACGTATGAAGGCCAGGTACCCCGGTCGTTTGAGGTAGACCGGAGGCCTAGCCGCCGCCGTCGTCTCCTGGCAGAAGTCGCTCCGGGTGGTGGTAGAGGTTAGTGCGGGGTTGGCCGCGGTCGAGGTGGGGTGGTGGGATCCAGTCGGTGTCGCCGTTGGGTCGTTTGCGGGTGGTCCAGCCGCCGGGTTTGATGAGGCGGTGGTGGGTGCCGCAGGCGAAGGTCAGCTCGTCGATGTCGGTTCGGCCGCAGTGGGCCCACTCGCGAACGTGGTGGACGTCGCACAGGTAGCCGGGCACATCGCAGCCGGGATGCGAGCAGCCGCGGTCGTGGGCGTAGAGCACGATCCGTTGGCCGGGGGAGGCCAGCCGTTTGGTGTGATACAGCCCGAGCGCGCGGCCCCGGTCGAAGATCGCCAAATAGAGATGAGCGTGGCGGGCCATGGCGATCACATCACTCATCGGCAACAGGGTGCCGCCACCGGTGAGCGCCCTGCCGGCCCCCGACTCAAGCTCTTTTAGCGTGGTGGACACGATGATGCTGGCCGGTAATCCATTGTGCTGGCCCAGCTGGCCGGAGGCTAACAGAGCGCGCGCCGCGGTGTGCAGCGCGTCGTGGTTGCGTTGGGCCGGGGTGCGAGTGTCGTTCTGAATCGCCTGTGCTGACGGTGTGCCGTCGACCACCGGCTGGGGGTCGTAAGGGTTGGCCATGCCGGGGGCAGCCAGCTTGGCCAGTATGGCTTCTAGGGCGGCCCGCGCCGCGGGGGTCAAATGGCCACGCAGCGAGGACATGCCGTCGGTGTCCTGTTTGCCTACGGTCAGGCCGCGGCGACGGGCGCGGTCTTCGTCGCTGAACTGGCCGTCGGGGTTGAGGCAGTCGGCGAGTTTGTCAGCCAGTTTGGCCAGCTGGTCGGGCCGGTGCCGGGCACCCAGCTCGGCGAGCTTCGCTTCGGCGCATTGGCGGGTGTCGGCGTCGATCCAGCACGGCAGGTCGCGTAAGAATCCGCGTATTACGTTGACGTGCGCTGCGCCAATAGTTCCGGCGCGCTGCCCGGCCGCGGTGGCCGACAACCGCGGCGGCAGCGGTTCTCCGGTCAGTGCGGTGCGCTCGCCGAGGTCCTGGGCTTCCTCGATGCGCCGGTTGGCGTCACTACGGGTGATGCGCAACCGGTCGGCCAACACGTGGGAGAGCTTGCCGCCGATCTCAGCCGCGCTGGCCTGCTCGCGCACGCCGTTGAGCAACGCGTGCCGCGCCACCGGCAGCCGGCGGCAGTCGTGTTCGAGGCGCTCCAACATGGCCAGCCGTTCCGGTGTGGTCAGCGCCTCGAACGACAAGTCAGCGACACTGGAAACGGCGTCGCGCAACGCGTCGAACGCGGCGACGACCTCCTCACGACTGCTGACTGCCATACCCGAAGACTATCGGCGACCACCGACAGGAAACCCCTGAAACCACAGTGACACAAGTGATTCGGGTATCCGCCGCCGGGCATCGACTACGGCGTCAACACTATCGAGCCCACCGTCTGACGCCCTTGCAAGTCGCGGTGTGCCTGGGCGGCGTCGGCTAGCGGATAACGTTCGCTCACAGTGACTTTCACCGCGTTCGCGGCGATCGCGTCGAACAATTCCCCGGCACGCCAAGTGAACTCGTACTCGGTGCGGGTGAAATCACCAAGCTTCGGCCGGGTCAGGTACACCGAGCCCGCGGCGTTGAGCCGCTGCGGATCCAGTGGCGGCACCGGTCCGCTGGCCGCCCCGAACAACACCAACGTCCCACGCACGGCCAGACTCGCCAGGCTGGCGTCGAACGTGCTGGCCCCGACGCCGTCGTACACGGCGGCCACGCCGTCGCCGTCGGTCAACTCACGGATCCGCGCACCGAACGCCCCCGCGTCGTCGCCGGGATAGTCCAAGACTTCAGCGGCGCCGGCCTGCCGCGACAACTCCGCCTTGGCCGGTGTGGACACCGTGGTGATCACCCTGGCGCCCAGACTCGACGCCCACTGCGTCAGGATCAGACCGACACCACCGGCACCCGCGTGAACCAACACGGCGTCACCCGGCTGCACCGGATAGACCGACTTGATCAGGTAATGGGCGGTTGTGCCCTTCAACAGCGCCGAGGCCGCCACGTCGAAATCGACGGCGTCCGGTAACTTTGCCGTGAACCGAGCTGGCGCAGTGGACAACTCGGCGTAGGCACCGGCAGCCGATGCGGTGGCCACCCGATCGCCCACCCGAAGGTTCGTCACACCGTCGCCGGCCTCGGCCACCGTGCCGGCGACTTCGCTGCCCAAAATGAACGGCAACTCCGCTCGATAGTGGCCGGCCCGGAAATAGGTGTCGATGTAGTTGACACCGATTGCTTCTGCCTTGATCGACACTTCACCATCGCCCGGGGCGGGCTTTGGCTTGTCGACATACTGCAAGACATCCGGCCCGCCGGTTCGGGCCACCTCTATCGCATGCATGCTGACTATCATCCGCAGTCGTGGTGTTGCTATGAAGTTGGCCCGGCCTGACATTCGTCATCCCCGCATCGTGCTGGCCGAGAGATCCGGTGCAGACGCGGAACACTACGTCGCTAGCGGCGACGATGAGGGCCTAGTTGGCGCGCTGCGCGGCCGCGGCTTGCCTGCGCATTGGACGGCCTGGGACGACCCTGACACTGCCCGTGCTGACTTGGTGATTCTGCGTTCTGCCGGTGACGATTCGATGCTGGGGGACCGACGCGACGAATTTCTGGCCTGGACCAGGGGAGTGCCCAACCTGCTCAACGGGCCTGACGTCATCGCCTGGAACGCCGATGAGCAGCATTTGGCGGATCTGACGAGGGCCGGCGTCCCGATGCGTTCGGGGACACCAGGTGAAACGCCGACGGCGCTGATCTTCGTCGCCGGGACGCAGTCGCACGCTTTCACCGGTGAAGCGCCGGTCGAAGCGGACTTCGGGCTCTGGGACGTGGGCTATTCCGCGCTGGACGCGGCCGCCGATCGGGTGGGTATCAGCCCCACCGAATTGCTCTACGCCCGCGTCGACGTGACCGGCGGACCGGGTGACGCCCACCTGGTCGACGTCGACCTGATCGCGCCCGCCCTGGGCTGGCACGTACTCGACACCGCCGCCCGGAACACTGCGCAGCGACAGTTCGCGCTGGGGGTGGAGTCAGCTCTGGAGCGGCTGGGGCTCGGCCCGCTCTCGCATCGACGCCCATAGCGCCGCGGTGGCCGCGGTGCATAGCGCGGCACCCGCGACATGGAAGGCGACCAGCGCCGCCGGCACACCGGTGAAGAACTGCACCGTCCCCAGCAGGCCCTGCCCGAACACCAGCACCAGCAGCACAGCCAGGCGCCGCAATACCGGTCGCGGTGCGTGCACCGCCAGCAACCCGAACCCCAGCCCCACCAACAGCGCCAGGTAGGCCACCACCAGCGATGAGTGCAAGTGCACCAGCGTGGTGATCTCGACTTTCAGCCGCGGCACGGTGTGCGTCGTGCTGCGGTCACCGGCGTGCGGACCGGCCGCGGTCACCAACGTCCCGGCGACCAGCACCGCGGCCAGGGTGAGCGCACTGAGCGCGGTGAGGCCGCGCAGCGGCGCGACCACCCGGTGACGGACCACCGCGTCCCTGTCCGTATCGGGCTCGCCGACCTTGACGAACAGCAGCACCGCCAGCCACACCATCGTCATGGAAGCCAGCAGGTGGATGGACACCGTCCACCACAGCAGGCCGGTGAGCACGGTGACGCCGCCGATCACTGCTTGCACGACCGTCGACGCGGGCATCAACCAGGCGTAAAGGAGCACCTCGGGGCGACGGCGGGCCCGGGTGACGGCCAGTACCGCCAGGATGGCAGTGATGACGACAGCCAGCGTGATCATGCGGTTGCCGAATTCCACCGCCTGGTGGATACGGGGCACCTCGGAGACGGCGACGGGGGTGAAGCTGCCCGGGAAACACTGCGGCCAGGTCGGGCAGCCCAGTCCCGACGCGGTGACGCGGACGATCGCGCCGGTCACCGCGATGCCGCCCTGTGATAGGACCACCAGGGCTGCGATGATGCGCTGCAGGCGCAGGCTGGGCGACGGCAGCAGATTCACCAACCGGAGCAGCACTCGCCCGCTCGGACTGAAGCGCCGCTCCTCCTCATCGCTTCGCTCTGCATCGTCGCCGGCGTGCCTCGCCGTCGTGGTCACATCCTGATCCTAGGCGACGGTGAACTACACGACGTAGTAGTTGTCCGCGGCGTCAGGTGAAGCGGAACCAACGCAGCGCCGCCAGCGCCGCCAGCGCGCCGTAGACGGCCAGCACGACGATGCCGAACAAGTCCACCGAAACACTGATCGACCGCGACAGCGCTTCGGTCAGCGCCCCGGACGGGGTCAACCGGGCAACCCACCGCAGCGTCGGCGGAACCGCGTCGGTGCCCAGCGTCAACGCACCGAACCCGGCGAAAACGAACCACAGCAGGTTGGCGACGGCCAGGACGATCTCGGCGCGCAGTGTCCCGCCGAGCAGCAGGCCCAGGGCGGCGAACCCGGCGGTGCCCAGCGCGATGATCAACGCGCCCAGTCCCAGACCGGCGAGTTCTGGACGCCAGCCCAGCGCGAAGCCGATGGCGCCCAGGATCATCGCTTGCAGGAACACCACCGCGACGACGGCCACCGACTTGCCGGCGATGATTCCCCAGACCGGCAGGGCGGTGGCGCCAAGCCGTTTCAGTGCGCCGTAGCGGCGATCGAACGCGACCGCGATGGCCTGACCGGTGAAGGCGGTCGACACCACTGCCAGCGCCATGATCACCGGAACGAAAGTGGCCGCCCGATTAGGGCCGAACGAGCCCAGCGGCAGCAGCGTCAGCCCGATCAGCAGCGTGATCGGGATGAACATCGTCAGTAGCAACTGCTCGCCATTGCGCAGCAGCAGCTTCAATTCCAGTTCCGTCTGCGCGACCAGCATGCGCGCCACGGTGTTCGGTCGCGGATCCGGCGCGAAAGTCCCGGCCGGAAACAGCTGGGTGCTCACTGCCGTAACCCCCGGCCCGTCAAATCGAGGAACACGTCTTCCAGGCTGCGCTGCTCCACCCGCATGTCGGTGGCCAGCACATCGATCCCGGCAAACCAGGCGGTCACCCTGGCGACCACCTGCGGGTCGATCGGGCCTTCCACCAGGTACTCACCGGCGGCCACCTCGGTGGCTTTGTATTCCTGCGGCAGCGCGGACATCAACGATGACAGGTCCAGCTGCGGCGGGGCGCTGAAACGCAGTTGGTCCTTGGCGCCGCTGCGCATCAGTTCGGCGGGTGTTCCGGACGCGACGGCGGCGCCCCGGTCGATGATGACCACCCGGTCAGCGAGTTCTTCGGCTTCCTTGAGCTGATGTGTGGTCAGCAGCACGGTCACGCCGTCACGGCGCAACGCGTCGATCAGCTCCCACACCAGCACCCGGGCGTGGGCGTCCATACCCGCGGTCGGTTCGTCGAGAAAGACCAGCTCCGGACGGCCGACCAGTGCACAGGCCAGCGCGAGCCGCTGCTGCTGCCCGCCGGACAGCCGTCGGTAAGTGGTGCGCGCCGCGTCGGTCAGGCCCAGCGTGTCCAGCAACCACTGCGGATCCAGCGGATTGGCGGCATAGGACGCCACCAGGTTGAGCATCTCTGCGGCGCGCGCCGCGGGATAACCGCCGCCACCCTGCAACATCACCCCGATACGTTCCCGCAACCGCGCGTTGTCAGCGATCGGGTCCAGCCCCAGCACCTCGATAGTGCCGGCGTCCGGACGCACGAAGCCCTCGCACATTTCCACCGTCGTGGTCTTGCCGGCGCCGTTGGGGCCGAGCAGGGCCAACACCTCCGCGGCGTGCACGTCGAGGTCGAGGTCGGCGACCGCGGTCGTGGAGCCGTAGTGCTTATGCACCCCCCGCAACCGCACCGGGACGTCGGAAACCGCAGTCGAGCTCACGAATAATCAGCGTAGGCGTCCGGTACGGCCGTCGGCGGCGCCGCCGCCGTGGTTGGCGCCACATCATGGGCCGCCGCTTCGCCGAGCAGTTGACGTTCCTCGCCGAACAGCCGGCGCCACGGCAGCCGCGTCGAGGTCAGCGCGATCAGGGCGATGACGATCAGTGTGCTGGCCAACGTGGCATCCAGGATCTGGAACAGCGCGAAGCGGTCACCGTTGGCGGTCGGGCCGAAGACACCGACCACGATCGTCACCAGGATGGCCGCCGCCCGGAAGCCGGGACGGGTCGCCCACGCGGCCAACGGGATGATGGCCCACAGCAGATACCAGGGTTGCACCACGGGAAACAGCAGCACGGTGATGCCCAGGGCGACGCCCAGGCCGCCGACCGGATGCAGCCGCCCGCGCAGCACCGCCAGCAGCAGCCACGCCACCATCACCGCGATGATCAGCACGCCGATGCCACGAGTGAGCGACAACACGGCGGTGGTGTGATCGCCCAGGCCGAGCAGGATGCCCACTTGACCGGTGCCCAGCGCAATCAGTGTCGGCGGGGACATCCAGCTGCGCACAACGTTGGCGGTGCCGAGCGTGAAAACCCAGCCGAAGCCCAGCCTGCTGGCCCAGCCAACGACCGCCATCACGGCTAACGACAGACCCGCCGTCGCCGCGCTGACCAGCAGGAAAGCCCGCAGGTTGCCGCCCAGGCGGCACGCCAGCGCCATCGCGACGAAACCCAGCGCCAGCAGTGAGGGCAGCTTCACCTGCGACGACAGTGTGATCAGAATCGTGCCGAACACCAACATGCCCAATGGTTTCCAGTCCGACTCCGGTCTTCCTTCCGGCCTCCTCTTCGGGCCTCGGGCCCGCATCGTCACCCGGGGTGGCCACTGCGGCACCAGTCGCGCCGATTCCCCGATATCCCCGACATTTAAGCCGCGCAGCGCGACCTCGGTGCCGGTCAGCATCAGGCCGAGCATCAGCGCCTCGTTGTGGATGCCGGCGACCAGATGCATGATCAGCAGCGGATTGGCCGCCCCGAGCCACAACGCGCTGACTTCCGCGACGCCGCACCGGCGCGCCAGTCGCGGGGTGGCCCACACGATCAAGCCGACACCGGCCAGCACCACCAGCCGGTGGCACAGCACGGCGGCGACGATGTTCTGGCCGGTCAGCGCGGAGATCCCGCGACCAATCCACAGAAACAGCGGACCGTAGGGCGCCGGGGTGTCGCGCCACAGGCTGGGCACCGACAGCGTGAACACGTGGCCCAAACCCAGCGCGCGGGCCGGACCGACCCGGTAGGGGTCCATCCCGAGCATGCAGATCTGACTCTGGGCCAGGTAGGAGTAGACGTCCTTGCTGTACATCGGCGGAGCCGGCAACAGCGGAAGGACCCACAGCAGCAGCGTGCGGTCCAGATCGCCGCGCGACATCCGCCGCTTGCCCAGGGCGAATCGGCCCAGGATCAGCCAGGCCAGCGCCATCATCACCGCACCCGTCGTTGTCATCGTCAGGGATACCGTCTGCACGCGCGAGGGCAGATTGAGCAAGCGGACCCCGAACGTCGGGTCCTGCACCACCGGCCGGGCCCCGGCGCCCAGCGCGCCGATGGCCATCAGTACCGTGCCGGTGGCTCCGAACAGCCGGGTGCGGCGCAGCGCGTCGAGTTCGGTGTCGTTGAGCGGTGAGCCCTCCGCCAGCTCGTCGCCGTGCAGCAGGGCGATGGACGAGCTCAACGTATGGTGGCGAGCAGCCATCAGAGCAGCGTAACCGGCGTGCGGACCGCCGCCCGCGTCAGCGCGAGAGCCGTACCGCTGCCTGCAACTGGACCGGGCGCCGGAATTGCGTAACATTGGTGTTGTGAAATTCCGGCCGGACGTGCAAAGCGCGGAAGCGGCGGCAGCTGCCGCGTCGGCGCAGGACGGCCACACCCGCAGCGCCGTCGTGCAGCTGTTGCTGGAATCCGGATCGATCACCGCCCGCCAGATCAGCGACCGGCTGGGCCTGTCGGCGGCCGGGGTGCGCCGGCATCTGGATGCGCTGATCGAAGCCGGCAAGGCCGAGTC
>NZ_JBARMY010000255.1:0-2255 GCF_049802695.1 Mycobacterium sp.
GGACCGGACACCGGGCCCGTCGCCGACTCCAACGCCCGTCCTCGCGTGGTGGCGACCGGCGCGATCGTGGTTCTCGTCTCGGCCAAACAGAAGGCTCCGGCCACCGGAAACGACCGGGTTGTGCTGGTGGCGTTACCGGCCGGTGCGGCCAACGCGGTGGCCGCCGCGGCGCTGGTTCAGACCATCACCTTCACCCTGCACTGAGCGCGCTGCTGCTGCTTGGCTGATCGCTCGCACAGTACTTGCACTTGCTTGCCGCCTCGGGAATGTCGGACAAGCATTCCGAGCATGCCTTGGTGGCCGGCTCGGCGCCGAACACCGTCAATCCGCGGCGTCTCTGAATGTGCTTGTAAGGCACCACGATCGCGAAATAGACGACCGTCATGAAGACGATGAAGTAGATGATCGCCGAGACGAACGATCCGACGTCAAGGAAGGTCTCCTTGTTACCGGCATCGCCGAGCTGCCAGCCCAGTCCGATTTTGCTGCCGGGCTGCGCCGCCGAGACGAGTGGATTGATGACACTGTCGGTAAAGGCCTTGACCAGGTTCGAAAAGGCCAAGGCCACCACGAGGCCGACGGCCACGGTGATCACGTCACCGCGCATCATGAAATCTCTGAAGCCCTTGAACACGCGAGCCACCTCCGTCAACAGGAATGGGCAGGCCGACGCCTATGCCCGAAAAAACGGTAAATCCGCGACTGCGTAAATGCGCGTGTTCCGTGCAATTAGTCACCAGGGATTGACCGCGCCGTGACCCGCCGTCACCTATGGCACGTTGCACTCAACCGTGATGCGGGGGCCTGTTCTCCCGCAGCCATTGCTCGTGGTCGTTGGCCACATCAGCCTCGTAGGCTTCACTCTTGTCTGCCGCCGACTCGTCGTCGAACGCCGGCCCGGTCATCAGATCTCCAGACTCGACAGCTGTCCGATGATCTGCGCGGCCAGCGGGTTCAGCGTCGCCATGCCGTCGCGGACTGCAAAACGCGAACCGGCCAGGTTGACCACCAGCGTGCTGCCCGAGATGCCGGCCAGTCCTCGGGAGAGTCCGGCGTCGACGATCCCGGAAGACAGGCCGGACGCCCGGATGGCCTCGGCGATGCCCAGCAGCTCCCGGTCGAGGATCTCGAGGGTGGCCTCCGGGGTGACATCGCGGGGCGTCACTCCAGTGCCTCCGACCGAAACCACCAGATCCACTCCCCCGATGACGGCCGTGTTCAGCGCGTTGCGAATTTCCACCTCGTCCGCCGCGACGGCCACCACGCCGTCGACGACGTATCCCGCCTCGGTGAGGAGTTCGGTGACCAGCGGGCCGCTGTGGTCTTCGTCGCCGTGCGCCGTGCGATCGTCGACGACGACGACAAGTGCTCGCCCAACCAACTCCGGTGGCTTCTCCATGGCTGCAACGGTATATCTGGGCATCGACCCCGCCGCATCGACTCCGATCACTGTTGGGCCTTGCCCAGCGTGACCTGCACCGTCTTCTTCGCACCCGAGGGATCGTTGTAGGTCAACGTCACTTTGTCGCCCGGCGCTTTGGAGCGCACCGCAGCGACCAGCGCATCGGCGCTGTTGACGGGCCGGTCGTCGACTCGGGTGACGACGGCGCCGGTCGGCAGCCCGGCGCCGGCCGCGGCCCCGTCGGGCACCACCTCGACCACCTTGGCGCCGGGAGTGGCCTTGTCGATGGTCACCTGCACGCCCAACGAGGCGTGTGCCGCGGTACCGGTGTTGATCAACTCGTCGGCGATGCGCTTGGCCTGGTCGACCGGAATCGCGAAGCCCAGGCCGATCGAACCGCTCTGGGCGTCGGGCCCGGAATCGCTGCCCAGAGTGGCAATAGCGGAGTTGACACCGACCAGCTGACCGCTCATGTTGACCAGCGCACCTCCCGAGTTACCGGGGTTGATCGCCGCGTCGGTTTGGATGGCATCCAGCACGGTGTTCTGGTTTCCCGCCTCACCTGTGGTCGACACTGGCCGGTTCAGCGAGCTGACGATGCCGGTGGTCACTGTCCCTTCCAGGCCCAGCGGCGACCCGACCGCCACCACCGGTTGGCCGACGCGCAGATTGGCCGACGAGCCCAGCGATATGGGTGAAAGCCCGGAGACGCCCTGGACCCGAACCACAGCGATGTCACTGGTCGGGTCGGCACTCACTACGGTGAACGGCGCGGTCCGGCCGTCCGAGAATGTGACGGTCGTCTTCGGCGGTCCACCGCCGCCGCCCGGGCCCCCACCGCCCGGCCCGGCAC
>NZ_JBARMY010000256.1:0-3276 GCF_049802695.1 Mycobacterium sp.
ACCTACTGCGAAATCGTCCCGCGCCACGTGAAGGATCTGCCCGCTGCGGCTGCGGCGCTCGGTTCGCTGCTGCCCGAACAGAATCGACCGTCGCTGACAACCGCATCCGACCGTATCTCGATGCCGGCTCCCAACGGCCCGAATACCCTCGTTGAGGTTCTGTTTCACTTGAAGGCGGCAAATATCGAGTTGCTCGATATCGCGTTGCGGCGGCCCTCGCTCGACGAAGTGTTTCTCACGCTGACATCGGACAGCAACCGCGGCAGATCCGCGAACCGCGTTGACGCCGAATTGTCCTCATGACTGCTACGACGGCTGGCCGGCCCACCACATCAACCGTTCAGCAGTGGTGGGTACTGACTGTTCGTCTGATCACACCCACGCTGCGCAATGGGGAGGCGCTCGCCCAGGTCGCCGCGTCAGTCATGTTCACCGCCGGTTTCTACATCCCGCTTAAACACATCATGAGCGGCTTTGTCCAGGGCATGAGTAGCTATGCGCAATACCTGATGCCACTGATCGCGCTTCAGGCAGTCGCTTTCGCTGCGGTGTCGGCGGCGTTCCGATCAGCGACCGACTCGGTGCAGGGCATTAACTGGCGATTTAAAGCGATGCCGATTGCCCCCCTGACACCGCTGGCCGCACGCATGTCGGCCAGCATGCACCGCTGCGTCATCGCGCTGGTGGTCTCGCTGGTGTGCGGTCATGTCATCGGGTTCCGGTTCTACGGTGGCGTGGCGCATTCCGTGGGCTTCTGCGCGTTGGTGCTGCTGGTCGGCGCGACGCTGTCGTTGCTCGGAGACGTGGTCGGCGTTGCGAGCCAGAATCCGCAAGCCACCATGCCCCTACTGCTGATCCCGCAAATTATTTTCGGGCAATTGTCGGTCGGCCTGCAACCGGTCGAACGGTTCCCCAGTTGGACACGGGGTTTCGTCAGGGATCAAGCGGTATCCCAGCACGTTTATGCGCTGCGCGCGTTGGCGGGGGACAGCACGCCGGCGGCGGGTGCGGTGAGCTGGTCTGTGATCGGCCCGGCACTGTTTTGGGTGGTGGGCTTCATAGTGGTTCTGCTTCCGCTGCACGCTCTCGTTGCCGCGAGGCGGCGCTGATGGCCATTGCTTCAGAGCACAAGAAGATCACCCTCGACGGGTTCGCCGGTGTACGCCCCGAAGCCGGCCGAGTACGCCCAAAACACGGAATCCCCGAGCGGGGAAGGGCGGGTCCGAAACACAGAGCCGTCCGGCCGGCCTCTTCGGAGAATTCACCTTGGCGGCTCATCAGGCACACCTGGATTCTCACCACGCGAATACTTCGTCGGTGGAGCCGCGATCGTGCAAGTGTGCTCGAGTCGCTGATCATGCCGGTTGCGTTGCTGGTGGCCCTGAATATTGTGCTGGGAAACGGGATTCGGCAGGTTACCGGTCAGAGCGCGCTTTATGGCAGCGTCCCGTTGATCGCGATGGTCGGAGCCGTGTCCGGTTCGATGGTTGGCGGGATCAGTCTCATGGGTGAACGCACAGACGGCTTGCTTTCCCGATTGTGGGTGCTGCCCGTGCATCGTGCATCGGGCCTGCTGTCGAGACTGGTGGCCGATGTGATCCGGATTCTGGTAACCACCGCGGTCATCATGTGCGCCGGATTCGTGCTCGGTTTCCGCTTCCGGCAGGGCGTCCTGCCATCGGTTGCGTGGCTGTTCGTCCCGGCTTCATTCGGGGTGGCGTTCACGATGGTCGTCATCACGGTGGCGTTGTACGCGGCGAACACGGTCGTGGTGGAGGCCACCGAGGTCGTCTGGGGATCGCTGATGTTTTTCTGCAGCGGCTTCGTGCCGGTCGACCAATACCCAAGCTGGCTGCAGCCAGTCGTCCGGCATCAGCCGATGAGCAATTCCATCGAGGTGATGCGCGGACTGTCGCTCGGTGGTCCGGTGCTGGCGCCAATGGTCGAAATGCTGCTGTGGTCGGCGGGTATCGCCGCCGCTTGTGCGATACCGATGGCGATCGGGTACCGACGGGCAAGCAAGCGTGGATGAGGGGTAGTCCAGTCCTGATGTTCCTGAACCGCCATGGAGGCCGAAAATGTTTTCATCGTCGGTGATTCGAAACCTGTCGCGTAGCGAGGAAATCTTCGCCGAGACAGAAAGCTTCGTGGGTCTTGGTGCGGACGTAAAGGGGTCGATCGACGCCGATGCTCTGTCGGCTGCCTTCGACGCGCTGCTGGAGGCGCACCCGGTTCTTGGTGGCCACCTCGAGCGGGGCCCCGACGGCCGCCATCAGTTCGCCGTCGACGATCTACTTCATCCGGGAATCGAGGTGGTGGAGATCGACGATCCGGCCGCCGAAATCCTCCCTGTGCGCTTGAACCAGAGCGAGTCGCTGATCCAGTTGCGGTTGGACCTGCGCGAGCGAGAGGCGCAGCTGACCCTCTACGTCCATCACAGTCTCGCCGACGGCCACCACGAGTTCAGCCTCGTCGAGGAGTTGTTGTCCTATTACACCGACCTCATCTGCACAGGAAGAATCCCGCCGGTCACCGTTCAGCCCACGCCGGACCCGTTAGAAGTTGTGCTCTCCCAACGGGGTATACAGAAGCAGCGGCGATCTGGGCTCGAGCGGTTCATGCCCGCGATGTTCGCCTACGACCTGCCGCCGTCCCGGCGAGCGGGATCCGACGTCAAAGCCTCCGCGCCGCTTCGTGTTCCGATGGCGGAGTGCCAGCTGAGCGAGCGCGAGACACGCGGTCTCGTCGCGCTCAGTCGTGCGCACAAAGTCAGCCTCAACGGCTTGCTCTCTGCGGTTCTCCTTATGGCGGAGTGGCGAGTTCGCGGCCGGACGAACATCCCGGTGCCCTACCTCTACCCGGTCGATTTGCGGTACGTGCTCTCACCACCGCTGTCTGCGACGGCGTGCACGAACCCTCTGGGAGTGGCCACCTATCTCGCCGAGATCGACCACACCACCGATGTGGTGAGCCTCGCGCGGGACATCGTTGAGACGTACCGGGCGGACGTGTCCGACGGGGTGATCCAGCAGTCGCTGCTTCACTTCAGCCCGCAGTATGTCGGGAATCCGCCCGGCTTGCCCGATTTCGTCATGTTGACCGACAGCGGTCTGGTGCCACCCGTGCGGACACCGCCGGACGTGGAATTTACCGCCACCCATGACGAGTTGTTCTTCGCCGTCGACGCCGGAATCGACATGTATCTCAGCAAGATCTTCGCCGGGCAACTGGTGGTCGAGTACCACACGCATGCGCCAGCGCCGGAGAAATCGATTG
>NZ_JBARMY010000257.1:0-7800 GCF_049802695.1 Mycobacterium sp.
GCGCAGCGCCGCCTCCAGCGACACTCCGGCCAGCGGGCCGTCACCGCGGGCGTAAGCGCTGAACGCCAGCAGCACCAGCGCCTCCACTCGCCACGGCGCCGGCAGATTCCGGGCCAGCAGCGCCCACAGCGATTCGGCTTCGCCGGCGTTCTCGCCAACTGCCAAGGCGTACAGCGTGTCGCGGACCTGTACATCGGTCAGTGCGCAGCCCAGCTTCGCCAGCTCGGCGTCGGAGACTTCCCGTCCGTCGGCGAGGCGGGCCGCAGCGGCCATCATGTCCTCGACATCGCGGCGGCCACACCCGTCGGGATCAGCGCGGTGGGCGACTGCCCGCGACGCTTCACACTCACCGAGGACGACGGCCAAATCAGCGCTGCGATCCGGTTCCTCGACCGCGACGACGGCCTGCAGGTCGGCACGCCGGGCGTAAAGGCGCCGCCCGTCGAGCACCGCTGCCGCCGCCACGGGTGACGCCGACGGATCGTCAATCATTCCGCCCGCGCCGCAGCCGTCGACGCAGTGCCACCGCCCGCCGGCGGCGACCCGGTCCACCACATGCACGGCCCACAGGTCGATGGCGTTCCGCCCGAGCGCGCCTCTCAGCGCTTCGCACAGCTCGCGGTACTCCTCGTTGCACACCGGGCACCCGGCCCCGTCGGCGTCGACGATCACTGCGATGGCGGCTTCCGGGCCGGCCGCCGCGGCGACTTCGGCGAGGTGCACCGCCTGCTGCAGGAGCCCGTCGGTCAGGTCCACCCGCATCACTGCTCCCATCTCGCCGTCGCCGACCGACACCAGCACGAGCGATTTCTCCGGCACGAAGCCGAGGACGGCCGGCAGCGCGGCGATCAGCGTGCCAGGACGGTGAATTTCAAAGTCAGGTTGGTGCGTCATGCTCCGAACGCTCGCAACCGGCACCGTCACCCGAAGGCGGCACCGGGCCGAAAACTAACTGGCTGTGGGTTAAGTCACGACTGTGGATGTTCCTGATACCGCTGTTTACCGTTGAACGGCAATTTCGACACGCGCCCGTAAACGAACCGGCGTATGTGTCTACTCATGGCTCCCATGCGCGAATACGACCTAGTCGTCATAGGTTCCGGTCCGGGCGGACAGAAGGCCGCGATCGCCGCGGCCAAGCTGGGCAAGTCGGTCGCCATCGTGGAAAGCGGCCGTGTGCTCGGCGGAGTCTGCGTCAATACCGGCACCATCCCCTCGAAGACGTTGCGCGAAGCGGTCGTCTATCTCACCGGCCTGAGCCAACGCGAGTTGTACGGCGCCAGCTACCGGGTCAAGGACAAGATCACGCCCGCCGACCTGCTTGACCGCACGCAGCATGTGATCAACAAGCAGGTCGACGTGGTGCGCAGCCAGCTGATGCGCAACCGGGTCGACGTGTTCACGGGTAGCGGCCGGTTCGTTGACGCGCACACCGTATTCGTCGATGACGAGGCCCGGGGCGAGCGAACCACGGTCAGCGGTGACTACCTCATCATCGCCACCGGCACCACGCCGGCCCGACCCAGCGGTGTCACGTTCGACGAAGAGCGCGTATTGGACTCCGACGGAATCCTTGACCTGAAATTCATCCCGTCGTCGATGGTGGTCGTGGGCGCCGGGGTAATCGGCGTCGAATACGCTTCGATGTTCGCCGCGCTGGGCACCAAGGTGACCATCGTGGAGAAGCGCGAGACCATGCTCGACTTCTGTGATCCCGAGATTGTCGAGGCGTTGCGGTTCCATCTGCGCGACCTGGCGGTGACGTTCCGGTTCGGCGAGGAGGTGACCGCCGTCGACGTCGGTCACGCCGGCACGGTGACCACGCTGGCAAGCGGTAAGCAGATCCCCGCCGAGACGGTGATGTACTCGGCCGGACGACAGGGCCGGACCGAGGACCTTGACCTAAACAACGCCGGCTTGGAGGCCGACAGCCGGGGCCGCATCTTCGTCGACGACAACTTCCAGACCAAGGTCGACCACATCTACGCCGTCGGTGATGTCATCGGCTTCCCCGCGCTCGCCTCGACCTCGATGGACCAGGGCCGGCTGGCCGCCTACCACGCCTTCGGCGAGGAAACCGATCCGATGATTGAGCTGCAGCCGATCGGCATCTATTCGATCCCCGAGGTGTCCTATGTCGGTGCCACCGAGGTGGAATTGACCAAGAACGCCATTCCCTACGAAGTCGGGGTGGCCCGGTATCGCGAACTCGCCCGTGGTCAGATCGCCGGCGATTCCTACGGCATGCTCAAGCTGCTGGTCTCCACCGAGGATCTCAAGCTGCTCGGGGTGCACATCTTCGGCACCAACGCCACCGAGATGGTCCATATCGGACAGGCCGTGATGGGGTGCGGAGGAACCGTCGACTACTTGGTAGACGCGGTGTTCAACTACCCGACGTTCTCTGAGGCCTACAAGATCGCAGCGCTGGACGTCCGCAACAAGGTACGGGCCCTGCAGCAGTTCCGCAGCTAGCTGATATCCGCTGAAGGCCCGGCAGCGCCCCGCCGCCGTCGAGCCCCCTGTTTGCCTGAACGGGTGTTGCGGAATGGGCTTTTGACGCGCAACGTTTCGATACGTGCGGGTGGGCGGCAGAGCTGTGTTGATTTGAGCTGCCACGAGGGCACCCATCGACTTAAGGGACACTGGGGGTAACGCGGCGCGACACAGCGCCGGGGCGAGGAGGCACACCGATGGGCCGACATCAGCAGCCAGAACCTGAGCAGCATCACCAACCCGAGCAGAACGGGATGTATGAGCTCGAGTTTCCGGCGCCGCGGTTGGCGTTGCCGGACGGCCGCGGGCCGGTACTGGTACACGCTTTGGAGGGCTTTTCCGACGCCGGGCACGCCATCCGGCTGGCGACCGCTCATCTCAAGGACTCGCTTGACAGTGAGCTGGTCGCATCGTTTGCGATCGACGAGTTGCTGGATTACCGGTCGCGGCGGCCGCTGATGACCTTCAGAACCGATCACTTCACCCATTACGAGGACCCCGAGCTGAGCCTCCACGCGCTGCACGACAGCGTGGGCACACCGTTTCTGCTGCTCGCAGGGTTAGAGCCGGATCTGAAGTGGGAGCGGTTCATCACCGCGGTGCGGCTGCTCGCCGAGCGTCTCGGCGTTCGGCGCACTATCGGCCTGGGCACCATCCCGATGGCTGTCCCGCACACCCGACCGGTGACGATCACCGCGCACTCCAACGACCGGGACCTGATCGCCGACTTCACCCCGTGGATATCAGAGGTGCAGGTGCCCGGCAGCGCGTCGAATCTGCTGGAATACCGGATGGCTCAGCACGGACACGAGGTGATCGGGTTCACCGTGCACGTCCCGCACTACCTGGCCCAGACCGATTACCCGGCCGCCGCGCAGGCCCTGTTGGAGCAGGTCGCCAAAACCGGGTCGCTGGAGCTGCCCCTGCGAGCGCTGACCGAGGCGGCCACCGAGATCCGGGGCAAAATCGACGAGCAGGTCGAGGCCAGCAGCGAAGTCGCTCAAGTGGTGACAGCGCTTGAGCGTCAGTACGATGCCTTCATCGCCGCTCAGGAGAATCGGTCGCTGCTGACGCGCGATGAGGAGCTGCCCAGCGGAGACGAACTAGGCGCCGAGTTCGAGCGCTTCTTGGCCCAACAGGCAGAGAAGAAGCCTAAAGACGACGAATCGAACTGAAGCGCCCTGACCCGGCCCCGACAAAAGTTGGCGACAATGACCGAGCGCAAGCCCAATCTTCGCCCAGTGCGTGAGGTGACGCCGTCGCTGCAATTCCGCACCATCCACGGCTACCGGCGAGCCTTCCGCATCGCCGGCTCCGGGCCGGTGATCCTGCTGATTCACGGCATCGCCGACAACTCCTCCACGTGGAGCACCGTGCAGGCCAAGCTCGCGCAGCGGTTCACCGTCATCGCGCCAGACCTGCTCGGCCACGGCCAGTCCGACAAACCGCGCGCGGACTACTCGATCGCGGCCTACGCCAACGGCATGCGGGATCTGCTCAGTGTTCTCGACATCGAGCGCGTCACCGTGATCGGCCATTCTCTCGGCGGCGGAGTGGCCATGCAATTCGCCTACCAGTTCCCCCAACTGGTCGAGCGTCTGATCCTGGTCGGCGCCGGCGGCGTGACCCAAGACGTCAACGCCATCTTGCGATGGGCCTCGTTGCCAATGGGCGGCGAGGCCGTAGCCTTGCTGCGGCTGCCGTTGGTGCTGCCCGCGCTGCAGCTGGCCGGGCGCGCGGTGGGCCGGATCCTCGGATCGACCGCTGTCGGCCACGATCTGCCTGATGTGCTGCGGATACTGGCCGACCTGCCGGAGCCGAAGGCTTACGCAGCATTCACCCGGACTCTGCGGGCGGTGGTGGACTGGCGCGGCCAGTCGGTCACCTTCCTGGACCGATGTTATTTGACTAAATCCGTGCCGGTCCAGTTGATTTGGGGCACGCAAGATTCGGTGGTCCCGGTCAGCCACGCCCGGATGGCGCACGCCGCAATGCCCGGCTCGAAGTTGGAGATCTTCGAGCGCTGCGGCCACTTTCCCTTCCACGAGTACCCGGACCGCTTCGTCGAAGTCGTCGAGCGCTTTATCGACAGCACCGAGCCCGCCGAATACGACCAGGCCGCACTACGGGAATTGCTTCGCTCCGGCGGCGGTGGCGACAATACGGTCACCGGACCCATCGATACCCGCGTCGCCGTGCTGAACGCCATGGGTTCTGACGAGCGCAGCGCGACCTGAGCTCTACCCGTCGTGGGTGCCGAGACGTCGCCGGCTGGTCAGCGTTTCCGATGAAGTACTGCGGCGAGGTGATTTTGTAGCGGTTGTCCGACGGCGCCCATCTGCACCGCATACGACAGCTCGTCGCCGGTGATGCGGAACCGGCGGGCAAGGGCGCTCACTTGTTTGGCCGACGGCGTCAAGCCGATGAGCGAAGCGCTCATGTCGACCTCGATGACACCGTCGGCCTCCCGGTAGGTGCCCACCTCGATTTCGGTGACTCCGGTGGGGTGCGCGAGGACCAGTTCGAGCTGACCCGGCTGCGGTACCCGAAGGTATCCGGTCTCGGCATGCAACGGCCTTCCGTCGGCCGCTGATCGAGTTTTCTGCCCGTATGTCAGGAACGGTTTGCCGACATGAGTGATTATCACTTCTTCGAGGTAATCGAACGGCTCGATCGTCGGGTACTCACCGGAACCACGGCCTACCCATTCCCCCAGCAGCGGCGCCAACGCCTCGAGATCGTGGTGCAATTCGGGCGGCATCTCGCCAGCCTAGGGCGGGCGCGCGCGGAACCGGTCAACTCGGTGCCGATACTCCGCGGTGGGCGCGCAACGCCTCAATTTCGCGCTCGAAGTCGGCGGCCGAGGAGAACGACCGATACACCGAGGCGAACCGCAGATATGCCACCTCGTCGAGGTCGCGCAGCGGCCCCAGGATCGCCAGGCCGACCTCGTGGGTGGGAACCTCCGGTGACCCGTTGGCCCGCACGGTGTCTTCCACCTGCTGCGCCAACAGATTCAACGCGTCGTCGTCGACTTGACGGCCCTGGCAGGCCCGCCGCACTCCGCTGATGACCTTCTCCCGGCTGAACGGCTCGGTGACACCACTGCGTTTGACGACGGCCAACACCGCGGTCTCTACAGTGGTGAACCGCCTGCCGCATTCAGGGCAGGAGCGTCGACGCCGAATCGCCTGGCCCTCATCGGCTTCGCGGGAGTCCACCACGCGGGAATCGGGATGACGGCAGAACGGACAGTGCATGACCGCTCCTTCGCCGCGCCGGCACATCCCGGACCATTCTGAGAGTACCTGCGTACGCGCCCGGCCGCCCCACACCGCAAGGGCCCGTGCCGGCGCATGGTCGACGTCACCTACCGTGCTGGCCGCAGCGAAGACTCCGCGGTGCACCGCGACGTCCTCAGCTGACCGGCGCGATCAGCGTCTGACCCGCCGCGAGCGCCGGGGAGTTCAGATCGTTGAGTTCCCGGATGCGTTGGGCCACCTTGGCTACCGGCGCGCCAGGAGCCACTCGCGCGGCGAGGTGCTGCAGGCTTTCACCCGCGTCAACCCGCACCACGGCGAGCCGGTCAGGCACCCGGCCAGACGGCTGCGTCCCGTCGACCATTCCCCCGAAGTGCGCCACCACCCCTAACCAGACCGTGATCAGCGCAGCGAGCATCGCCAGCCCCACCGTCGCCGCCGGCGTGATCGGGCGTCGGCGATGCTGCGCGCGGGACACCACGACCCCGGTGCCCCGATACCGCGGCGGCGCACCGCTGGGACGTCGCTGCCGTGGCCCGCGGGAAACCGGCCGATTGTCGTCTCTGGCCGGAATCCGAACCGGCCGCGGACGGGTCGGGATGTGGGTGGGGTCGGTCTGGATGAGTGTCATCGCGGTATTCCTCCAGTCGGGTCGTTGTCGATCATGCGTTCGAAGCCTATTCGATAGTAGGTTCGAATATCGAACATGTGATCGAATTGTTGCCGAGCGAAAACCACGATAAGACTGCACACCGACAAGTCGCAGCGACCGTCGCGGCCTGTGGGACGACACGCCTCGAACAGGTGTTTGATAAATCGGCGCAGTGCGATTAACATTCGCCTGCATGAGCGATAGCAGCGATACTCCGGCGTCGGGTCGCCGCACTCAATCGAAGGATGCGACGCTGACTCCTCGCCAGCGCACCATCCTCGAGGTGATCCGCTCCTCGGTCACCACACGCGGATATCCGCCGAGCATCCGGGAGATCGGCGATGCCGTCGGGTTGACGTCGACATCGTCGGTGGCCCACCAGCTACGCACACTGGAGCGCAAGGGCTATCTGCGGCGCGATCCGAACCGGCCGAGAGCTGTGGATGTCCGGGGCTCCGAGCACGCCATCGACGCCGCAACGCCACCGGTCACTGACGTCGCCGGCTCCGACGCGCTGCCCGAACCGACGTTTGTCCCGGTGCTCGGCCGCATCGCGGCCGGCGGCCCCATCCTGGCTGAGGAGGCTGTTGAAGACGTGTTCCCGTTGCCGCGGGAACTCGTCGGCGAAGGAGCGCTGTTCTTGCTCAGAGTGGTCGGTGACTCGATGGTCGACGCGGCGATCTGCGACGGCGACTGGGTGGTCGTGCGCCAGCAGAACGTGGCCGACAACGGTGACATCGTTGCGGCGATGATCGACGGCGAGGCGACAGTGAAGACGTTCAAACGCACCGGCGGTCAGATCTGGCTGATGCCGCACAATCGCGCGTACGACCCGATTCCCGGCAACGACGCCGCCGTGCTGGGCAAAGTCGTCACGGTGATCCGGAAGATCTGAAAGGCCGGGGGGGCTATCCCGGTTTGGTGAAGCCGTTGGCCTGCGCAGCCTCTTCGCTGACGAACCAGACTTCGGCCAACGTGTCGTCGTACAGTGCATCGCCGGGGGCGTAGTACAAGCCGTAGCTGGCGCTGGCTTTGACCGGGTAACCGTCCGGCACCTCGTAGGGGTCCTCCAGTGGCAGGTGAATCGCCAGTTGGGCCGCGCCACGGGTGTGCCGTTCGTCCGGTTCGACAGCGCCGTCCGTCGGCGAATCCGCAGCCGCATGCCGGCCGCCGCCGAGCTCGGCGGCCGTCGGGATACGGGTCGGCGTGGTGTCGACGGCGTCGGGATCCTCGACGTCGTCGTCCTGGCTGTAGTCGTCGTCTTGGGAGTAGTCGGAGGCCGCCTCTTCCGCGGCTGCCCCACCGGCTACCGCGCTGAGACCGGCCGCCCCGGGTTCCCGCAACCAGCCCGACTCACCCGGTGCGCCGGGGGTCGGCCGGACGCCTTGCGGG
>NZ_JBARMY010000258.1:0-6950 GCF_049802695.1 Mycobacterium sp.
AGATGACCCCATCGGCTCGGCCGATGAGCCCGTTGGCGTCATCGAGTCGTCGGCGCCGGACAAGAGCATCGTCTTCGTCGATGATCGCAGCGGTACCGGGATACCAACGGCGGCCGACCTTGACGCGGACACGCGGATTTGCTAGGAGGTTCTTCACATACCCGCTGCGCCTGCCGTGTTCGGACACTAGCCAGAACACATCGCCGTTGAGCCCGTTGCCCACCGGGGTCAGTCGCGGCTGGCCGCTGCACCTTCCAATGGTCTCAAGCAACGCGAACGCGCGCGGCGCAATCCCAAGTCGCAACGCGACCCGGAAGGCAGGATTAACTACATACTTCTCCAGCCGGCCTCCGGTGGCCATGAGTATCAGTGTGCACCCCACGATCGACTTCCTCGACGATCCGCCGGCACTGACCAGCCCGGCGACCGCGCCGACGGATTCTGCGGCCGAGGACGGCTCAGTGGCGATCGGCAGTTTGAAGAAGAGCTTCGATGAAGAATCTCGATCGCGCCTGGCGCCGATCACCGAAGTAGCTTGAGCTGAAATCGAATCCGAGGCGTCGCGGACCTTTAAACGCCACATCGCCCGTCACGCGTGGTGGACGTCAGCAGGTCGGGCGGTCCGGTCGCTGCGGCGGCCAGCACCGGCCGACTGATTTGAGACGGCGACGTTTCGGTGTTACATCGCAAAGGCACCGGTTTGCCTGGGACTGATGGGCCGCTGCCTGTGACGCGATACGCGTTGACTCTGACGTATACCACTTTCGCCGTCATCGCAAAGCCGGTACTGTCCCTGCTCGGCTACGCTCAGAGCGTTGATGACCGCTGCGCTCGCGGCAAGGCCAGGATAAAAGTCACGTTGTGCGCTTAACGGTCCCGCGAAGGCTAGGTAGCAATGCTCTTTCGTAACTTGGAGTACTTTGTCGCCGTTGCGCAGGAGCGGCATTTCGCTCGGGCCGCCCAAAACTGTTACGTGTCGCAACCCGCGCTGTCGGCTGCCATCGCCAAACTCGAACGCGAACTGGACGCCAAACTCATTATCCGCGGACACACCTTCGAGGGCCTCACTGCAGAGGGAGAACGGTTGGTGGTGTGGGCCCGACGCATTCTCGCCGAATACGACGCGCTCAAAGCCGAGATGCGCGCTCCGCATTCGGAGATGACCGGGACACTTCGGCTAGGCGTCATACCGACCGCTTCGACGACGGTGTCGTTGATGCTCGCAGCGTTTTGTTCGACTCACCCGTCGGTGAAAGTGCAGGTCCGATCCGCGCTGGCCACCACCGAGTTGTACCGACGGCTACACCAGTTCGAGCTCGACGCCGCCATCGTGCCGGTTGCGCCGGAAGAAAGCCAGCGTCTAGACGTGATGCCGCTGTATGACGAGCGCTGCATGCTGGTCGCGGCCGAAGCCATGCTGGCTGCAGGTGCCTCGACACTGCGATGGACAGATGCGGCAACACTGCCGCTTTTGTTGCTGAGCCCGGACATGCGGGCCCGCCAGGTCATTGACGAGGCCTTCGCCGATCACAACCTCTCCGCCAACCCGCACGTGGAGACCGACTCGGTCGCCACGCTGCTCGCTCAGGTCACCGCGGGAAACTGGGCCTGCATCGTTTCGCACACCTGGTTATCGACGACCGTACTGGTGGGTGATATCCGCGCGGTCGAACTGGTCGATCCGATCCTGACGACGCGAATCGCGGTTGCCACCAACCCCACTGGGCCGGCCTCACCGGTGGCCCAGGCATTCGTGGCAAGCGCCCAGCAGCTGAAACTGCATGAATTCTTCGACCAGCGGCTCGGACCTATCGACGCTGCCCGGTAGCGACCCGGCAGGCGGCCTGCTGAGCAGGCAGCTTCCTCGCTCGCACAATCCTTCGCCGACTGCGAACCGATACCCGCACGGATTGCTGCACCGCCGCCAGCCAACACGCGCCGGTGACAAATCCTGCGGTACCACAATTGAATCCGCGAATCTTAACGTGCACCGACGCACCACACCGCTGGCGAGCACCGCAATGCTGCTCCCTAGCCATCGCCACCAGCATCCATAACCTTTCGCTGTCAATCCATAGCTTTTCCGTCTTGGACAGCCCATCGGAACGCGGACAAATATTAGTCGCGTCGGACAAACCGCTCAGTCCTTGTACAGGCTAATTGGCTGTTGAGTGGTGCGGCTCTCTGCTACATACGCAACCCTTTTCGAGGAGGAAATGATGATCGACGGTGCTCACTTCGACTTTGTTGTCGTTGGCGGCGGCACTGCGGGTAACACCGTCGCCGGCCGTCTTGCCGAGAATCCCAATGTCAGCGTTCTGATCGTGGAGGCAGGTGTCGGCAACCCCGAGGAGATTGAGGACGTCACCACTCCGTCGCTGGCGATGGGCCTGCGCAACAGCGAGCATGACTGGGCGTACAAGACCACGTTTGTTAAACGTGCGGACTGGGAGCGCGTTGATCATCCCAACACCCGCGGCAAGATGCTCGGTGGCAGCTCCGCTCTCAACTACTTCACGTGGGTTCCCGGCTGCAAGGCGACCTTTGATCTGTGGGCGGACTACGGGGGCCAGGAATGGACCTGGGAGCCGCTGGTGCACTACCTGCGCAAAAGCGCTACCTACCACGGTGACCCCAAGGACGCCAAGCGTTACCCACCCGAACTCGAGAAGATCGGTGCCGGTGGCCCCATCCCGATTTCGCATGCCGACATCCCGGAGTTGCAGAATTTCCGTGATGCTCTCATCAAGGCTTGGACGTCTCGGGGCGAGCCTCTTACCGAGAACATCTACGACGGTGAGATGAACGGCCTCACCCACTCCATCAACACCATCTATGAGGGCCAGCGCTCGGGCAGCTACCTGTTCGTGAAGGACAAGCCCAACATCACGATAATGTCTGAGGTTCGTTCCAAGCGTCTGATCATTGATTACGCTGATCGCACATGCAAGGGTGTGACGGTCGTCGACCCGTCCGGCACTGAGCGCAACTTTTACGCCAACCGTGAAGTCATCCTCTCCCAGGGGGTCTTTGAAAGCCCTAAGCTGCTGATGCTCAGCGGGGTGGGTCCTGCCCGCGAGTTGGCGAAGCACGGTATCGACGTGATTGTGGATTCTCGCCACGTCGGCCAGCACCTCCTCGACCACCCCGGCGTCCCGTCGGTGCTGCGCGTTAAGGATGGTTTCGGTGTGGACGGCACCCTGCTGCGCCCGGGTGCGAAGCACGACGCTGCTGTGGACGCCTATAAGAAGGACCGTTCCGGCCCCGTCAGCTCGGGTCTGCTGGAGATGTGCGGATACTCCCGCATCGACAAGTACCTGGAGAAGGACCCCATCTACCGCGAGGCCAAGGCCGCCAACGGCGGGCTCGACCCCTTCGCCCCGCAGGGACAGCCGCACTTGGAACTCGATTTCGTCCCCATGTTCGCCAAGGCATTCCAATGGCACTACCCGACCCCCGACGAAGGCGACCACCTCACCGTGCATGTTGACCTGGTCCGCCCGGTGTCCGAAGGCGGTGAGGTGACGCTCAACAGCGCCGACCCTCTGACGCAGCCCAACATCAACCTGAACTACCTCGCCAATGAGCTTGACATCATTGCCATACGCGAGGGCATCAGGTTCACCTACGACGTTCTCACCAAGGGTGATGGCTTCAGGGACCTCATTGTCAGCGAGTACCCCTGGGATATGCCTCTGCACTCGAACGAGCTGATGACGACGTCTATTCAGGACCGCGTCCAGACGTCATTTCACCCCTGTGGTACGGCCCGGCTGTCCAAGAACATCGAGCAGGGTGTGGTTGACCCGAAGCTTAAGGTCCACGGCGTCAACAACCTGCGTGTCATCGATGCGTCCATTACCCCGGTCATCCCTGACTGCCGCATCCAAAACCACGTCTACATGGTCGGCGAGAAGGGCGCAGACCTAATCAAGGAAGACCATAAGGATCTGTTCAAATAGTGCTCGGGCGATGCTCACCCTCCCAGAAGTAGGCTGCGCATACCGACAGATCGGCGGGGCGGGCGGCTTGCCATCGCTCGCCGTCTCGGGCTCGCCCCGCCGATCCAAAATTGTAAGTGGTCCTCCGAGTAGCTGCACGAATTGCAATGGCAGCCTTGGTGTTTCGGTGGGGCTAGCTCATCGCAGCACAGCTAGGAGATAGTGAAATGACGGAGAACTACACCACGACGAATGCGGGGGCTCCGGCACCCAGTGATGAGCGGTCGTTGACGCTTGGTCCGGATGGTCCGGTGTTGTTGCAAGATGCCTACCTGATTGAGCAGATGGCTGCGTTCAACCGGGAACGGGTTCCGGAGCGTCAGCCACACGCCAAGGGGGGAGGCGCGTTCGGCTACTTCGAAGTGACCGGCGATGTCAGCGCCTACACCCGGGCGGCGGTTTTCCAGCCGGGCGCTCGGACCGACGTGTTTGTCCGGCTGGCCGGAAATGCCAGTGAGCGCGGCAGCGCCGACACCCTGCGCGACACCCGCGGGTTCTCGGTGAAGTTCTACACCTCTGAGGGCAACCTGGACATCGTCGGCAACGACGTCCCGATCTTTTTCGTCCGTGACCCGTTGAAGTTTCCCAACCTGATTCGCTCGGCCAAGCGCCGCGCGGACAACAATTGTCATGACCACAACATGCAGTGGGATTTTTGGACGCTGTCGCCAGAGTCGGCTCATCTCGTGACGTTGGTGATGGGGGACCGCGGCATCCCTAAGACGTGGCGGAACATGAACGGCTATGGCCTGCATGCCTTCAGTTGGGTTAACAGCGCCGAGGAGGTCTGTTGGGTGAAATATCACTTCAAAACCGATCAAGGCATCGAATGCCTGACCCAAGAGGAGGCGGACCGGCTGGCGGGGGTCGATCCGGATAACAATCTGCGCGATCTGCATGAGGCGATCGCGCGTGGGGACTATCCGAGCTGGTCGGTGAAGGTGCAGATCATGCCGTTCGCCGACGCCAAAACTTACCGGCTCAATCCGTTCGATGTGACCAAGGTGTGGCCGCATGCCGACTATCCACTCATCGATCTGGGAACGATGACGTTGGATCGCAATATCACCGATCACCACACCGAGGTGGAGCAGGCGACGTTTGCGCCGTCCAACCTGGTGCCCGGCACGGGGCTAAGCCCGGACCGGTTGTTGCTGGGGCGCAGTTTTGCCTACGCCGATGCCCACCGCTACCGCGTCGGAGCCAACCATGACCAGATCCCGGTCAACGCCCCAAAGGTTGCGGTGCGCAGCTATTCCAAGGACGGACAGATGCGCTTTGTCAACGTCTCCGACCCGGTGTATGCCCCCAATTCGGTGGGCGGCCCCCAAGCCGATCCAGCTCGCGCGGCCGAGGTGGGTTGGTCTGCCGACGGGGAGATGGTGCGCGCCGCCGCCACGCTGCGCCCCGACGACGACGACTGGAGTCAGGCCGGCACGCTGGTGCGCGACGTGATGGACGACGCGCAGCGCCAACGCCTGGTGCACAACATTGTTCACCATGTGTCCGACGGCGTGAAAGAACCCGTATTGTCGCGGGTCTTCGAATACTGGCGCAACATCGACCCCGAGATCGGCAAAAAAGTCGAAGAAGGCGTACGCGCCAACCTGAGCCAGTAACCCAGACCTTCAGGGAAGGTAGGGATTATCCATGAACTCTTCACGCGAAACGGTGCGCCGAGGACTACTACTCGACGGCCTCGGTAAACTTGTGGATCTCAATGCTGTTGATTGGCATGTCAAACACCAAAATCCGTCGGCATCACCGTCAGAAGTGCAACACGAAACCTTGGAAGTCATTCGCTCTCTTGTGAGCGATGGACTATTCAGGCTCGGAGGAGTGCACTCCGAAGGTGAACATCTCGGAGGAGTCGTGCCCGCGGGAAGCGAGCGTTTCGATCCCTGGGACCGACTGCTTGATCATTCAATACGCACGATTTCCCACGTCTATGTCAAACATTACGACGACCCTGAGAGGTGGATGTATTCAGCGTGGCTGCAGCTCAGCGACAAGGGCGAACAGCTCGCACGATCAATCGAAGAGAAAGACATCGAGGGGTACAGATAGGTCGAAGCGTTTGGTGGTAACAGGTCGCAGCGTAGCGGTTCGGCGGCTGGTAGCCCGCGCCATCCCTCGCAGTAGTCCGTGGCAACGCGGGACCAAAGAGAACACGAACCGGCTGCTACGCCAGTACCTGTACAAGAACGCGGTTTTGCGTAGCTTCCCCCAAGACGACCTCGACGCCACCGCTACCAAACTGAACCACGCCCCGCGTCGGATGCTCAGTTGGGCCACCCCAGCTGAGGCGTTTCCGTACGGAAGCAAGGGCTGACCTTACTTTCAGGCAAAGCCGTTGAACATCTCCAGGTAGCCGGTGCGCCCGAACATGCGAGCCGTATCGACGGCATTGGGTCGACCCGCGGACGGGATGGCGCCTGCCTCGACCAGCACTCGGACCACCTCGTCGTGGCCCTTGAACACCGCGCCGGCCAGCGGGGTCTGCCCGCGGTCGTTGGCCCGGTCGACCTCGGCCCCACGTCGGGTCAGTGCCTGCACAGTGGCGGGATGACCGTGGTAGGCGGCCAGCATCAGCAACGTGCCGCCGGCCGAATTGGTCAAATTGACCGGAACGCCGGCATCCAAGTAGGCGGCCAGCGTCGCGGCATTTCCCGAGCGCGCCATGTCGAAGAGCCGCCCGGCCAGCTCCGCAATCTCATCGGGAACGTCGCTGTCGGCGGAACCAGGACTGGTCATGCGGACCAACTTACGCAAATATCCAGACCCGCCGTCACCGGTAACCCGCCGTCTTTGATGTCACGATTCCTCGCGGACCGCCGGGGCGAACCCGTCACAGCAGGAGCCGATACGGTGTATTTCATGCGTCGCGTGGACTACGTCATCCAATATGTGGAGTCGCTCAGGCGGTCGGTGACGTTCTACCGCGACGTG
>NZ_JBARMY010000259.1:0-1854 GCF_049802695.1 Mycobacterium sp.
GGATGTTTGTCATCCGACCAATCTATCGGGACGCGAGGCGGGGCCAAGATTCTCAAAGAACACCAGCTGCAGGAGCGAGTACACCCAACGCTATCCGACGCCCAGGTTCAGCTTGCGCGGCGGCGCAAGCGAACGGTTTGTTTAGGGACGACGACCGGGGTGAATCCGCTCCACCATGACGGGCCGGCGCGATCTGGGTAACGGATTGCATGAACAGCCTGACGACTTGGCTGCGGCTCGCGACCAAATGGAACACCTGGTCCGTGTCATCGTCGAGATCGGGTCCGTTCTAAACCTGGATGTGACGTTGCATCGAATTGTCGATGCGGCGATGGAGCTGACCGGTGCCCGGTACGGCGCACTGGGTATTCGCGCGGCCGACGGCACCCTCGCTTCCTCTTTCATCCACGCGGGAATCGACAACGACACGGCGCGGCGGCTCGGCGATCTGCCGGTGGGCGATGGTGTGCGCGTCGACGATCTGAGTGCTCATCCTGGGGCCATCATGCTGCACGCACACGATCCGCCGATGCACGCGCTCCTCGGAATACCGATCACCGTGCGGGCAACTGACTTCGGGAGCCTTTACCTGGCCGACGATCGGCCCGGACGAGTATTTTCCGACGTCCAGGAGAGCGCCGTGCGGGCATTGGCCACCGCGGCGGCCGCCGCCATCGACAACGCACGACTCTTCGAGCGAGAACGTGAATCGTCGAAATGGACGAAGGCTAGTCGCGAGATCACGACCGCGTTGCTGTCCGGCGACCCGCAAACGGGGCCGTTGCAGCTCATCGTCAATCTGGCGCTGGAGTTAGCCGACGCTGAGCAGGCGATCTTGCTGATCCCCCGGGAGTCCGGTCTGCCCGCCGATGAAGTCGACACCCTTGTCGTCGCCGCTACGGCCGGCCGGTACTCCTCGGAGGTGATCGGTCAGCAGGTTCCTATGGCGGGCTCCACCACAGGCGGAGTCGCGCGTCGCGGTCTTCCGCTGATCACTGGTTCCTTCCAATATCCGATCGAGGGGTTCACCGACGTCGGTGAACGATCGGCAATCGTCATGCCGCTGAGTGCGGACGACACTGTGATTGGTGTCATTGCCGTCGCACGTCACCCGCAGCAGCCGCCATTCGGCAACGATTACCTAGACCTCGTCAGCGATTTCGCCGCGCACGCTGCTATCGCATTGGCGCTGGCGGCAGGTCGCGAACATGCGCTCAATCAGGAACTCGCCCAAGCGGACACTGTCGATGACGCGCTGCATGCCGCCGTTGAGGAACTGCGTCGGCTGTGGCGGGCACGCCGCGTTTTGGCCGTCACCTTCCCGACCGGAAGCTCATCGACGCAAAACGCCTATGGCGCACCGCAGGTAGTGTCGGTCGGCGAGTTCGCGCAGTGGGTAGACCTGCCATCCCATACACAACAGATGCTCAGCTCTTTGCGCGACGGCGACCTACTCACTCCCAACACAACGAAGGCCGGGACGGCGGGCATCGCGCTGCAGCATCCCGAGGGCGTGCTCGTCGTTTGGATCGATCTGGTCGAGCAACGGTCGTTCACCCTCGAAGACCAGACCTTGCTAACAGTGCTGGCAGGCCGGCTCGGCCAAGGTCTGCAGCGGGTGTACCAGGTTGACCAGCAGCGCGAGACCGCCCTGGCGTTGCAACACGCAATCCTCGGCCCTGCTCATCTACCGGCCGAGTTCGCAGTTCGCTATCAGGCCGCCAGCCGTCCCCTTCAGGTGGGCGGTGACTGGTATGACGTCGTCGACCTGGAGGACGGACGCATCGCGTTAGTGGTCGGCGACTGCGTCGGCCATGATCTCGCCGCCGCCACCGTGATGGGTCAGGTGCGCAG
>NZ_JBARMY010000260.1:0-3049 GCF_049802695.1 Mycobacterium sp.
TCCATGATCCGCTTGCCGACCGCTGTGGAACCGGTGAACGAGATCATGTCGACCTTAGGGGACAGTGTCAGTTCCTCGCCCACCAAGTGATCGGATGCGGTGACGACGTTGACCACACCGGCTGGTATGTCGGTCTTCTGGGCGATCAGCCGGCCCAGCCGCGTGGCATTGAACGGGGTATCGGGTGCGGGCTTGAGCACCACGGTGTTGCCGGTCGCCAGGGCCTGGCCGAGCTTGTTGATGGTGACTTCGAACGGAAAGTTCCACGGCACGATGGCGCCGACCACGCCGACCGGCTCGTGCCACACCTTGCGGGTGGTGTTCACGCCGGTGACAGACACGACGGTGTCGCCCAGATCGGTTTCCCACGGGAAGGTTTCGATGAGCCGGGCCGGGTATTTGAGCCCGTCGGCCAGCGGCGCGTCCAAGTGCGGTCCGTGCGTCACCGCGCGGGGGGCACCCACTTCGAGGATGAGTTCTTCACGCAGTTCATCGAGTTCGCTCTCGATGGCCTCGTGCAACTGTTCCAGACAGCGCTTGCGCAGCGAACGGTTGGTCGACCAGTCCGACTCGTCAAACGCGCGCCGAGCCGCGTCGATAGCGCGATGCATGTCCGACTTCGACGCGTCGGCCACCTCGCCGAGTACCGCTTCGTTGGCCGGATTGATGTTGGTGAAGGTGCCGGCTTCCCCGTCGACGAGCTTGCCGTCGATCATCATTCTGGACTCGAAGGTCACTTCCGGTGTGTCAGCCATGGTCTCCACTCTTGTCGTCCGGCTGTTGTCTCGCCGACTGGAAGCGCATCACCAAAGTGGCCACCCGCTGCAGCACCGGCTGCGGAAGCACACGGGCCGCGAACACCATCGTCTGCTGGGCGCCCGTCAGCGGTACCGCTCCGCCGCGCATCGAGCCGTGCCGCGGTATGCCCATCACGATCCGGGACAGGTGATGCATTCCCGCCGCCGGCAGAAGCCGGTTGGACAGCAACAGCATTGATGCGTCCGGGCCGACTCCGTGGCGACGGAACGACCCGCGGTCGGCCAATGCCTTGACTAAACCGTCAGTGAAGCGCTCCGGCGCACGCGCGAAACTCATCGCCAACCGCCCCCGGGTGTTCATCGTGCTGTGCAGCCGGGCATACGGGCCTTCGAAGTTGCGATTGTCGATGGTGCCGGCGTCGGTGATGATGTCGGTGTCGTAGGTGCCGGTCACCAGGATGGTCACACCGAGGCCGAAGGGCGCGATCTCGCCCGCCATCGACTCGCCCCAGCGCTCTAAGGCGCCTTTGGCAGCGGAATAGGGAGCGGTGGCCGGCTGGCCACGCACCCCGCCGGCACTCGACACCAACACAATGCGACCCTCGCCTGCCGCCCGCATCGACGGCAACAACCTCTTGGTCAGGTCGACCGGGCCCATGACGTGCGTGGTGAACATGTCTTGCCATAGCGTGAGATCGGCCTCCTCGACCATTCCCGCTGCTGAGATCCCGGCGTTGTGCACCAGTCCGTACGGCGCGCCCACCGCCTCCCCGATGGATTTGGCCGCGGCCGAAATCGACGCGGTGTCCATCAGGTCGAGCTGCACCCCGATCAGCCGGTCGTCGTCCTCACCCGCACCGGTCGCCTGCCGCAGTAGCGGCATGCCGCGCTCGGGGTTGCGCATCGCCGCAATCACGCGCCACCCGTCGCGGTAGAGACGGGCGCTCGAGGCGAAGCCCAGTCCTCGAGACGCGCCGGTGATGACGACGCTGCGCGGCTCAGCCATTCAGGCTCGCCGCCGCGCACGCACCCACGCCGGGCGGCGGCGGGTCGACGTGCGGCCGTCCGTTGGGCTCACCACTCGCCCACGTCGACCAGATACCCACTGAGTACGGCCCTGGGGCCCCGGCCTTCTCGTAATACCCTTGCGGGTCATACACTTTCGCCTCGGGATAAGGCCACGGGCAGGCCACCGACGTTGCGGCGTGGCTGATCTTGATGACGGCGAACCATGCCCCGTAGGCGAAATACGAAACGTTGATGATGACGAACATGACTAGGAAGGTGCCCAGAACGGGGCGTGCCGGGAATATCCGCGCTCTCGCGCCAAGCTTCTCAGCGACCGATTTACCCGTGTCGTCGCGGTAGCACAGGATCGCCGCGGGCACCATCACGAAGGTCACCGAGAACGACTCCCAGATCAGCGGGAACTGAAATGTTGTGCCGGTGAACACCGAGCCCCACGGAATCACCTGCGAATAGATGTACATGCCGGCGTGCACAAGCTGAATCTCCAGAAAGGCATCGAAGACGAAGCCGATCACGCACGCCAACAAGCCCAAGCTGACCAGCGGGTGTCGCGAAACATAAGCCTGTGGCCCGTGCTTGGCTTGCAGTTTGCGCAGGATCCAGATTGCGGGAAAGTACGGACCGAAATAGAACATGACATAACCGAATACGACAAATGGCTCGACGGTGGGCGACAACGACACCAGGGGCCACGACTCCGGCCAGTGAATGAGGTCGGGGTTGTAGACCGCAAACGGCGACCAGTTCATGATCGGGTCCTGCCACACGATCAGCGTGGTGCACAAAAACATCAGCATCACCGGACTGCCTGGACTACGGCGCCAGCCCCTGACGAACACCACGAGCAGCACCAACAGCATGATGACGGTGGCGACGTGGAGAAAAGTGATGTAGTCCAACCCGAACAAGAATCGCACCGGGCGCGGCCGGCCATGCACGTTCGGATTGGCCACGCGCGGGTCGAGGGCTTTGCGGCAGTTTGCGATGAAGAAGAGCGCGAATGCCGCCAACGCGGCTCCGGCCAGCCAACCGCCCCAGCCGCGTTTGACGCTTCCCTGCACGTGTGCGGGCCTGCTGTCTGGAGCTACGGGAGTCGATTGTTCGGTGCTCATTGCGCGTCAGCCTGCCTCTCCGAAGCGATCGACCAGGTGCGAATTGACGCCGTCGGCGTCCAGCGTGCGGGCCACCAGATAGCCCGAGCCCATCCAGGCGCGACGGGTCCACTTGCCGAATGAGACCCGCGTGCCGGGAGCACCTGAGGC
>NZ_JBARMY010000261.1:0-21022 GCF_049802695.1 Mycobacterium sp.
ACAGCAGCGTCGGCCGCGCGGCCGTCCAGACTCGGCATCGACACTCTCGGCATACCGGATCCCACCGTGGACATCGTGGGCGCAGTCCCGAAATGATTACCCGGCAACGGGAACGCGCCAGCAGGACCGATCGGCCCGGTTCCCGCCATACCGGTCCAGGCGCCTGCCGTCGTCACGTCGGCCCAGCTTTGCGGGACGGACAGCGCGCCGATCGAACCCGCTTGACCGAGCCCGGCCGCGGCTCCGGCGCCATCGACACCACCCAGAGGCGGAAACCCCCCCGCACCGCCGAACGATCCCGCGCCGCCCAGGTTCCCCAACGCTCCTAAACCGCCTGACTCGGTCAGCTCGTCCGCGCCGAGGAAATCCAGGCCAACACCCGCGAAGTCGGTACCAAGACCGCCGACGTCGGTGGCCAGGCCGGCACCGTCGGCCCCGAGACCGGCTGCGTCAGCACCCAGGCCGCCGCCCGAGGTACTCGTTCCCGTGCGGAGCAAACCGGACAATCCGCCGAGCATCGAGGCAGCTGTCGAGCCACTACCGGCCCCGGTTGCGGCGCCCTTGCCCGACGCTCGAGTCAACGAGGTGAGCGCACCCGTCGGAGCCGAGGCGGCCGATGAGGCCACCGACGTCCCGGTTCCCATCGCCACCGGCGACAGCCCGGACGTAGACGACGTCGGAGACGCCAGGCCCTGAATCGACTGGGACGCCGTCGACAGCGACGACGCTGTGCTGTGCGCGTGGGTGGCTGCGGCGGCGCCGGCGTGGTGGCCGAGCGCAGCGGCTTGCCCGGCCAAGCCGACGGAATTGGTATGCGATTGCGGCGGCGTGAACGGCGTCAGCGTCGCCGCAGCCGCGGAACTGCCCACGTAGCCGTACATTGCGGCGGCATCCTGTGCCCACATCCCGCCGTAATGTGCCTCTGTCGCCATGATCGCCGGCGTGTTCTGCCCCAGCACGTTCGTCGCGACCAACGCCGTCAACTGCGCACGGTTGGCGGCGATCACCGGCGGCGGGACGGTCATCGCGAACGCGCTCTCGTAGGCGCTCACGGCGGCTCTGGCCTGGTTGGCCACCTGTTCGCATTGCGCGGCGGTAGCGGTCATCCAGGTCACGTATGGCGCGGCAGCGGCCGCCATCGACGCTGATGCGGGCCCCTGCCACGAGCCACTGGTGAGCCCGGTGATCACCGACTGATAAGACACCGCGTGCAAGTGCAGTTCAGCGGCCAGCTGATCCCACCCCGTCGCGGCGGCCAGCATGGGACCGGCGCCGGCACCGGAATACATGAGTGCTGAGTTGATCTCCGGCGGTATTGCTCCGAAATCCATTCAGGTTTCCCTGATCAGCCGGCCGCAGCCGCGTTCGCGGCCTCGGTGACCGCATACAAACCGGCGCTTGCGCCGAGCGTGCTGACGAAGGCCTCGTGAATCGCCGCGGCCTGGGCGCTGACCGACTGGTAACTGACGGCGTGGGCCGCGAACCGGGCCGCGGTCAGGGCTGATACCTGGTCGGAAGCGGCGGGAACCACGCCGGTCGTCGATGTTGCCGCGGCCGCATTCCCTGCGGCGACGGCGGTGCCGACCGTCTGTAAGTCGCCGGCGGCAGCGATCATGATCTCTGGTTGCGTTGTCACGAAAGTCATTGTGTTCTCCAAACATAAGCTGATTCATACAAGAGGCTGGTTTAACTCGGTGAGCGGAGCTGTATCAAATTCGTTCGCAGGCGGGTGTTTACATGTAAGCTCCGAGTAGCGGATGACCTTTCTCGACCAACAGCTTTGTAACAAAGTATTTTTCGGACAACAGGCCATATCAAGCGTGTTGATCCAATGCATAGAAAACGCATATTTGAACGCCACCGGGGCAGGATCCGGACACCGGCACATTTGAGATTTCTATGAATTTCGTGACAACTACGTGTGGGCCCAGCACAATGAGGGAGCATGACGGCGACTCCCGGGTTCACACGCGACCAGCGTCCCCGCCCGGCCGTACTCGGGCAGCTACCGCGGATCCGTCGGCCGGACGGATCGCCGATCAGGGTGTTGCTCGTCGACGATGAACCGGCGTTGACCAACCTGGTCAAGATGGCGCTGCACTACGAGGGATGGACCGTTGAAGTCGCCCACAACGGACGCGAAGCGGTCAGTAAGTTCGACGAAGTCGGGCCCGACGTGCTCGTCCTCGACATCATGCTGCCCGATGTAGACGGACTCCAGGTACTACACCGGGTACGCGAATCCGACGTCTACACGCCCATCCTCTTCCTGACCGCGCGTGACTCGGTGATGGACCGGGTCACCGGGCTCACCGCCGGTGCCGACGATTACATGACCAAGCCGTTCAGTCTCGAGGAGCTGGTCGCCAGGTTGCGCGGCTTGCTTCGCCGCTCCAGCCAGCTGACCGCGCCGGCCGACGAGGTATTGAAAGTGGGCGACTTGACACTCAATGCCGCCAGCCGCGAAGTCACTCGCGGAGGTAAGCCGGTGCCGCTCAGCGCAACCGAATTCGAACTGCTGCGGTATCTGATGCGCAATCCGCGGCGCGCGCTCAACCGCACCGAAATTCTGGATCGCGTCTGGAACTACGACTTCGCCGGGCGCACCAGCATTGTCGATCTGTACATCTCATACCTACGTAAGAAGATCGACGCCGACAACGAACCGCTGATCCACACCGTGCGCGGTGTCGGCTACGTGCTGCGCCCCTCGGAATGACCGCTGCGCGGCGCACTCCCCGGTGGCGTCCCCGTTCCCTGCGGGGTCGATTGCTGTTGGGGGTGCTGGCCGTCGTCAGCGTCGTTCTGATTGCTCTCGGTGTCGCGTCCGTGGTCAGCCTGGACACCTACGTCACGGCGATGAACGACAACGAGGTGGCCGAATCGCTGGACGCGCTGAGCCATTCCTACGCCCGGTACCGCAGTGTGGAAGGCTCTTCGCCGCTCCCCGGGTCGCCGACGGTCGATCAGGCGCTGTTGGGCTTCAAAGGGCAGACGCCGGGAAACCTGATCGCGGTTGTGCGCGGCGGGAAGGTGATCGGCTCGGCGGTCTTCTCCGAAGACGAGCCCCGACCGGCCCCCGCCGACGTGATAGCCGCGATCGAGGCGCAACCCTGGACCGACGGGCTACGGCGCAGCGAGGAGCTGGGCAGCCTCGGTTCCTATCGGGTGGACAGCCGTGCCGCCGACGGCGACCGGCTCATCGTGGGGGTGTCGTCGAACCTCGCCAATAGAACTGTCAGAAGCCGAACCATCACGGCCGCAGTCCTTTTAGTCGTCGCATTAGTGGTCACCACCGGTCTCACGGTTTCGGTGATGCGCTACGCGCTGCGCCCGCTGCGCCGCGTTGCCGCGACGGCGGCGACCGTCGCCAGGATGCCGCTCATCGGTGGCGACCAGCGGATCACCGCGAGAGTGCCACCTGTTGACACCGATCCGGAAAACGAAGTGGGAATCCTCGGGCATACGCTGAACCGGTTGCTGGACAACGTCGACAGCGCACTGGCACACCGCGCCGAATCGGATCGCCGGATGCGCCAATTCATCACAGACGCCAGCCATGAGCTGCGTACCCCACTGGCGGCCATTCGAGGTTATGCCGAACTGACCCGCCAGGACAGCGCCGCGTTGCCGCCGACAACTGAATACGCTTTGGCCCGAATCGAAGCCGAGGCTCGTCGGATGACATCGCTTGTCGACGAGCTGTTGCTGCTTTCCCGGCTCGGTGAAGGTGAGGATCTCGACACTGAAGATCTCGACCTGAGCGACCTGGTTCTCAACGCGGTGAACGACGCCGCGGTGGCAGCCCCTACCCACCGTTGGGTCAAGGACCTGCCGGAAGATCCGGTATGGGTGCACGGTGACCGCGACCGGCTGCATCAGCTGGTGAGCAATCTGTTGAACAACGCCCGGGTGCACACGCCGCACGGCGTCACAGTGACAACAGGAATCGTCGAGCATTGCTTCGCGCCCGACCGGCCATACGCCGAGTTGACGGTGGCAGACGACGGGCCCGGAATCGACCCCGCGCTGCTTCCGCATTTGTTCGAGCGATTCGTGCGGGCAGACAAGTCCCGGTCCGGTGAGACGGGCACCGGATTGGGGCTCGCGATCGTCGCCTCGATTGTCCGGGCGCACCAGGGCTATGTGACCGGTGAATCCGCCGACGGTCGAACTGTCTTCCGAGTCTGCATCCCCACCGTCGAACCGCCGGCCGCGGCTGCCGCCGGGACGCCGTCAGCCTGAAGACGACTGTTCGACAGGTCTCCCCGACGAGCAGGCGTCGGCACTTCTATGCGGCCGCGGACGCAAAGATAGCGGCAAGCGTAACAACCGTTAACGACGACGCGCCGGTCGTTCGACGATGCCTAGTTTCGTTTCAGTCCCCATCGTCGAAGACAACGTTTACATCGAATCGTGTTAGTTCTCAACGATTGCCATGCCACAACGACCGAAGTAGGTTCCGAAGCCTGAATGACGCGGTGTCGTCTGAGATCAACGGGCGCGAGCCATGTCGATGGCCAACCCGCATATAAAGTCGTCGGCTGACCTGAGGAAGTGCGATTGCGCCGCTAATTCGCGAGGAGTTGGAGCCGACCAGTGCCGCTCCGGGCGTCCCGGATGATGGGCAAGACCGTGACCGTCGCCGCCCGGTCCGTAAAGAAATCGTTAACTACGACGCGGCGGGCGTTCGACCGAGCCTAGTTTCATTGCAGTCCCCATTGTCGAGGACGACGTTTGCAGGTCCGTGAAGTATCTGGCGGTCGATCCGGTCGACCTGTCGCGATCGGAGCAGCTATGTCTGGATGGTCGACTCCTGGAGCTCACCACGGTGTTCGGCAACCTCGGCTGAAAGCGGTCGCAACGAAAGACTTCTCTTGTCCGAACGGTCCGGCAGGCCACGAAGATCGAAGTAGGCTCCACACCGCGGCTGACGAAGGGTTGCCCGATATCACGTCGTCGAGCGCTCTGAGCCAACGTGGACAAGTTCGCTCACTGCGGTGCTCGGTAAGGGAGTGGTGTGACAACTGATCTGACAACACCTGCAGACCGGTTGACCGTGAAGCCGTCGTTTTCCGACGTATGCAAGCGGTTGTTCCTCGGAATGCCGCTCACCAGCGAGCGGCTGGAACATGAGAAGTTGTCGAATCCCGTTGCGCTCGGAGCTGTTTCACCAGATGCGATCTCGTCCACCGTGTACGGCCCCGAACAAATCATGGTCGAACTGCTTCCACATGCCGGGCTGGCCGCATTCGTGTTGTTGCTCCCGATCATTGGTGTCATCTTGTTCATCCTGGTGCTGGTCGCCGCGTCATATGCCCAGGTCGTCATGGTCTACACCCGAGTAGGCGGCTCCTACGTCGTCGCGCGGGAGAACTTCGGGCCCCGAGTGGCGCAAATCGCCGCCGCTGCGCTCTTGATTGACTATGTGGTCACCGTCGCGGTGCAGGCGGCGTCCGGCACGGTGGCAGTAGCCTCGGCAATACCCGCACTTGGCCCCTACAGCCTGGCAATCACCATAGGTGTGGTCCTGCTGATGTGTTACGGCAACCTGCGCGGATTGCGGGAAGCCGGACTTCCCTTCGCTGTGCCGGTCTACGCCTTCGTGGTGATGATCGGAGTGTTGATTGTGACCGGCGTCGTTCGCCAACTTGTCTGGGGTCTGCCGAAATACGATGCCGAGCACATTGTGGGAGCGGTGCCGGTCCATCAGGGGAACGGGCTTCTGATGGGCGCGTCGATTCTCGTTTTCCTGCGGGCGTTCGCCAACGGCGGTACGTCGCTGACCGGAGTGGAGGCCGTCTCCGACACAATCAAAAACTTCCATGAACCGCGCGGGCCCAACGCGCGGCGCGTTCTCATCGCAATAGCCTGCATCCTCGGGTTCATGCTGGCTGGGGTCGCCTACCTCGAATACGTCACCCACGCGACCCCGTATGTCGTTGAGTATCCGTCGATGCTCTCGGGGATTGGCCGGGCGGTTTTCGGCAACGGGTTGATCGGGAACGTCCTGTACTTCCTGCTACAGGCGTCGACCGCCGCGATCCTGTTCCTCGGTACGAATACCAGCTTCAACGGCTTCCCAGCACTGACGAGCTTCGTTGCCGGCGACCGTTTCCTGCCGCGGCCGCTGCTGAAGCGCGGTCACCGCCTGGTGTACTCCAACGCCATCATCGCGCTGACCGCGGTCGCGGTAGCACTGCTGCTGGTGACCCGCGGCAAGGTCACCGCGTTAGTGCCGTTTTTCGCGATGGGCGTGTTCAGCGCGTTCTCGATGGCCGGCTACGGCATGACCAAATACCATCTGAAGCATCGTGAGCCGGGCTGGCGGTCCAAGCTGATAGTCAACCTGTCCGCGGGCATCCTCTCGACGATCGTGGTGGGTATCTTCGCGGTCGCAAAATTCACCGAAGGCGCCTGGCTGATAGTGGTTGTCTTCCCCGTGCTCGTATTCGCGTTGATGCGGCTCAATAAGGAGTACCGCACCGAGGCCTCCGTTCTCGAAATGTCCCGCATCAACCCGCCCGAGTCCGCCAGGCATGTGCGACATCGGGTGTTCGTCTTCGTGGATTCGATCGACCTCGCTGAGATCGAGGCACTGCGCTACGCGAAGGGTCTGCATGCCGACGACCTGACAGCGGTGCATTTCGTGCTGGACGCAGCTCACTCGGCCCGGTTGCAGCAGCGTTGGGAGCACTTCGATCACGACACGCCGCTGCGGGTGATCCCCTGCCCGGATCGTCAGCTCAGTAAGGCCGCACAGAAGCTGATGTTGCAGACGCTGCGCGATCACCCGGACACCCAGGTGACCGTTCTGCTGCCACGCCGAACATATTCGCCCCTGGTGGGCCGGCTGCTGCATGACCGCACCGCGGACAAGACGGCCCGGGTCATCAGCCGGATCCCTGGTGCGACTCCGCAAATCGTGCCGTACGACATGAGATCTCGGATTGCGGAGGCGACTAAGGCAAAGCGCTCGATGCCGCCATTGAACCCGCAGAATATCCCGAACGATGGTCAATCTATTGCCGGTACGTCTGCGGATGATCGGTCGGCGGATGTGAGCTTCGGTCAGCCGCATTAAGGCCGTAACCATTGCCGCGGAGTCCGTAAAAAAAGCGTCAACGATATAAGCGCCCGCACGCAGGACGCTTAACCTCAATTCGGTCCTCGTCGATGTCGAGGACGCTGTTCACAGCGCCCGCAGATCCATGGCGGTCGATCCGATCGACCTCGCGAAACGGAGAAGCTATGTCGGTGCTTGCCTACGTCTCGGTGACGGTGGCGGTCTTCGCCCTGTTGGGCCTGGCGCAAAGGGTGCTCGAGCGACTATGAGCTACGAGAATCTCATCGGCCTGGCGCTTGCCGCAGCGTTCGCCGTTTACCTCGTTGCGGCGCTGTTTTTCCCGGAAAGGTTCTAGGTGGGCACTGCATCCGTGGGTATTGCGTTCCTGGGTCTGCTCGCGGTGGCGCTGGTGGCCGTGCATGTACCGCTGGGCGATTACATGCACCGCGTCTACACCTCGCCGCGCGATTGGCGAGTCGAGAAGGTCATCTATCGGATCATCGGAGCGGACCCCAAAGCCGAACAACCCTGGGGTGCCTACGCCCGCAGCGTCCTGGCCTTATCGGCGGTCAGCGTTCTGTTCTTGTTCTTCTTCCAGCTGCTGCAGGACAAGCTGCCGCTGCACCTGCACAATCCCGCGACACCCATGACGGCTTCGCTGGCGTGGAACACTGCGGTGAGCTTTGTGACAAACACCAACTGGCAGGCATATGCAGGCGAGTCGACGCAGGGCCACCTGGTGCAGATGGCCGGCCTGGCAGTCCAGAACTTCGTGTCCGCCGCGGTAGGTATGGCTGTGGCGGTCGCCCTGGTTCGCGGTTTCGCCCGCCACAGAACCAATGAGCTGGGTAATTTCTGGGTCGATCTGGTGCGTGGCACGCTGCGCATCCTGCTGCCGCTGTCGTTCGTCGGCGCCGTTGTGCTGCTTGCCGGCGGAGCGATCCAGAATTTTCACCTCCATGACCAGGTGGTCACCACGCTGGGCGGCGCTCAGCAGACCATCACCGGAGGCCCGGTTGCCAGCCAGGAAGCCATCAAAGAAATTGGCACCAACGGGGGCGGCTTCTACAACGCCAATTCTGCCCACCCGTTCGAGAATCCGACCGTCTGGACCAACTGGGTCGAGATTTTCATGCTGCTTGCCATCAGCTTTTCGCTGCCCCGCACTTTCGGTCGCATGGTCGACAGCAGAAGGCAGGGCTACGCGATTGCCGCGGTGATGGGTGTCCTCGCCATGACCAGCGTCAGCCTCATGATGTTGTGTCAGCTCGGCCATCACGGCACCGTGCCCACCGCGACCGGCGCCGCGATGGAAGGAGTCGAGCAGCGTTTCGGGATCGCCAACTCCGCGGTTTGGGCGGACGCGACCACCCTCACCTCCACCGGCGCTGTTGATTCGGTACACGACTCGTACACCAGTCTGGGCGGGTTGATCGAGCTATTCAACATGCAGCTCGGCGAGGTGGCGCCGGGCGGGGTCGGCTCGGGCCTGTACGGCATGCTCATACTCGCGGTCATCACGGTGTTCATCGCCGGGCTGATGGTCGGCCGCACACCGGAATATCTCGGCAAGAAGATCACTCCACGCGAAATGAAGTTCGCGGCAAGCTATTTCCTGGTCACCCCGCTCCTCGTGCTGCTCGGCACCGCCATCGCGATGGCGTTGCCGGGCCAACGCGCCGGCATGGCCAACACCGGGCCGCACGGCCTGTCGGAGGTGCTTTACGCATTCACATCTGCGGGCAACAACAATGGCTCGGCTTTCGCGGGCCTTTCAGTGAACACCGCGTGGTACAACACCGCCCTCGGCTTGGCGATGGTCATCGGCAGATTCCTGCCGATGATCCTGGCGCTCGCGCTGGCCGGCTCGCTGGCCCGTCAGCGCGTGACGCCGGAGTCCGCCGGCACCCTGCCCACCCACCGGCCTCAGTTCGTCGGCCTAGTTGCCGGCGTGACGGTCATCCTGGTCGCCCTGACCTTCCTCCCCGCGCTGGCACTAGGGCCCCTCGCCGAAGGAATTCACTGAAATGTCGCTTCGCACAACCGAACCAGATAACAGGCTGCACGCCGTACACCCAGCAACCCCCACGGAGCATCCGGCTGGGAAGGGACGTGTTCAGGGCGGACTGCTCGACCCCATGCTGCTCGCCAAATCGCTGCCGGACGCGTTGCGCAAGCTCGACCCACGGACCCTTTGGCGCAACCCGGTGATGTTCATCGTCGAGATCGGGGCTGTGTGGTCGACCGTGCTGACCGTGCGCGACTCCACCTGGTTCGGCTGGCTGATCGTGTTCTGGCTCTGGCTGACAGTCGTTTTCGGCAACGTCGCCGAAGCTGTCGCCGAAGGCCGCGGCAAAGCGCAGGCCGACACCCTCCGCAAGTCCAAAGCCGACACGATCGCCCGCCGGTTGCATGACTGGTCACCCGGCACCCCGGGCACCGAGGAAGGTGTCCGAGCGCCGGAACTGCAGAAAGGTGACATCGTCGTCGTCGAAGCAGGAGAGATCATCCCCGGCGACGGGGAGATCGTCGAAGGCATTGCCTCGGTGAACGAATCGGCGATCACCGGCGAATCAGCGCCGGTGATCCGGGAATCCGGCGGCGATCGCTCCGCGGTGACCGGCGGCACCACTGTGCTGTCCGACCACATCGTCGTCGAGATTACCCAGGAGCCCGGCAAGAGTTTTATCGACCGGATGATCGCTCTAGTCGAGGGAGCCAACCGGCAGAAGACACCGAACGAGATTGCGCTGAACATCCTGCTCGCGGCGCTGACCATCATCTTCGTGTTCGCGGTGGCGACGCTGCAGCCACTGGCCATCTACTCCAAGCTCGACAACCCCGGCGTCGCGGACACCTCCGCTCTCACCGGCAACGGGGTCAGCGGTGTCGTGCTGGTTGCCCTGCTGGTGTGCCTGATTCCCACCACCATCGGCGCGTTGCTGTCGGCAATCGGGATCGCCGGCATGGATCGGTTGGTACAGCGCAATGTGCTGGCAATGTCGGGGCGCGCGGTCGAGGCGGCCGGCGACGTGAACACGCTGCTGCTGGACAAGACCGGCACGATCACACTGGGCAACCGAGAGGCTTCAGACTTCATCGCGGTCAAGGGAGTCACGGACGAGGCGCTCGCTGATGCCGCTCAGCTGTCCAGCTTGGCCGACGAAACACCCGAGGGACGCTCGATCGTCGTGTACGCCAAGCAGGCCTTCGGGCTACGCGAGCGCTCACCCGGCGAACTCAGCCGCGCTTCATGGATCGAATTCACCGCCACCACAAGGATGTCCGGTGTCGACCTTCACGATCGACAGCTGCGCAAAGGTGCGGCCAGCGCCGTCGTCAAGTGGATCCGGGATCACGGTGGCACTATCCCGGACCTACTCGGCGAGATTGTCGACGGCATTTCAGCCGCCGGTGGGACTCCGCTGGTGGTCGGCCAAGTCACCGGTGGTGGGAGCACCCGGGAAGCCGACGTGCTCGGCGTGATCTATCTCAAGGATGTGGTCAAGCACGGCATGCGTGACCGCTTCGACGAAATGCGCAAGATGGGCATCCGCACGGTGATGATCACCGGCGACAATCCGTTGACTGCCAAGGCGATCGCCGACGAGGCCGGCGTCGACGACTTCCTCGCCGAGGCAACACCGGAAGACAAGCTGATGCTGATCAAGCGGGAGCAGGAAGGCGGCCGGCTGGTCGCGATGACCGGTGATGGCACCAACGACGCACCGGCGTTGGCGCAGGCTGATGTCGGGGTGGCAATGAACACCGGGACCAGCGCAGCCAAAGAGGCCGGGAACATGGTCGACCTGGATTCCGACCCCACCAAGCTCATCGAGATCGTCGAGATCGGCAAACAGTTATTGATCACCCGGGGCGCACTGACCACCTTCTCGATCGCCAACGACATCGCCAAGTACTTCGCGATCATCCCGGCGATGTTCGTGGCGTTGTTTCCCGGACTGGACCTGATCAACGTCATGCGGTTGCATAGTCCGGAGTCGGCGATTCTGTCGGCGGTGATCTTCAACGCGCTGATCATCGTCGCGCTGATTCCGTTGGCGCTTCGCGGTGTTCGGTACACACCGAACATTGCGTCAAAACTGCTGAGCCGCAACCTCTACATCTACGGGGTGGGTGGCCTGATCACGCCGTTCATCGGCATCAAACTCATCGACCTCGTCGTGCAATTCGTTCCCGGGATGTGATGACAGTGGACGTTGCTCATTCTTTCCGACAGCACTGGGCCGCGCTGCGCACGTTGCTGGTGCTGACCGTGATCACCGGCTTCGGCTACCCCCTGGTTGTCTGGGGCGTCGCACAACTTCCCGGATTACACGATAAGGCCGAAGGCTCCATCATCAAGCTGGCGGGAAAGCCGGTGGGCAGCAAACTGATCGGCCAACTGTTCACCGACAAAGACGGCAAGCCGCTGCCCCGGTATTTTCAGAGCAGGCCGTCAGCCGGTGGTGCCGGCTACGACCCGACCGCTACCGGCGGAAGCAATCTGGGCCCGGAAAGCATCGTCGACACGCCCGCTGATCCGGCCAAGCTCGCGCCGGGTGAGGATCCCGCCACCGCCGGCTACAAACCCAGCCTGCTGACCCAAGTCTGCTCGCGCAGCGTTGCGATCGGCGAACTCGAAGGAATCGACGGGTCCCGCCCCTTCTGCACCGGCGGTGGGGTTGCCGCGGTGCTCTCGGTGATCGGACCCCGCGAATCGAGCGGCAACGTAATCCATCCCGACCGTGTCATCAGCGTCAACGAACCATGCTTGAGGGCGGCCGGGCGACCGGCCAGCCTACCGGCTCAGGTGTTCCGGCCGTTATACGAAGGTGTCCGCGTCCAATGCGCCGAATACGGCGAAAACTACTCCATCGGCCAACTGGTGCCGATTCGAGGCGCCGCGCCGGACCACCCCGCCGTACCGGCGGACGCCGTCACCGCCAGCGGAAGCGGCCTCGACCCTGACATCTCACCCGAATACGCCCAGATCCAGGCCCCCAGGGTGGCCCGCGCCCGCGGTATCAGCCCCGCCCAAATCCTGGACGAAGTGCACCACAACCAGCAGGACCGGCAGCTCGGCTTCCTGGGCGATCCGGTCGTAAACGTCCTGCAGCTCAACCTGGCTCTGGATCGCGCATTTCCCGTGCAGCCTTGATCTGGCTATCCTCGTACAGTCTTGATCCGTTCGATGGATGATGTTGGATGTGACTACCTATAGTGCGCTTGGGCAGACAGTGACAAACCCGGATGCCCACGCACAAAATGTGCAGTCGCGCCGACGCGGTCAATTACGCATCTACCTGGGCGCGGCACCGGGCGTCGGCAAGACGTGCGCAATGCTGGGGGAGGCGCATCGCAGGCTGGAGCGCGGCACCGACGTTGTCGCGGCCATTGTCGAGACCCATGGTCGCAAAAAAGTCGCCGAATTCTACGAGGGCATAGAGGTCGTTCCGCCGCGGATTATCAACTATCGCGACAAGGAATTCGCCGAACTCGACGTTGAGGCGGTATTGCAGCGGCGCCCGCAGGTGGCGCTTGTCGACGAGTATGCACACAGCAACGTCCCGGGTAGCGCCAACGCCAAGCGGTGGCAGGATGTCGAAGCGCTGCTCGACGCCGGCATCGATGTGATCTCGACGGTCAACATTCAGCATCTGGAAAGCCTCAACGACGTCGTGGCGCAGATCACCGGCGTGGAGCAGCGTGAAACCGTGCCCGATGACATGGTGCGGAAAGCGGCTCAGATCGAGTTGGTCGACATCACCGCCGAGGCGCTGCGGCGCAGGCTCGCGCACGGCAACGTCTACCCGCCCGAACGGATCGATGCGGCGCTCTCGAACTACTTCCGCCCCGGCAATCTGACTGCGCTGCGGACGATCGCGCTGCTGTGGCTGGCTGACCAGGTCGATGCGGCGCTGGCAAAATACCGCGCCGACAAGAAGATCACCGACGTCTGGGAAGCCCGTGAACGCGTCGTAGTCGCCGTGACCGGTGGCCCGGAGTCGGAAACGTTGGTGAGACGGGCCTCACGTATCGCGTCGAAGTCCAGCGCTCAACTGATGGTCGTGCATGTGGTCCGCGGCGACGGCCTCTCCGGCGTCCCGCCGGCATTCCAATCGAGCAACTTACGGGAGCTCGCCACCAGCCTGGGGGCGACAGTCCACACCGTGGTCGGCGAGGACGTGCCGAGCGCGCTGCTCGACTTCGCTCGCGAGAGCAACGCCACCCAGCTGGTGCTGGGCACTTCCCGGCGGTCGCGGTGGGCCAGCATGTTCCACGAAGGAATCGGCGCGAAGACCATCAAGCAGTCGGGCAAAATCGACGTGCACATGGTGACCCATGAGGAGGCCCACGACCAGATCTCGTGGTCGTCGATCTCGCCGCGCGGCCGCCGAGTCGCCTCTTGGCTGGCCGCCATCGCTGTGCCCTTGGCGCTCTGCGGTCTCACGGCGGTCTGGCTGGACCCCGTGCTGGACGTTGGCGGAAAGGCTGCTGTCTTCTTCGTTGGGGTGATTGCCGTCGCTCTGTTCGGCGGCGTTTTGCCTGCCCTGTTAGCGGGGGTGTTGTCCGGGGCATTACTGAATTGGTTCCTCACCGAGCCCCGGCACTCCTTCGCCGTCACCAACCCCAGTCACGCCGTCACCGAAGTGGTCCTGCTGGCGGTCGCGGTGAGTATCGGCGGGCTGGTGGACACCGCGGCCACCCGTGCCCGTGAGGCTCAGCGGGCGACACACGAGGCTCAGTTGCTGGCGCTGTTCGCCGGATCGATATTGCGTGGCGGTGACCTGGGCGCTCTGCTGGAGAAGGTACGGGAGGCTTACTCACAGCGGGCGGTGAGCTTGGTGCGCGCCGGCGAAGGTGGCCGCGAGCTCGTCGCGAGCGCGGGCCCGGACCCGTCCACCACGGCGGATTCCGCGGACACTGCGGTCAAAGTGGGCGATGACGACTTTTGGATGCTCATGTCGGGCCGGGCGTTAACCGGCCGCGACCGCAAAGTTTTGTCCGCGGTGGCCACCCAGGCCGCCGGCCTGGTCAAGCAACTCGAGCTGGTCGAGGAAGCCGACAAAGTGCATTCCTTGGCAGAAGCCGATGAGCTGCGCCGCCTGCTGCTCTCGGCGCTCGGTCACGACCTGCGCACCCCGTTGACCGCGGCCAAAGCCGCCGTCTCCAGCCTGCGCGCCGAGGACGTCGGATTCTCCCCCGAGGACACCGCCGAGCTGCTCGCGACTGTCGAAGAATCGCTCGACCAGCTGACCGCCCTGGTGGGTAACCTGCTGGATTCGTCGCGGCTGGCTGCTGGTGTCGTTCGGCCACAGCTGGCCACGGTGTATGTCGAGGAAGTCGTTCAAGCCGCGCTGGTCGGTATCGGCAAGCACACGACAGCTCTCGGGCACGGCACCCTGGACCGGGTGCGGGTTGAAGCCGACGGCATGATCGCGATGGCAGACACCGGCCTGCTGGAGCGGGTGTTGTCCAATCTCATCGACAACGCGCTGCGTTACGCGCCTGCGAGCGCGGTGCGGGTCAATGCCGGCCGGGTCGGTGATCGGGTGCTGATCAACGTCGTCGACGAGGGGCCGGGTATCTCCCGTGACGTGATGGAGCAGATCTTCGAACCGTTCCAGCGGCTCGGCGACAGCGACAACACCACTGGCCTCGGTCTTGGACTGTCGGTGGCCAAGGGGTTCGTCGAAGCTATGGGCGGGACGATCCAGGCCTGCGACACCCCCGGCGGCGGGTTGACGGTTTCGGTCGACCTGGCGGCACCGCCCGCGGAACCGGCGATGATCACGCAGCCCGTGGCGATTCGTAGCAAACCGATGAGGAGGAGCGGAGTTCATGACTAGCGCCGGCGAGCTCTCGTGACTCGGGTGCTCGTGGTAGACGACGACCGGCAACTCCTGCGAGCACTGCGCATCAATTTCTCAGTGCGAGGTTATGAAGTCTTTACCGCGGCGACCGGTGCCGGCGCTCTGGGAGCTGCCGCTGAGCATCATCCGCAGGCCGTCATTCTGGATCTGGGTCTGCCGGACATGTCCGGTATCGACGTGCTGACCGGACTTCGCGGGTGGATGACGGCGCCGGTGATCGTGCTGTCGGCCCGCACCGATTCGGCCGACAAAGTCGAGGCGCTCGACGCAGGCGCCGATGACTACATGACCAAGCCGTTCGGTATGGACGAACTGCTGGCCCGGCTACGCGCCGCGGTGCGACGGGCAGCAGCAACCCCGGTCGCAGACAATCCCGTCGTGGAGACCAGTTCGTTCACCGTCGACCTGTCGGCGAAGAAGGTCATCAAAAACGGCAGAGAGGTGCACCTGACGCCCACCGAGTGGGGAATGCTGGAAATGCTGGTGCGCAATCGCGGAAAGCTGGTGGGGCGCGAGGAATTGCTCAGAGAGGTGTGGGGGCCCAAGTATGCGAGAGAGACGCACTATCTGCGTGTCTTCCTCGCACAGTTGCGCCGCAAGCTCGAAGATGACCCGTCACGCCCGAACCATTTGCTGACCGAGGCGGGCATGGGTTATCGCTTCGAGACGTAATCGTGTCGTGTCATACGTCGAGTTGTCAACGGAGACACTCCGCGCCGCCGGTGCGCACCAAGACATCTGCTGATCCGACGCGACAACTGTTGTAGCAGTGCAGGTTTGATTTGGCCTCGGTCGGCACGGCACAGTTATCCCGGCTTCGCCGTCAAGGGTCGTCGACTTTGCGGGTTCCGCCGGCACGGTCGCCTCGACCTGGGCGGCGTCACAGGTTGGACGGCACAAATCCGGCGGGGGCAGGCCAACCGCTTTATAGTTACCCGTGACTATAAGTATCGGCTGAAGTGGGTGTTTATGCGGGGAGACAGTAAACCGTGGTGTACCGGTCCGGATAACGACACCGAGCGTTTACGGCGAAGCCCGCCGTCGAAGCACATTCAGCCGCGAACAGGTCAGCGCACCGGCGACGCTTTTGGTTGCTCGACTTTGCCGGAAACCGCTGTCGCCGGCCACATGTCATTTGCTGGCCGCCACGCCCCGAAAGCGCAACCAGCCGGTAGACGCCGTCATGGCCTCCGGTATCGGGGCATCGGCCCTAAGGACGTACTGGCGCGACGAGAAATCTCCCGAAGTGCGCGTCTACCCGCCTGACGTGCAGGATTTAATCGCGATTGGCTCCCCCCGAGTAGCGTACGAGGACATGCCCCTCCACATCATTGTCAGCGGCGAAGACGCCCTGGCGACGACGATCGTCGAGGAGCTGAAGAGCGCCGGGGTCAGTGTCGTCCGCCTGGAAAACACTGATCACGCTTTGGTCAACAGAGAGCTCGCTGCAGCCGGAGTGGCCAGAGCGACAGCCGTCATCTGCGCCGGTGACGACGATGCGACCAACCTCGAAATCGCACTGCTGGCAAGAAAAGCCAACTCGAACACGCGCGTGGTCGCGCGGGTGGCGAACGATGTGCTGCGCGAAGCTGTGGCCGCTGACAACGGGCCCGGCGCGATCCTCGACGTCGCCGAACTTGCAGCGCCGGCAGTGGTTGAGGCGTGCCTGGCGCACACCACGCACCCGTTCGAGGCGGCCGGCATCAAATTCGCCGTCACCGGCGGCGAAGCACCACGGGAAGCGACGCTGCGTGAGCTTTACGGTGATCTGGCGCCGGTGGCAGTGGTTCACGGCGACAAGTCCCCCAGCCCGGGTGAGGTTGAGGTTTGTCCGGGCCGGGACCTTGAAGTGCACGCCGGTGACTGGGCGGCGATGATCGGCACTGCCGACGAGGTCGGCGCGCGCGGGGTGCGGATACCAAAGCCAAGCAGGGCCCGCACCCGTCCATCGCGGGTGCGCCGGACGCTCGACGCTGTGCGCACGCTGCGCGCCGACGTCAACCCGGCCTTCTACCCGGTCGTGGTCGGTGTGCTCAGCCTGATCGTGGGCTCGGCGGTGACATTGCGGCTGAGCTACGAAGCACCGCCGAGAATGACGTGGGTCGACGCGCTGTACTTCACCATCGAGACCATTACGACGACCGGTTATGGCGACTTCAGCTTTGTTCATCAGCCCACCTGGCTGCGGCTGTTCGCCGCCATGCTGATGTTCAGCGGTGTGACCAGCACCGCGTTGCTGGTCGCGTTCATCGCTGACGTGCTGTTGTCGCGGCGCTTCGTCCTTTCGGCTGGGCGCCCTCGAGTACGCCATCTGCGCAACCACATCATCGTTGTCGGCCTCAGCGCGCTGGGAATGCGGGTGGTCAACGATCTGGCCGGTGCGGGTTACGACGTTGCGGTGATCGAACGCGACGAGAACAACCGCTTCGTGTCCTTGGCGCATGAACTCGATGTACCGGTCATTTTCGGCGACGCGACACTGCCCCAGACGTTGGAGTCGGCCCGCGTCGACCGCGCTCGCGCGGTGGCGGTGCTGACCCGCGATGACATGATCAACATCGAAACCGGAATCGTGCTGGCCGAGATGCTGGGTACCCGAGTCTCGCCCCAGACGACCCGAACCGACGTGCCACTGGTCTTGCGGGTTTATGACCGTGCGCTGGGACACGCGGTGGCGCAGCGGTTCGGGTTTGACCACGTGCGGTCCACCGTGGAACTGGCCGCACCGTGGTTCATCGGCGCCGCGATGGGTCTGCAGGTGCTGGGAACGTTCTCGGTGGGGCAGAACTCCTTCGTGGTCGGTGGCATGCGGGTGGCCGCCAACAGCGAGCTCGATGGGATTCGGATGTTCGAGCTCTCGACCCAGACCCGCGTCATCGCGATCACCCGGCCGAACGCTTTGGTCAAGCTGCACCCGCGCCGAGACGCACGGTTGCGCGGTGGCGACACCGTCTACCTGGTCGGGCCGTATCGGGAGCTGCTGGAAACCCTGCGTAAAGGCTTTTCTACCCAGCAGCCGACCACCGACGACGATCATTCCGGTCAAGAGCACACAATCAACGTCAGCCGCGAAGCTAAAACGGGCTGACCGGCGAGGCCACGACACGCCAGTCGCCTCGCGGTCGCCACGTGACCTTAAGCACAAAGTTCAGTTACAACCTCGTAAGGACTTCGTATCGATTCCACCGATCACCGGTAGTCGGTTCACCGAACGGCCACATAAGAAGCGTGCGACCCTAAACTCTTCGTAGGTAACTGTCAGCTTCAGCTAGTAAAAGAGACGAAATGTTCTTCGACCTTGTTGAGTCCGACCCGCCGGACGCGATGACGGCGGGCGTGGTGATTCGCATGAGCTCTGGGAGGCGTCGGCCCTGACAGCGCCACCAGCCGCCGCAAATACCGCCACTGATGCGATCAGTGTTGAGGCCACCTTGGCTCACCACACGGTGGTGGCTGTCCGACCCGATGTGGGGGCTTGTGCCGTCGAGGTTGCCAACTCGATTGCGGCGCAGTAGGGGAGCGTGCAGCGATGGATTTTGCCGTGTTGTCACCGGAGATCAACTCCGGTCGGTTGTACGCCGGTCCCGGGTCGCAATCGATGGTGGCCGCCGCCGAAGCCTGGGACACGTTAGCCGCCGAACTGTATTCGGCGGCGAACTCCTACAAGTCGGTGATCTCGAGCCTGACCTCGGGACCATGGCAGGGGCCGTCGTCAGCATCGATGGCAGCCGCGGCCGCGTCCAATGTCACCTGGTTGACCAACACCGCGGCGCAGGCTGAAGAAGCCGCGAGCCAGGCCCGGGCTGCGGTCAACGCATATCAGGAGGCCTACGCCTCAGTCGTGCCGCCCACGACGATCGCGGCCAACCGCAGTCGGCTGATGGCGCTGATTCCGAAAAATATTTTCGGGCAGTACACGTCGGCGATCGCAACCCTCGAGGCGCAGTACGCCGAGATGTGGGCCACGGACGCCGCAGTGATGTACAGCTACGCGGGCTCATCGGCAGCTGCCACGAACCTGAGCCCGTTCGTGCCACCGCAGCAGGCCACCAATGAAAGCGGCCAAGCCGCCGCGGTGCAGCAAGCCGCCGGCGCGCCCGCCGGCAACGCCCAGAACATCGTGTCGACGGCTCAGCAATCCATGTCTGCGGTGCCCAATGCGCTGCAGAGTCTGGCGACGGCGGCGCCGGCTGCCGCCGCGCCGGCACAGGCTGCCGACCCCTTGGGCACGTTGAGCGATTTGATTTCTATATTCCTCGACGCACCGTCGGCCCTGTCGTCACTTTTCGTCACCACACCGCTGGCCCCCTTGGCGGCAGTTTCCCTTCCCTTAGACGTTATCGGTGCTGGAACTGGTTTGAGCACGGACGACATCGTCAGCGGCTGGGCAGGCAAAGAGTCCTGGCCGGGGTCAGGGGACCGGCCCCCTACGGAGTTCCCGGCGATCATCACGGGTCCGATAGTGCCGGCGACGCCGGCGGCGGCACCACCCTTGTCAGCCGGTCTGGGCGAGGCGAACACAGTCGGGAATTTGTCGGTGCCACCGACGTGGAGCATCGCCACGCCGGCGGTACGCCCCGTCGCATACACCTTGCCCGCTTTGCCGCCCGGGGCCGCTTCACCTGCGGCGGCCGCCGCCGAAACGGGATCGACACTGGCGTCGAGCCCGACGTTGAGCGAGATGGCGCTGGCCGGGATGGCCGGACGCGCCATGGCCGGCACCGTCGGTGGCGTCGGCAAAACCGGCGGCAAAGCACTCCACCGCGCTAGTGCCCCGACGGACACCGGCGCGAAAGTCAACAATGTGCACGGGGCGACCGAGCAAGGAGGTGAAACCCCGCAGGACAAGCCTCGGGCCGTCGTCACCGGAGTCGCGGCCGAGCTACGCGAGTTCGCCAAACTCCGCGACGAAGGAATCCTGACCGACGAGGAGTACACCGAGCAGAAGAACCGCCTGCTCGGGCGCTGAGTCGCCCACCGCCGCGTGGCACGAGCGCCGCTTTTCTGGAATGAGGATGCGCAGCAATGGATTACGGGCTCTATCCGCCGGAGATCAACTCCGGTCGGATGTATGCCGGTCCTGGCTCCGGGCCGTTACTCGCTGCTGCGCAAGCATGGGACGCCCTGGCTGACGAGTTGTACACGGCGGCGACCCAATATGAGTCGGTGATCTCGGGACTGACCACCGGGACGTGGGTGGGGCCGTCGTCGGCCTCGATGGCCGCCGCGGCGGCTTCCCATATCGAGTGGCTCAGCACCACCGCCACGCAGGCAGCGGAAACCGCCAGCCAGGCACGGGCCGCAGTCGCCGCCTACGCGGCCGCGTTCGCATCGACAGTGCCACCCGAAGTGGTCGCGGCCAACCGCAGCCTGTTGATGACGTTGATCGCGACGAACTTCTTCGGGCAGAACACGCCGGCGATCGCCGCTACCGAGGCCCAGTACGCCGAGATGTGGGCCCAAGACGCCGTAGCGATGTACGGTTACGCGGGTTCCTCGGCATCCGCGACAGCGCTGACGCCGTTTACCTCACCACACCAGAACACCAATCCAGCTGGGGCGGCCGGTCAAGCAGCCGGCACATCGGCCGGCACCGTACAAAGCACTGTCTCGTCGGTTCAGCAAACGTTTTCCGCGGTGCCTAACGCGCTGCAGAGCCTGGCAACCACGGCCCCGGCAGCCGCGGCGCCGGCACAGGCTGCGGACCCGCTGGGCACGTTGAGCGACCTGATTTCGATTTTCCTGAGCGCACCAACCGACCTGACCGGAATTTTTGTAGAGGCACCATTTGCCCTCTTGACGGTTCCGGATCTTTTTCCCAACATCATTATCGACACTGGGACGGGGTTGCACACGGACGATATCGTCCGCGGCTGGGCAGGGGTTGAGGCCTTTCCGGGGACAGCACCGGTGCCCCCCACGGAGTTCCCGGCGATTATCACCAACCCGGGCCCCTTGGCGGCGACGGCACCGACCGTTGCGGCGGGTCTGGGCGAGGCGAACACGGTCGGCGCTTTGTCCGTGCCGTCCGGGTGGACCGTCGCGACACCGGAGGCGGTGCGCCCCGTCGCGCTGGAGC
>NZ_JBARMY010000262.1:0-30934 GCF_049802695.1 Mycobacterium sp.
CCGCTGACCGGCGCGCTGAACGAGGGCGCGGGGGCGGTGCGCCGCCATTCGATGAGCTCCTGGGGAATCTCGCGCAAGAAACGCGACTCCGGATTGAGCATGGGCTGGCCCCAGGAGGACCGGACGACGGCTCTGCTGACATACAGCCGTTGCCGCGCCCGGGTGATGCCGACGTAGGCCAGCCGCCGTTCCTCGGACAGTTCACGCGGGTCGTCCAGCGACCGCATGTGCGGGAACATCCCGTCCTCCCAGCCGGTGACGAACACCACCGGGAACTCCAGGCCCTTGGCGGTGTGCAACGTCATCAGGGTGACCACACCGGCGCTGTGTTCCGGGATCTCGTCGGCGTCGGCGACCAGCGACACGCGTTCCAAGAATTCCGCCAGCACACCGGTGTCCGGCACGTCCTCATCGTCGGGAACGTCTTGAGAATCCGGGCCGTCTTCGAGCGCGGCTGCGTTCTCCCGGTCGGTGCTGAATTCGTGTGCCACGCTGACCAATTCGTTCAGGTTGTCCAGCCGGGCCAGGTCCTGCGGATCGGTGGAGGCTTCCAGTTCCATCCGGTATCCGGTCCGGTCCAGCACCGCCTCGACCAGGTCGCCCAGATCGTCGGCCAGTTTGGCGCGCAGCTCGTCGAGCAGTTCGACGAAACCCGCTATCGCTTTCACCGCACGCGGATTGAGCAACGGAACATTGCCTTCGGCGGCCGCTTGAAGCGCGTCGCCGAAGCCGGAACCGGTGTTCTCGGCGTACACCGCCACACAGGCCTCGGCGCGATCACCGATGCCGCGTCGCGGCGTGTTGAGAATGCGCCGCAAGCTGACCGCATCGCCGGGATTGTCCAGCACGCGCAGGTAAGCGACGATGTCGCGGATCTCTTTGCGTTCGTAGAACCGCACGCCGCCCACGACTTTGTACGGAATACCCGCGCGGATGAACACCTCTTCCAGCGACCGTGACGAGTTGTTGGTCCGGTAGAAGACCGCGACGTCGTCATAGGTGATGTCGCCGCGGTCGACCAGCGCATCGATCTCGTCGGCGACGAACCGGGCTTCGTCGTGCTCGTTGTCGGCGACGTAGCCGACGATCAGCTCTCCTTCGCCGGCGTCGGTCCACAGCCGTTTGTCGCGGCGGCCGGAATTGCGGGCGATCACCGAGTTGGCCGCCGACAAGATGTTCTGCGTGGAGCGGTAATTCTGTTCCAGCAGGATCGTGGTGGCGTCCGGATAGTCGCGTTCGAAGTCCTCGATGTTGCGGATCGTGGCGCCTCGGAAGGCATAGATCGACTGGTCGGCGTCGCCGACCACGCACAGCTCCCCGGGCGGCACGCCGTCCTTTCCGTCTTCGAGGCCGCGGCCGACAAGCTCGCGCACCAGCACGTACTGCGCATGATTGGTGTCCTGGTACTCGTCGACCAGGACGTGGCGGAAGCGGCGCCGGTAATGCTGGGCGATCTGCGGGAAGGTCTGCAACACCCCGACCGTCTCGCCGATCAGGTCGTCGAAGTCCAGCGCGTTGGCAACGCGCAACCGGCGCTGATATTCGGCGTAGACCGAGGCCGTCGTGCGAGCCAGGTCGTCGGTGCCGTCGGTGATGTCGTCAGCGGCCTTCTCCGGATCGATTAGTTCGTTTTTCAGATTCGAGATGCAGTTGGCCAGCAGACGTGGCGTGTACCGCTTGATGTCCAGGCCCATGTCGCGGCCGATCATCTGCAGCAACCGTCGGGAATCGTCGGCATCGTAGATGGAGAAGTTGGAATTCAGCCCCTGGATCAGTGACGCCTGGTTGCGCAGGATCCGCACGCAGGTCGAGTGAAACGTCGCCACCCACAAAGAGGATCCCGCCCGAGCCCCCACCAGTTGCACCACACGTTCGCGCATTTCGGCAGCGGCCTTGTTGGTAAACGTGATCGCCAGGATCTGGCCGGGCCCGACGTCGCGCGCCGCCATCAGGTAGGCGATACGCCGGGTCAGCACCGCGGTTTTGCCGGACCCGGCGCCGGCGACGATCAGCAGCGGTGAGCCCTCATGCAGCACCGCCTGGCGCTGCTGGGGGTTGAGGCCGTCAAGGAGTTGTTCTGCGCTCGGGACGGACCTGGCAGCGGTCACATGCACACTCAATACGCGCTGCTCCTCCTCATCGCTCCGCTCTGCATCGTCGACAGCGGTCATAGTCGATGACAAACCTACCGCCGTGCGGCGACAACTTTGCGCTCAGACCACCCTTGGTGGCACACTCGTTTCGTGCTCAATGCGCAGCTTCGTCGATTTTTCTACGGGTACCGGCCAGCGGTGCCCGGGGTGTAGCTGCTCGAAGAAGAGCCCCGCGGTCCGCATCGGAGATCCGGGGCTCGTCTGTTGTGTGAGGCCCGAGACGGATGACACCAGAACCCACCAACAGCGACCATACGGAGTCACCACCGATGACCGTCGACACTGCTAGCGAACAGCTTCCCGACATCGATGACCTGCGCCACGAAATCGACCGCCTGGACGCCGAAATCCTCGCCGCGGTCAAACGCCGCGCCGAGGTTTCCCAGACGATCGGTAAAGCGCGGATGGCCTCCGGCGGCACCCGGCTGGTGCACAGCCGCGAGATGAAGGTCATCGAGCGCTACAGCGAGCTGGGTCCCGAGGGCAAGGATTTGGCGATACTGCTGCTGCGCCTGGGCCGCGGCCGGCTCGGCCACTGAACGTTTTCGCCTACGTTCGTCCGGCCGCCGGGCCGCGTGACTATGGTCGAAAAGTATGACTGCCGTTGAACAGATCCCGGACATCTCGGCCACTTCTGCGTGGGATGCGCTGCGCAAACACCACGCTCAAATCGGGGAGACCCACCTGCGTCAGTTCTTCGACGACGATCCTGACCGCGGCCGCGAGTTGACGGTCACCGTGGGCGACCTCTACATCGACTACAGCAAGCACCGCATCACCCGCGAGACCATCAAGCTGCTGACCGACCTGGCCCGGGCGGCCCACCTCGAAGAGCGTCGCGACGCGATGTTCGCCGGCAAGCACATCAACACCTCCGAGAACCGTGCTGTTCTGCATATCGCCCTGCGACTTCCGCGCGACGCCGAGCTCGTGGTGGACGGGAAGAACGTCGTCGAGGATGTGCACGCGGTGCTGGACCGGATGGGTGAGTTCAGCGATCGGCTGCGCAGCGGCGAGTGGACCGGTGCCACCGGCGAACGCATCCGCACCGTCGTCAACATCGGCATCGGTGGTTCGGACCTGGGCCCGGTGATGGTCTATAAGGCGTTGCGCCACTACGTCGACGCCGGCATCTCGGCCCGGTTCGTCTCCAACGTCGATCCCGCCGACCTGATCGCGACGCTGGCCGACTTGGAGCCGGCTACAACACTTTTCGTCGTTTCCTCGAAGACGTTCTCCACCCTGGAGACGCTGACCAACGCCACCGCCGCCCGGCGCTGGCTGACCGACGCGCTCGGCGACGACGCGGTGGCCAAGCATTTCGTCGCGGTATCGACGAACGAGAAGCAGGTCAAGGAATTCGGTATCGACACCGCCAACATGTTCGGCTTCTGGGATTGGGTCGGCGGGCGCTACTCGGTGGATTCGGCGATCGGGCTGTCGGTGATGGCGGCCGTCGGCCGGGAGGGCTTCGCAGACTTCCTGTCCGGATTCCATCTCGTCGACGAGCATTTCAAAACCGCGCCGCTAGAGGCCAACGCGCCGGCGCTGCTCGGCTTGATCAACGCGTGGTACTCCGGGTTCTTCGGCGCGCAAACCCATGCGGTGCTGCCGTATTCCGACGACCTGGCCCGATTCCCGGCCTACCTGCAGCAGCTGACCATGGAGTCCAACGGAAAGTCCACTCGCGCCGACGGCACACCGGTCACCACCGACACCGGCGAGATCTTCTGGGGCGAGCCGGGAACCAACGGCCAACACGCCTTCTACCAGTTGCTGCACCAGGGCACCCGGCTGGTGCCCGCCGACTTCATCGGGTTCTCCCAGCCGCTGGAAGACCTGCCCCAGGCCGACGGCACCGGCAGCATGCACGACGTGTTGATGAGCAACCTGTTCGCCCAGACCCAGGTGCTGGCATTCGGCAAGACCGCCGAGGAGATCGCCGCCGAAGACACGCCCGCTGACGTGGTGCCGCACAAGGTGATGCCCGGCAATCGGCCGACCACGTCGATCCTGGCCACTCGGCTCACTCCGTCAGTGCTCGGCCAGCTGATCGCGCTCTACGAGCATCAGGTGTTCACCGAGGGTGTGCTGTGGGGCATCGATTCTTTTGATCAGTGGGGCGTGGAACTGGGCAAAACCCAGGCCAAAGCGCTGGTCCCGGTGATCAGCGACGACGCCGCGCCTCAGAAGCAGTCGGACAGCTCAACCGACGCGCTGGTGCGCCACTACCGCGCGGAGCGCGGCCGGGCTACTTGAGCCGCGCCGAGCGGGGCCGAACAGCCTGAGCGCCCGCTCCCCTTCGCCGCGAACGTGCACAATTGCACACTTCTCCGCGGCGTGTCGTGTGCAAACACGCACGCTCGCGCCGGAACGGCTGGCTACTTGAGCAGCCGGGACAGTCGCCGGTCGGCCAGTATCTTGCCGCCGGTCTGACAGGTCGGGCAGTACTGAAACGACTTGTCCGCGAACGAGACTTCCCGCACGGTGTCACCGCACACCGGGCACGGGAGACCGGAGCGCGCATGCACCCGCAGACCGGAGCGTTTCTCGCCCTTGAGCGTCGCCGCCTGCTGACCGACCAATCGGCTCACCGCGTCGGTCAGCACCAACACCATCGCGTCATGCAGAATGACCATCTGCTCGCTGGTCAGCTTCCCCGCCGTGGCGAACGGCGAAATCCTGGCGACGTGCAGGATCTCATCGCTGTAGGCGTTACCGATGCCGGCGATCACCTGCTGATCGGTGAGCACGGTCTTGATCCGGCCGCTGTTGCCGGCCAGCAGCTCGGCGAGATCATCCGGACCCAGCGCCAGCGCGTCGGGGCCCAGCGCGGCGATTTGCGGTACCCGTTTCGGGTCGTCGACGAGCCACACCGCCAGCCGTTTCTGGGTGCCCGCCTCGGTCAGGTCGAAGCCGGGCGCCTCCCCCGGCGTGCCCAGGTGCACCCGCAACGCGATCGGCCCCTTACCGGGCCGCAGCGGCGCGGCAGCCAGTTTGTCCGACCACCGCAACCATCCGGCACGCGACAAATGGGTGATGAAGAACAGCTCGCCCACTTGCAGCCCGAGGTATTTGCCCCACCGCTCAGCACCGACGACCGGCTGGCCGTGCAGCGCGGTGAGGGGCGGGTCGAAGGTCTTCAGCACCGATAAGGCGGCGACGTCGACGCGGCCGATCGGCAGGCCGACGGCGTGCCGGCGCAGGTGGTCGGCCAGCGCTTCGACTTCGGGTAGTTCGGGCATCTGTCCAGTGTGCGCTCACCGGCGCAGCAGATAGATGTCCATGATCCAGCCGTGCCGGGCGCGCGCCTCAGCGCGCAACGCGGCGATCCGGTCACCGACCTCGCCTACCGTGCCGCAAACCAGCAGCTCGTCGTCGGTGCCGAGGTAGGCGCCCCACCAGATCCGCGTGCCGCCGGGGCAGCAGCGAAACGAGCAGTCGCCGTCGAGCATGACCACGGTCGAGCCGGCCAGGCCGTGGTCGCGCAGCTGCCGTCCGGTGGTGATCAGGACGGGTTCGCCGACGTCGTTGAGCGGGATGCGATGCCGGGCGGTCAGCGCCTGCACAGCGGTGATGCCCGGGATGACGTCGTAGCTGATGTCGATCGGCAGCGCGTCCAGGATGCGCAGCGTGCTGTCATACAGCGACGGGTCGCCCCACGCCAGGAACGCTCCGACACCATCGGCGCCGAGTTCGGTCACGATGGCTTCGGCCCAGAGTTGCGCGCGAGCGGAATGCCAGTCCGCTACCGCTCTCCGGTAGTCGCCGTCCGCGCTCCGCTGCGGGTCGGGCAACTCGACGAATCGGTAGCCGGGCTCGCGGATGAACCGCTCGCAGACCTGGCGGCGCAATGCGACCAGATCGCTTTTGGCTTCGCCTTTGTCCATCGCGAAAAACACCTGGGTGTCGTTCAGCGCCTCGATCGCCTGCACGGTCAGGTAGTCGGGGTCGCCGACGCCGATGCCGATGACGTGGATGTGCCGGCCCGCCATGTCGCCCGAGCCTAGTGCCGCCGGCCCCGAACTACCGGTATCCGGTACCGCGGGTATTGACATCTTGCGGACGTCGTCCCTAACGTCTGGTGGCAGACACCGATGAAGGGGCGTCAACGATGACTACTGCGGTGAAACCGGATGGGCCCAGTCGCGAGGAGTTCTCCGAGCGTTTGCTCAAGGGTTCGGTCAAGAAGTCCTATCAGCCGGTCGTCGACATCGACTGGGACGCGCCGCTGGATCCGGACAAGTTCTATCTGCCGCCCAGGATCGTGTCGCTCTACGGCACGCCGATGTGGGAAGAGATGACCCGCGCGCAGCAGATCGAGCTGTCACGCCAAGAGTTGGTCAACACGCTGTCGGCGGGCATCTGGTTCGAGAACATCCTCAATCAGGCGCTGCTGCGGACCCTGATGCACGAAGACCCGACCAGCCGGGCATCACATTACGCGCTGACCGAACTGGGCGATGAAACCCGGCACATGGTGATGTTCGGCAAGGCGATCGAGCGGGTGGGGGCCAAGCCGGTCCGCCCGCGGCTGTATCACCGGGTCATCATCAACACCTTGCCGCTGCTGTTCCGCGGCGCCCTGCTGTGGGTTGCCGCGCTGATCGGCGAAGAGATCTTCGACGCGCTGCAGCGTCAGATGATGGACGACCCGGAGATGCAGCCGATCGTCCAGCGCCTGATGCGAATTCACGTCACCGAAGAGGCTCGTCACATCCAGTTCGCCCGCGACGGCCTGCGTAAGCGGGTGGCCGAGATGCCGCGAGTCAACCGGTGGTTCATCGCCAACATCAACGGGCTCGGCGGAGTGTTCTTCCGCTATCTGTTCACCAATCCGATCCCGTATGCGCGTACCGGTCTCGATCCGCGACGCGCACGCCAGGCCGTGCGGAGTAGCCCGCACCGCTACCAGGTGCAGGTGAGCGGATTCGCTTCGCTGGCAGCGTTTCTGACGGAGGTCGGGCTGATGGGCCGGATTGCGTGCCGGCAATGGACCCGCAGCAGATTCCTATGAGCCCAGCGGCCGTTGCCGTCATCGGCACCGGCGCAGTCGCCACGCGTGCCGCAAATCAGCTGTGTCAGGGCGACATCGCCGACGTCGTCATCCTCGAGCAACAGGTCAGCAGCTCGGTGTTCGACGACGACACCGACACCTGGGTGTTGGAAACGTCGGCTGAGACCTACCGCAGTCGCGTGGTCGTCGCCGCAGACGAGCAGACCTTTGTCCCGTGGATTCCGGATCTGTTCCGCAACAGCAGCTTCCGAGGGCAGTCCTTTCACTCGAGAGGATGGGATCCGGCGCTAGATGTGACCGGCAAGCGGATCGCCCTGGTCGGCGGTGACGCCGCCGGCGGCCGACTGATCGACCACCTTTGTGTCCGCGGCGCCGCCGTGAAGGTCTTCGGCCTTCCGCCGCGGCGCATCGTCCCGATGCTGACACGTCGTCGCAGCCGCGTCAGGCGGCAACGCAGCGCCGAACTCGTGACCTCACTCATCGACTCGGTGACCGCAACCGGGATCCGCACCCGCGACGGTGAGGACCACGACGTGGACGTGATCGTCTTCGGCACCGGGTTGTCGATCCGGGACGAGCTTTCCCCTGTCCGGCAGTCTTGGCGGGACGGGATGGAGCCCTATGCCGGGGTGGCCGTCCACGGCTTCCCCAACTTTTTCTGGCTCACCGGCCCGCATCACGACACACAACTGCGCCACATCGCGGAGTGCCTGCAGCTGATGCGTGGTGCCCGCGCAACGCGGATCGAAGTGCGGCGCAGCAGCCAGCAGGTGTTCAACGAGCGCGTCCATCTGCGAGCGCTGCCGCATCGCCCGGTGGCGCACGCCTACGACGTGTCGAGCGGTGCCGACCGTGAAGAACACGCCTACGACGGGACGGCGACGCTGACGATCGACGACACCCATCGTCAGGTGCACGTCCGGCTGACCGGGCACGTCGATCCGCTGGATGGGAATTACCACTGGCAAGGCACCGTCTTCGATCCGCTGCCCAGCGACGTTCTTCGGCGATCGCGGCAGGTGATGCTCGATGCCGGTACGCGCAGTGCACCTGCGCGGATCACCGAGCAGACCCCCCAGGGTGTGCATTCGATCGCAGGCGTCGGCGCACCGCCGTTTGCAGTCAACGGTGCCGAACTGGCGGTGCCTCGACTCTGAGGACGCCCCGTCGCACCTGTCGGATGCCGAAAAAGCCCGTTATCCTGGTTTGATACCCGGCACGGGTTGCCTGCTCAGCCGAGCGGGTAGCCCACACAGGGTGGTTAACGCGGAAGCAGGCGAACACACGACGCTCAATGTGGTAGCGGTAGGTGCTTCGGCCGGTGGGGTGGAAGCGCTCACCCAATTTGCCGCCGGATTGCCCCCAGATCTTCCCTACGCGGTGCTGGTGGCGCTGCACATGCCGGCGGGCGCACCCAGCGTGCTGGCCCGCATAATCGACCGCAACGGCCCCCTGCGAGCCGTGAACGCCGTAGACGGCACGCCATTGGAACACGGCATAATTTATGTCGCCGTCCCCAATCATCATTTGCTGGTGCAAGACCACCGCATCCTTCTGTCTGAAGGTCCTACCGAAAACGGCCATCGGCCCGCCATCAATGCGCTCTTCCGCTCGGTGGCCCTGGCCTATGGTCGACATGGGGTCGGGGTACTGCTGTCCGGCGTGCTTGACGACGGTGTTCTGGGATCCGCGGCCATCCGGGCCCGTGGCGGCACCACCATCGCACAGTCGCCTTTTGACGCCCTGTTTCCCGCTATGCCGCAGAACGCGGTCGACGCCGGTGTCATCGACCACAGCGACATAAAGGCGGCGGAAGTGGGAGGCCTGCTCAAGGAGCTGGCCGACCGAGGATTCGAGGAAAGCCATATGAAACCCGACGACCGAATGGAACTGGAAAACCGCATCGCGATGGCACGTAGATTTGCGACGGCATTCGACACCGAAGAGCTCGGACACCCGTCGGGTTACACCTGTCCCGATTGCAACGGGTCGCTGATCGGGGTGAGCGACGGCAATTACCGCTGCGAGGTCGGCCACGCCTGGACAGGTGACTCGCTGCTTCGCGCCCGCGATCAAGAGGTGGAGTGTGCGCTGTGGATCGCGGTGCGCAGCCTGCAGGAGAAGGCCAGGCTGTCCCGGCGGCTGGCCGACCAGGTCGCTCCCGGCATGTTACGACAGCGGTACGACGCGCTCGCTGACGAGGCGGAGCACGCTCTGGGCGTGCTGGGCAGCCGGTTGACCGAGGCCTACGTCGAGCAGGGCCGAGCCAGTGACTAAGCCCGTCAGTCAACTCGTTGTGCACGCCGACACCCTGGACTCATGTTGTCTGCTCACAGTCAGCGGAGTCCTGGACAGCGTCACCTATCTCGAGTTGCGGAACACCATCATCAAGGCGGCGATGGACCAACCCCCGGCCGTGCTCATCGACGTCACCCAATTGTGGGTTCCCGCGCCATCGGCATGGTCGGTATTCACCAGCGCCCGCTGGCATGTCAGGACGTGGCCCGATGTTCCGATCATGCTGACCTGCGCGCATCAGGACGGCCGAGACGACATCGCCCGCAACGGTGTGGCCCGCTACGTGCCGGTGTATCCGTCGGCCGAGACGGCGCTCGCAAGACTTGTCGATCGAGGTCAACCGTTCAAACGGCGAGCCCGTGCCGAATTGCCTGCTGTCCCGTCCAGCCTGCGACGGGCCCGGAGGCTGGTTGCGGAGGTGCTGGAGGACTGGTCAATGCCTGAGCTCGTCGCGGTGGCGACGGTGATCGTCAATGTGTTCGTCGAAAACGTGCTGGAACACACCCGAAGTGATCCCGTGTTGCGGCTGGAAAGTAACGGCATCACCGTCAGCGTCGCGGTGGAGGACGGCAATCCCATGCTGCCCGTTCGTCACGAGGACGGCCCGCTCGGCGGCCAGCTGGTGTCCGGGCTCGCGATCGTGGCTGCGGTGAGCCGGGTCTGGGGTAACCTGCCGACGCCGTCGGGTAAGACGGTGTGGGCGGTGGTCGGTCCGGAAAACAAGCTCTAGCCTGACCACGAACTGGCACTACTCGCGAGAGACACGCGGGTATTGTGCAAATTCGCGACGTGGTGTCGGCGGATGGAACGGAATGGTTGTAAAAGTAGACGCAGATCGAGATGAGTCATTCGAGACGCTGCTGCGATATCTGCGTGACTCCCGCGGGTTCGATTTCACCGGCTACAAGCGCGCCTCGTTGATGCGGCGGGTGCGCCACCGCATGGACCAAGCCCGGTATGAGACGTTCGAGCAGTACCTCGACGTGTTGCAGGCCAGTTCCGACGAGTTTTCTGCGCTGTTCAACACGATCCTGATCAACGTCACCGCCTTCTTTCGGGACAGCGAGGCATGGGAGTACATCGCCTCGGATGTCATTCCGCGGATACTCGCCGACCGCGGGCCCAACGACTTGATCCGAGTCTGGAGTGCGGGCTGCGCGTCGGGCCAAGAGGCGTACACCCTGGCGATGCTGCTCGCCGATGCTCTTGGCCCCGACGAATTTCGCCAGCGAGTGAAGATCTACGCAACCGACGTGGACGAAGATGCGCTCACCGAGGCGCGTGCTGCCACCTACGACACCAAGGCCGTCGAGTCGGTGCCGCCGGAACTGCTGAAGCGTCATTTCGAAAACATCAACGGCCGCTACGTCTTCCACAAAGATCTGCGCCGTGCGGTGATCTTTGGCCGCAACGATCTGGTGAAAGACGCACCCATCTCCCGAGTGGACTTACTGGTGTGCCGCAACACATTGATGTACATGAACGCAGAAACGCAACAAAATGTTCTGAGCCGTCTGCATTTTGCACTCGCCATGCATGGCACGCTTTTCCTTGGACATGCTGAGATGCTGTTGAGTCACAGCGACCGGTTCACGCCGCTGAACCTCAAGCACCGGATATTCCGGAAATCGATCCCATCTCAAGGCGCACTGGACCGCTACGATTCCGCGGCGGCGCCGTACGAGCGACACGGCGACATCCCCGGCCTGACCACGTTGCGGGATTCAGCCTTCAGGGCCAGTCCGGTAGCTCAGCTCGTGGTGACCGGCGAGGATACTCTGGCGATGGTCAACCAGCAGGCCGAATCGCTGTTCGGGCTCTCGGCCCGCGACATCGGCCGTCTGCTGCGCGACCTGGAAGTGTCGTATCGACCGGTCGAGTTGCGCGCCTATCTCGAACAAGCCAAGGTCGACCGGCGGTCAGCCAGGATCCAGGACGTCAGCTGGCAGCGCCCCGGTTCGGACACCGTGTGGTTCGAAATCCACGTCAACCCGCTCATCGACTCCGACAACGGCTTACTCGGCGTGTCGATCGCCTTCTTCGACGTGACCGCAACCAGGGCACTTGTGGACAAGGTGGTCCAGACCAACCGCCAGTTGGAGGCGGCCTACGAAGAATTGCAGTCCACCAACGAAGAACTGGAAACCACCAACGAGGAACTGCAGTCGACGGTGGAAGAACTGGAAACCACCAACGAGGAGCTGCAGTCCACCAACGAAGAGCTCGAGACGATGAATGAGGAGCTGCAGTCGACCAACGACGAGTTGCACATCATCAACGACGTATTGCGTGAGCGCAGTGTCGAACTCGATGACGCACGGTCTTTCGCTGCCTCGTTGGTCAACTCGATACATCTCGGGCTTGTGGTGGTGGACCGCGAAATGCGCGTACTCGTCTGGAACCGCGGCTGCGAGGAATTGTGGGGTCTGCGGTCCGACGAGACCAGGGGCCGGACTCTCACCTCCTTGGACATCGGACTGCCGGTGGAACAGGTCCGCCCACTGATCGGCAATGCGTTCGTAGACCCGAGTAATCCGTCAGAAGTGTCGGTCGAAGCGGTCAACCGGCGGGGCCGGCCCATTCAGGTGCGGGTGACCTGCACAGGTTTCCAGGCATCTGCCGAAGAGGGTGTTAACGGCGCGGTGCTGTTGATGGAGCCGCAGTCCTAGGCCGTTCCATTGCGCAGAGCGTCGAATTCAGCCTTGACGATGCGGTAGCAATCGCACGCCGTTCGCTTCAGTGCCTGCCGGTCGACGACAGTCATTGTGCCGCGGCTGTAACGGATGCTGCCCTCAGCCTGAATTCGTTGCGCGGTCTCGGAAACGGTTGGTCGCTGCACGCCGAGCATCTGTGCGAGGAATTCTTGCGTCAGCGGAAAGTCATCGCTTCCGACCCGATCGTGAGTGGTGACCAGCCAGCGGGCCATTCGAGCCTCCGTTGAATGGGTACTGTTGCACACCACGTTTTGAGCGATCTGAACCATCGTCGCCTGCGTGAAACGGTTCAACAACGCATGCAACCCGCCGTCGCGGCTCAGCGCCCGGCGGAAGTCTGCTACGGCGATGCGGGCGGTCGCGCCGGATACCTGGCAGAACGCCGCTTGCGGACTGGTCGCGGCGCCGAGGTAGGCCGGCAATCCGACGATTCCTTCGTAGCCGATGGTGGCGACTTCGAGCACGATCTTCTCCTCGGCCACCGCCACCAGGGAGAACACCGACGTCAGCGGAAAGTAGATGTCGACGATCGGCTTGCCCGGCTCGTAGGCGGAGTGCCGGAGTTCCGCCTGCTCGACGTGCAGATGAGGTTTCAATGCGGTCAATTCGGAGTCAGGCAATTGCGCCAGAATCGCATTGCGACGAAGATCCGGTTGCGTCATGTCCGCCGGGGTACCCACTTCGTCAGCGCATATGTCAGGTGCCCGACACAACGATTACCCTGGCTCTCATGTCGGTGACCGAAACCACTTTGGCGCCCAACTTCGGTCGGGTGGCCGTGCTGGCGTCTCTAGGCGGGCTCGAGGCCATCACGGCCGTGTTAGCGCGTCTTCCGGCAAGCTATCCCGTGCCGATTGCGGTAATCCAACACCGTCGCCGGCTGGATGGCCGCGACCCGCTCGCCGCTATCCTCGCGCACCGAACGGAGTTGTCCACCCGGGTGATCGAGGCGGGCGCGCCGGCAGAACAGCCCGGGATCTCCGTAGTGCCTGCCCACGCCGCAGCGAGTATCGGCGACGCCGGGGAATGGGTGCTCGCGGACAGCGACTCACGCAGCGGGCCGGGCGACGCGCTGCTGATCAGTTCGGCTCGGCAAACGCCGACCGTCGCCGTTGTCTTGACGGGTTCGCAGTCGGACGGCAGCGAGGGATGTCGCGCCGTCAAACGCGGCGGCGGCAGAGTGCTGGTTCAAGATCCGGCAACGGCGCGTGCCCCGAGTATGCCCGCGAACGCGATCGCCACCGGATGCGCCGATTTCGTTCTGCCGGTCGAGCGCATCGCCAGCGCGCTGGTGGCTTTGACGACAGCGCCGGGGGCAGCAGAGTTGCTTGCGGTTCCCCTGCCACCGTGGGCGCGCTTGAGTTCCTGAGTTCGCCCTCATCACCAACCGTGCTGTTCAGCTTCCACCAGCTGCCGGGCGATAGTCACCAGCGGTACGTTCGAGCTCTGCGATAGGCGCTTGAGCAGCTCGAACGCCTGCACAGCATCGACCTTGAACCGCTCCATGACCATGCCTTTGGCCTGACCGATAATGTCGCGGGTCTCCAGTGCACTGCGGAACTGCAGGTCCCGGCGGACCATGTTCCAGGCCACGGCCACATGGGTGGCCACTATCAGCCCAAGTTCTATCGCATCATCGTCGAAAGAATAAGGTTGTTCGGCGTAGAAGTTCAACGCGCCCATGGTGTAGTGATCGGCGAACAGCTGGAACGACATAATCGAGCGGATCGGGGTTTCGCTGATGGCGTCGCGGCAGTACTTCGGCCAGCGGTCATCTTCGGCGGCTACATCGTCGATCTTGATCATGTGCTGTTCCCAGGCAGCCGACAGACACGGACCGGAGCCGTGTCGTTCCTGGATTTCGTCGAGCAGCTTGGGATAGTCACCGATCGCCGCTGCTGTCCGCACTCCGCCGTCGCGGGACGCGATGGTGATGCCGGCGTACTGCGCTCCGGGCAAAGACTCCAGGGCGCTTTCCGTCAGTTCGGTCAGGACCACGTCGATGTCGGTGGGTTCCTGTTGCTGCACACTTCGGATCAACTCCGCGACCTCCGAAATCAGGCCGCCCAGACCACCCCGCGCGCGGTTCATGTCGGTCACATTTGCCGGTCGAATGCCGCTGTCACTGCAGGTACTTGACATAAAGTCACCATTTTCCTCACCAGTGATCACTCACGGGTGAATACTCGCCTACAACGTTAGACCCTTTCCGCGCCCGAAGCGGAACGAGTGTGAATTCATTTCCACTATTTCCGCCACGCCACAAGAAATTCGGCGATAAAGGAGGCATCGTGCGGTTCAGCTATGCCGAGGCGATGACCGATCCGGCGTATTACGTTCCGCTCGCGAAGGCCGCCGAGGCCGCCGGCTACTCGAGCATGACGATCCCCGACAGCATCGCCTATCCCTTCGAGTCCGACTCGAAATATCCCTACACACCCGACGGCAGCCGCGAGTTCCTCGACGGCAAGGCGTTCATCGAGACGTTCGTGCTGACCGCAGCGCTGGGCGCGGTGACGACGACGCTGCGATTCAACTTCTTCGTTCTTAAGCTGCCCATCCGGCCGCCGGCCCTGGTGGCCAAGCAAGCCGGTTCGCTGGCGGCGCTGATCGGCAACAGGGTCGGCCTCGGCGTAGGCACCAGCCCATGGCCGGAGGACTACGAAGTGATGGGTGTGCCGTTCGCCCGGCGCGGCAAGCGCATGGACGAGTGCATCGCCATCCTGCGCGGACTGACTTCCGGCGAGTACTTCGAGTTCCACGGCGAGTTCTACGACATCCCGAAGACGAAGATGACGCCGGCTCCCAGTCGGCCGATTCCGATCCTGGTGGGCGGGCACGCCGACGCTGCGCTGCGCCGGGCGGCGCGGGCTGACGGCTGGATGCACGGCGGCGGCGACCCAGCCGAACTCGACCAGTTACTGGCTAGGCTCAAGCGTTTTCGCAACGAAGAGGGCGCCGGCGGCTCGTTCGAGATCCATGTCATCTCCGCCGACGGTTTTACCCTCGACGGCGTCAAGCGACTGGAGGACAGGGGCGTCACCGATGTGATCGTCGGCTTCCGCATTCCCTACATCGTAGGCCCGGACACCGAGCCGCTGGAGACCAAGATCCGAAACTTGGAGCTGTTCGCCGAGAATGTAATCGCCAAAGCCTAGCGAGACATCCTGCTGCGGCTCAGGCTGGTTCGAGGCATTCGGTTGTGCGGCCGGCGAAGCGTTTCAGCGCCGCATCAGTCGAATGCGCGATCGGAAGCGCACGGTCGACATCGGCCACGAGCAGCAGCCGGTGCACTGAACGGCTGCCAACCAATACCCACTCCACGCCGGCTTTACGGCATCGCTCACCGAGAACCATCAAATTTCTAAGGGCTTGCACGGCAAAGAATTCCACCTGCGTCATGTCGACCACCAGGGCCGCAGAAGTGGAAGCGTAGCGGTGAGCATGCTCCCTGATTTGGTCAGCATTGCAGGCGTCGATCTGCCCACCGATGGCCAGCACGGTAATGCCGTCATTCGTGTATCGGTGCAGCCACGCGCCACGGCACTCAATGACGCCGTCGTTCAAATCGATTGACGAATTTCGGCAATATGCAGCATTCATGGCAAACCATCCTGGAAGATTTCAGAGATTCGGACTTAACGCCGAGGACGAGTTGCCCCTATGAGATTAAGGTCAAGGTAGCCCGCGCTATGCGCCTCTTCAGGCTGACACCTCAACCTTCACCAACCCTAGCAGACATCGCCGGAAAGCTGGCGGCGTCACATCAATCCGCCGGTGTCGCCGCTGGTGAGGCGCGGTGTGCCGAAGGTCACCGTGTCGGTAGGGAAGTGTGGCGGGGCCGGTGTGCTTACATGGATCGGTGACCTGATCGCGGACCCGACGATCGATCGCTGAGCCAACAGCGCATCGTCGACGCGATTTCTCAGCGCCCCCACTGCTCGCACTCAGCGATTGTTGTCGGGCGCGCAATCCACTGTTTTGGAGACCCGATGACCACGAGTAATCGGCTGGCCGTTGAGATGCCCGCTGACTGGCTGAACCATCTGGGCTGGTTTCGCTTCTACTTCGATGACGACAGTTGGACGTGGTCAGCGCAGATGGAGCAGATGCACGGCTACAAACCGGGCAATACGGCACCGAGCACGCTGCTCCTGCTCTCGCACGTGCAACCTTGCGATTACGAAAGGGTGGCTGCCACCCTGCGGAACGTCCGCCGCACCGGCGAACCGTTCAGTTCACGCCATCGCATCGTTGACACCCATGATCACGTGCATGACGTGGTGATGACCGGTGCACCGCTGCATGATTCGCGCGGAGAGCCGGCCGGCGTGCAGGGCATGTGCGTCGACCTGTCGGAGGCGGCCGCACCGGCCGACCATTGCCGCTATGAACACACGACGAACCAATTGCGTATCGTGAACGCCGGCAGGGGCTATCCAAAAGATCGGCGGCAACGAATCCGCGCCGCGACGCGCTGCTGACTTCCGCCGGTCGTTTCGCTCAGCTGTGCTTGGCCAGCCACTCGGCCTGCATCACCAGCAGCGACAGCACATCCAGTTGCGGTGTGGTGGAGTCGAGTTCGCGATAGCGCTGGTAGATGTTGACCACCACCCGCTCGGCATCCAGCCAGGTCGCGTATTCCCCGAGGTCGATGATTGCGGCGGCTTCGGCCAATGACAGTCCCTTACGGTGGGCGGCTTCGGCTTGCTCGGCGATGTGGACGAGATAGCCTCGCACAGTGTGAATTCCATCGGCATCGGTGACCGGTCCGTGGCCCGGGACGACGATAGGAGCGTCGAACGCGATCATTGCGTCGCAGGCTGCAACCCAGTTGGCGATCGGCCCGGCCCATACGATCGGAGTACAGCCGATGAACAGCAGGTCCCCGGCGAACAACACGCCGGCGTCGGGGATGTGCACTACCGAGTCGGCGGCGGTGTGCGCGGGCCCGAGGTTCAGTAGCCGGGCCTGCCGGCCGCCGACGTCGATGACGAGTTCGTCGTCGAACGTCTGATCGGCGTTGCGGACAGTGATGCCGCTGAAGTCGAAGTGGCCGAAGCGCTCTCGTGCATAACGGGTCGCGGCCGGACCGAGGTCGGCACTTTGGATCATCGCCAGCATCTCGGGAGACATGCCGCGCGCGATCTCCTCGGCGGTGCCTTTGGCGGCGATGACGCGAACCGACCGATCGAGCAACTGGTTGCCGTGTGTATGGTCCCCATTGGAGTGAGTGATCAGCGCATCGGTGATTGGGGCATGGTCGGTAAGGGGTCGCATCGCGGCGAGCATCTCGCGGGTGAGCGCCAGATCGAACAGGGTGTCCACCAGCAGCGACGCGCCGTCGCCGGCGATCAATCCGGCGTTGCTCCAGCCGTATCCACCGTCGGGCAGTGTCCAAGCCCACACCCGATCGGCCACCTCGTGCAGTCCGCGGGTGTAGGGCGCTTTCGCCGGCGCTCGGTTGACGCGGGGCTTGGCCGGCTTGACGTCCGGGTTGCGCCGCGCCGGTAACGGCTGCGGCCGTGGGGTGGCGCGTACCGTCTGCCGAAGTTCGCCCAAGCCGTCGACTTTCAGGGTGACCACGTCCCCGTCGCGCAGCCAGCCCGGGAAAGTATCGGGCGCAGCCGGATTGAGATGTTCCACCAGCGTGCAGGTGGGCACGGTGCCCGAGCCGAACACGTCACCGGGTCGCAGCGCGACGCCGCGTGACGCGTAGGAGATGACTTCACCGAAAGTCCAGTCCATCGCTTCCGTCGACCCGAAACCGATCACCCTGTCGTTGACCAACGCAGTGACGTCGAGGCTCAGTTTGCCGTCGCGGCGGTGCGACTCGAGCTCGTCGGGCGTGAGCAGATAAGGACCGAGCGTGACCCCGCTGTCTTTGCCCTTGGCCTGCCCGATCGCCAGCTGACCCTCCAACTGCTGCAGGTCACGCGCGGACCAGTCGTTGAAGATGGTGTAGCCGATGATCGCCTGTTCGGCGTCACCCACCGACAAGTCTTTGCCCTCGATGCCGATGATGGCGGCGATTTCCAGTTCGAAGTCCTGCCAGGCGCTTCCCGGCGCCATCGGAGCGTCGTCGTACGGGCCGAGCACGGTTGTGGGACAGGCGAAGTAAAACGCGGGGATGCGGTACCAGGTGTCTTTGAGGACCCGGCCGCCACCCATGGCGGCTTGGCAGTTGCGCATGTGGTCCAGGAAGCACAGGCAGTCACGAATCGACGGTGGACACGGGATGGGCGCCTTGAGCGTCACCTCGCTCAACGGCACCGTCGCCGGTGAGCGCAAGGCGGCTTCACCGGCCGCGTACAGGCCGGTCGCGCCACGCCTGACGAGGTCGAGCAACGTCACGCCGGGCGGTGTCGCGTGAATCATCGAATCGCCGGAAAGCACACCCGCGCGTTCGCCGTCACCCTCCCGGTAGGTCACCCATCGCATGGGCTTATTCTCGCACCACTTCTTCGGGTGTCTTGTCCGGTCGCAGCCCGCGCCAACTGGGCTGCCGGAGCCGGCCGTCGGAGGTCCACTCGCTGTACCGCACCTCCCCGACCAGCGTCGGTGCTACGAACGTCACGCCTTTGGCGTCACGCGTGGGCAACCGTTGGTTGAACGGAGAATCCTTGGTGCGCAGCGGTGTCAACGTCTTCTTCAAGTCCGACAGGACACGTTCGGTGAAGCCGGTACCTACCCGGCCGACGTAGTCCATCCCGCCGTCGGCGGGAATACCCATCAGCAGCGAACCGACTCCGCTGGTGCGTCCGCCTTCACCGGCGCGCCAGCCGCCGATGACGACTTCCTGGCTTTTCCAGTGTTTGTCCTTGATCCACGACGCGGAGCGGCGGCCGGGCTGATAGGTCGAGTCGCGCTTTTTGGCGATGACGCCTTCCCAGCCCATCTTCTCGGACTGGGCCAACGCTTCGGCGCCGTCTCCGGGCAGCGCATCCGGCACGATGAGGTTGCCGTCGGCGGCCAGGGTTTCCAGCAGCCGGCGCCGGTCGCGGTAGCTCGCACGAAGCAGCGAACGGCCGTCCAGGTAAAGCAGGTCGAAAGCCCAGTACTCGATGCGGGTGGCGCGCACCCGGTTCTGCATCTGGGAGAAACTGGGGATGCCGGCGTCGTCGAGTGCGACGACCTCGCCGTCGAGCACCACATGATGATCGGCGAGATCAGCTGCCACCACCTGTAATTGCGGGAACTCCTTGGTGACGTCGCGTCCTCGGCGCGACCGTAAGCACACCGTGCCGTGGTCGGCGTCGACGAGCAGCCGGTAGCCGTCCCACTTGCCTTCAAAAGCCCACTGGCCGGCCTTGAGATTTTCCACCGAACCTTCGGTGGTCAGCATCGGTGCGAGCGTCTCGAACTCGAAGACGTTCTGGTCTTTCATCCGATGCGCCAGCCATTGGTCGCCCTTGGTTTGTATCAACGCGTAGCGACCTGAGATTCGGCTGCCGTGCAAGTTGACGATTACTTCGTCTTCCAAGAACTTCTCCGCGTCATAGGTGCCCGAGTCCCAGATGATCACTTTGCCCCCGCCATATTCGCCCTTCGGGATGCTGCCTTCGAACGTGCCGTATTCGAGCGGATGGTCTTCGGTGTGCACCGCCAGGTGGTTGACCGCCGGGGTGTCGGGCAGGTTCTTCGGGACCGCCCACGACACCAGCACTCCGTCGCGCTCCAGACGGAAGTCGTAGTGCAGCCGTCGTGCGTGGTGTTCTTGGATGACGAACGTATTGTTGTTTCCCGCAGTGGGATTGGCGATCGGTACCGGCTCGGGAGTTTTCGATGCGTCGCGCATGCCGCGGTATTTGGTCAGCCGGTCCCGGATCTTCACATCGGCGTCCAGCGGCGCCAGCAGGTCACCGTCACGCTCAACGCGGGCGAGTACTTCTTCGAACCGCAGCTGACGAAGCTTCGGATCGTCGAGTTCGTCCCAGGTGCGCGGCGCGGCAACTGTGGGCTGTTCGCGGCCGCGCAGCGAATACGGCGCAATCGTGGTCTTCGACTCGCTGTTCTGGCTCCAGTCGAGGAAGATCTTGCCCGCTCTCAGGCTCTTCGTCATCGTCGAGGTGACCAACTTCGGCATCGCCTGTTCCAGTTGCAGCGCAACTCGTTTGGCGAGCACCACCGCACCCTTGCTGCTGACCGGCTTGTCCAGCGGTGCATAGAGGTGGATGCCCTTGCTGCCGCTGGTGAGCGGAAAGGTGGTGAGTCCGATATCTGCGATCAGGTCCCGGACGGCGCGAGCCACCTCGGTGAGTTGCGTCATCTTCACGCCCTCGCCCGGGTCCAGGTCGAACACCAATCGGGTTGCCGGACCGGGGTTCAACTCTTCTCCGCTTCGGGTCCACTCGGCGACGAACCGCCACTGCGGCACGTGCACCTCCAGCGCCGCCTGCTGCGCGATCCAGGCCAGGGCGGTGGAGCTGTCGATGATCGGATAGGTCGTGGTGCCGGATCGGTGCGTCACGCTCGCGCGCGGCAGCCAATCGGGCGTGGACGAGGCGAGCTGTTTCTCGAAGAACGACAATTCTCCGACGCCGTTGGGCCAGCGCTTGCGGGTGGCAGCACGGCCGGCGACGTGCGGCACCATCACTTCGGCGATGCTGGTGTAGTAGGCGAACACCTCGGCCTTAGTGACACCTTTGCGGCGTCGACCGGCCGGTGGATACAGGACCTTGTCGGGGTTGGTCAGTTTCACCTGCGGCCCAGACGTCAAGTCGGGGGGCCAAACCCGCGGCGAATTCATGCTGCCAAACTACGCTTATGGCCCGCGGACTGGTGATCGGTGAAGCGTTGATTGATGTGGTCGAGCGCGCCGGGCACGTCCACCGGAAACACGTCGGTGGTAGCCCGCTGAACGTTGCCGTGGGACTGGCGCGGTTGGGCCGTGGCGTCGACTTCTTGACGAACATCGGCGACGACGAGTCCGGCCGCCGTATCGCTGACTATGTTGAAGGTGCTGGGGCACAACTTATGTCAGAGGGTGCGACGGCGCGCCGAACGGCCACCGCGCGCGCCGAGCTGGGCGACGACGGCTCGGCGCGCTACACCTTCGACCTGGACTGGCAGCTCTCCGGTATTCCGCCGGTGAGCCCGCCGATTGTGCTGCATACCGGGTCCATTGCCGCGGTACGCGAACCCGGCTGCCTGGCCGTCGCTGCCCTGGTCGAGACGTACCGGCTCTCGGCCACCGTGACGTTCGATCCCAACGTGCGTCCCGTGGCGATAGCCGACCGTGATTCGGCCCGGGCGCGCATCGAGCATCTCGTCGAGCGCAGCGATATCGTCAAGGCCAGCGACGAGGACCTGCGCTGGATGGACCCGGACCGCATCCCGGAGCAGTTGGCACGGACCTGGCTGAGTGTCGGGCCGTCGGTCGTCGTGGTGACGGCCGGTGACCAGGGCTCGTTCGCGGTGTGCGCGGCCGGTGAGGTGCGTGTGGCGGCCCGACCGGTGCAGGTGGTGGACACCGTCGGCGCCGGTGACGCGTTCATTGTCGGCTTGATCGACGCGTTCTGGTCGGCAGAGCTGTTGGGCGCCGACCGCCGGGGTGAGCTCAACCGGATCGGGCTCGACACGCTGGCAGGCGCGTTGGAGGCCGCCAGCCTCGTGTCCGCGTTGACTGTGGGACGCGCCGGTGCTGATTTGCCTGATCGGAGCGCGCGCGACGCCGCCATGCGGGTGCGGTAGACGCGTATCCGGCAGCTGTTGCGGGCATACTTGCTGCATGCGTTCCATCTGGAAGGGTTCGATCGCCTTTGGGCTGGTGAACGTCCCGGTCAAGGTGTACAGCGCCACCCAGGACCACGACATCAAGTTCCACCAGGTGCACGCCAAGGACAACGGCCGCATCCGGTACAAGCGGGTCTGTGAGGTGTGCGGCGAGGTGGTCGAGTACCGCGACATCGCCCGGGCATTCGAATCCGACGACGGGCAGATGGTGCTCATCACCGACGAGGACATCGCCACCTTGCCCGAAGAACGCAGCCGAGAGATCGAGGTGCTCGAGTTCGTGCCGGCCAGCCAACTCGATCCGATGATGTATGACCGCAGCTACTTTCTGGAGCCGGATTCGAAGTCAGCGAAATCCTACGTGCTGCTGGCCAAGACGCTGGCGGACACCGACCGGGTGGCAATCGTGCACTTCGCGCTGCGCAACAAAACCCGACTTGCGGCGTTGCGTGTCAAGGACTTCAGCAAGCGCGATGTGATGGTGGTGCATACGTTGTTGTGGCCGGACGAGCTTCGCGATCCCGATTTCCCGGTGCTCGACAAGAAAGTCGAGATCAAACCCGCCGAGCTGAAGATGGCCGGTCAAGTGGTCGAGTCAATGGCCGATGACTTCAACCCCGATCGCTACCACGACACCTACCAGCAGCAGCTGCACGAGCTGGTGCAGGCCAAACTTGAGGGCGGAGAGGCCTTTACCACCGAGGAGCAGCCTACCGAGCTGGACGAGACAGAGGACGTCTCCGATCTACTGGCCAAGTTGGAGGCCAGCGTCAAGGCGCGGTCCGGCGGGAGCACACCGGCGAAAAAGAGCGCCGCCAAGAAAGCGCCGGCGAAAAAGAGCGCCGCGAAAAAGACCTCGGGGAAAAAGGCACCCGCCAAGTCCGGTTCGAGATCCTGACGCCGTCCGCTCAGAACGGCGGAGGTTCGTCGGGCTCCCCCAGCGATGTCCGTCGGGTGTAGGTGTAAGCCCGTTGCCGGGCCAGTCGGCTATCCGAAGGTAGTTCCGCCACCAATCCGTAGCCGGGCCGTGACCGTGTGACTTAAATGAATGCGGGAGCTATGAAGCGCCGCAACACCTGCTGTTCGACCCGACTGTTCGCCAGTGGCCAGTAGGCCAGCGACACCACCACGCGCACAATCCATTGCGCCGCTTCTGGATCGTCTTCGGTGATGCCGGTGAGGTCGGCTGCAAGATGACGTAGCACTGGCGATGAATGCAACTCGCCCAGTTTGGGTGGATTGGTTGAACTGAGCATTAGTCGCCTGAGGGGGTCTGACCTGATTTGTTCCAGTGCCACGGTGATGGCGGTGACGACTCGCTCCGGGCCACTCAGTCCATCGACCGCCCGCCGAACAGTATTAATGATGCCCGCTGATAGGCGCATCAATACCGCGTCCCGTATCTGCGCCTTGCCTCCGGCGTAGCGATAGATGGTGGCCCGCGAACAGTGGACTTGTGCTGCCAGGGTGTCGATGTCGAACGCACTCAGTCCCTCGCGGACTACGAGGTCGGTCGCAGCAGCGTAGATGCGATCAGCCGCTGCTGCGCGGCGGTCGCCACCAACGACCCAATCGTTGCGAACCATGAGGCACCTATCTACTTGCAACACCTCCTAGCGATCTTCTCAGTATTGAGACACTTTTGGCGAGACGTTTCACGTCGGTCCAGGTCGGCGAGCAACGATGAGACGCCATTGTCATTCGGCATGGACGCCGGGTTGCAACTTTGCGGACTTACATTGACGCGGCAGGTCTTCGCCGCACAGCGTGGAGAAATGACATCGGTGGATGGCCGCCTCGGCCTTGCGCTGTTTGACGATCAATTCATACAAAATCCGCACCCGCTGTACGAACAGATGCATCAGGTAGGACACGTCCACCGCATTGGGGACTCCGGCTTCTACGCCGTGAGCAGTTGGGACGCCGTCAACGAGGCGGTCGCACGATGTGACGATTTCTCGTCGAACCTGACCGCGACGATGATGTATCAACCCGGAGGCAGCGTGACCGCGTTCGAAGTCGGGCAACTCCGAGGAGCTACCCAGGCGCTTGCCACCGCTGACGAGCCGGCACATTCCGTCCATAGGAAGGCGCTGCTGCCACAATTGGCCGCGAAGCGCATCCGCGCCTTCGAACCATTCATTACAGATACCGCCGCTCGCAGTTGGAACGTCAACGCCCAGGGCGGTCGCATCGAATGGATGGGCGCGATGGCCAACCGGCTGCCGATGATGATCGTGGGCAGAATAATCGGTGTCCCCGACGCCGACATCGACAAGCTCACCCGATGGGGTTACTCGGCAACCCAAGTGGTCGAAGGACTGGTAACCGAAGATCAAATGGAGGCCGCCGGTATCGCGGTGATGGAACTCAGCGGCTACATCACCGAACAGTTCCAGCATGCGGCAGCCAACCCGCAAGACAATCTGCTGGGCGACCTAGCCACGGCGTGTGCGACCGGCGAACTAGGGGACCTGGCGGCGCTGACCATGATGATTACCTTGTTCAGCGCAGGTGGTGAATCCACGGCCTCCCTGATCGGGTCCGCCGCTTGGATTCTCACGACACACCCTGATGCCCAGCAGCAGGTTCGCACCCAACCGGAACTACTCGGCGCGTTCCTCGAAGAGGTGCTGCGCTACGAGCCACCTTTCCGAGGCCACTACCGGCACGTCGTCAACGACACCGAACTGTGCGGCGTGGAACTGCCAGCGGGTTCGCGCCTGCTCCTCCTATGGGGAGCCGCCAATAGCGACCCGTCGCACTTCGATGATCCAGGGAAGTTCCGACTTGACCGGCCAGTGAGGAAGAGTCACATGACCTTCGGCAAGGGAACGCATTTCTGCGTCGGAGCGGCGCTCGCCCGACTGGAGGCAAGGATTGTGCTCGGTCAAATACTCGAACGCACATCGAAGATCGAAGCCGCTGACACGGGGCGCTGGCTTCGCAGTCTGCTCGTGCGCCGTCTCGAACGCCTGCAACTGGACTGGGAATAGTCGACTCGACATACATGCGGGTACCACCCGAGCCGTCCGACCGGAGCGCCACCCGCGACTAGAACACGTTCTTGTTACGGTGGCGCCCGTGATACTGGACAGATTTCGCCTCGATGACCAAATCGCCGTCGTGACCGGTGCCGGACGCGGCCTCGGTGCGGCTATCGCGGTCGCCTTCGCTGAGGTCGGCGCCGACGTCGTCATCGCGTCCCGAACGCAGTCCGAACTGGAGGCCGTCGCCGAACAAGTCCGCGCCGTGGGCCGTCGCGCACACGTCGTCGTCGCCGATCTGGCCCATCCCGAGACGACCGCCGAGTTGGCCGGCCACGCCGTCGAAGCGTTCGGACGGCTGGACATCGTCGTCAACAACGTCGGCGGCACCATGCCCAACGCGCTGCTGAGCACCTCGACCAAAGACCTCAAGAACGCGTTCACCTTCAACGTGGCCACCGCGCACGCGCTGACCGTCGCCGCGGTGCCCTTGATGCTCGAGCACTCCGGCGGCGGCAGCGTGATCAACATCAGCTCCACCATCGGCCGGCTGGCGGGACGGGGCTTCGTCGCCTACGGCACCGCCAAAGCCGCACTCGCCCACTACACCCGATTGGCCGCGCTCGATTTATGCCCGCGGATCCGGGTGAACGCCATCGCTCCGGGGTCCATCGCCACATCGGCGCTGGACGTTGTCGCGTCCAACGACGACCTGCGCAAGCCGATGGAGCGGGCGACGCCACTGCGCCGCCTCGGCGACCCTGCCGAGATCGCCGCGGCCGCCGTGTATTTGGCATCACCAGCCGGGGCGTATCTGACCGGCAAGACGATCGAAGTCGACGGCGGGATCACCTTCCCCAACCTCGATCTGCCGATTCCGGACGTGTGAGGATTGACGGTCAGCCGCATGGGGTAATTTTTCGGCTAACCTAACTTTTTCTGTTAGACCTTCTCCGAAAGACGGTTGGTTGGCCCAGGACACGCTGAGCCGGCCCCAAGCGGGGTGGTACCTGCTCGGGCCGGCATTCGTCGCCGCGATTGCGTACGTCGACCCCGGCAACGTCGCCGCCAACGTCAGCGCCGGAGCGCAATTCGGCTTCAGGATGCTCTGGGTCATCGTCGCAGCCAATCTGATGGCCGGTGTTGTCCAGTACCTGTCGGCCAAACTCGGATTGGTCACCGGGCTCTCACTGCCCGAGGCGGTCGGCCGCCGGCTGAGCCGCCGGGTCCGCCTCGCTTACTGGGTGCAGGCCGAGCTGGTGGCGATGGCCACCGATGTGGCCGAGGTGATCGGCGGAGCGATCGCGCTGAAGATCCTGTTCAATCTGCCGTTGCTGCTCGGCGGGCTTCTCACCGGCGCGGTGTCGATGGTTCTGCTGTTCATCCAGGACCGGCGCGGACAGCGCTTGTTCGAGCGGGTCATCACCGGACTGCTGCTCGTCGTCGCGCTTGGTTTCACAGCCAGCTTCTTCGTTGCCACACCACCGCCCGGGGCGGTGCTCGGCGGCCTGCTGCCCCGATTCCAGGGCTCCGAAAGCGTGCTGCTGGCCGCGGCGATCCTCGGTGCCACCGTCATGCCGCACGCCGTCTATCTGCACTCGGGCCTGGCGCGCGACCGCCATGGTCACCTGGACGCGGGACCGGGACGACGGCGGCTGCTCCGGATCACGTTGTGGGACGTCGGTTTGGCGATGATGGTTGCCGGGGCCGTCAACGTGGCGATGCTTCTGGTCGCCGCGCTCAACATGCACGGCCGAGGCGGCAGCGGCTCCATCGAAGGTGCCTACACCGCTGTCCGCGACACCGTCAGCCCCACAGTCGCAGTGTTTTTCGCGGTGGGATTGTTGGCCTCAGGGTTGGCCTCGTCATCGGTGGGCGCGTATGCCGGCGCGATGATCATGCAGGGCCTACTGGACTGGTCGGTTCCGATGGTGTTGCGCCGACTGGTCACGCTGGTGCCGGCGGTGCTGATTTTGGCCAGCGGGTTCGACCCGACGCGGGCCTTGGTGTTGTCACAGGTCGTGCTGTCGTTCGGGATCCCTTTCGCGCTGTTGCCCCTGGTACGGCTGACCGGAGATCGAGCGCTGATGGGCGACGACACGAACCGCCGAGTCACCACCGTCGTCGGCGCGACGGTCGCCGTGCTGATTACCCTTCTCAATGTGGGGCTGATTTTCCTGACAGCGACGAGCTGATGCCGGTCCGCCGGCACGCTTACTTCGCGTATGGGTCGAACCTCTGCAGCCGGCAAATGGCGCGCCGCTGCCCCGACGCCGCCGATGCCCGTCCGGCGATACTGGGTGATCACGACTGGCTGATTAATCAGCGCGGCGTGGCCACCGTCGAATCGTTCTCCGGGAATCAGGTACACGGCGTGCTGTGGCAGCTCTCCGACCATGACCTGGCCGCCTTGGACAGCGCCGAAGGGATACCGGTCCGATACCGGCGCGACCTGCTGACGGTGTCGACGGACGACGGGCCGTCGGATGCTTGGGTCTACATCGATCACCGCGTTACTCCCGGTGCCCCGCGGCCGGGTTATCTCGAGCGGATCATCGGCGGCGCACTCCAGCACCGGCTGCCCAAACGCTGGATCGAATTCTTGTCCCGCTGGGACCCGGCCAGGTGGCCGCGCCCGACGTCGTCGCCGAAGTCAGCGAAACCACAGACCTTCTCGGCTTTACTGGCGCAACCGGGCGTCATTGAAACCAGCCGGCTGCGGTCACGCTTCGGCTTTATGGCCATTCACGGCGGTGGGCTGGAGCAGATGACCGACGTGATCGCCGAACGCGCCGCCGAGGCCGTCGGAGCGTCGGTGTACGTGGTGCGGCATCCTGACCACTACCCGCACCATTTGCCGTCGGTCTGCTTCAACGCTGAACAGTCGCCGCGGCTGGCCGAGTTCCTCGCCCACGTCGACGTGGCGGTGTCGCTGCACGGCTATGGCCGGTTGGGGCAGAGCACCCGGCTGCTGGCCGGGGGTCGGCATCGTGCGTTGGCCAGCCATTTGGCCCGCCATATCACGGTGCCCGGCTACCAGGTCGTCACTGATCTCGACGCCATCCCGCGGGAGCTGCGGGGCCTGCACCCGAAGAACCCGGTCAACCGGGTTCGCGTCGGCGGTGCTCAGCTGGAGTTGTCCTCGCGGGTGCGGGGCATCAGTCCGCGCAGTCCCCTGCCTGGCGAGGACGGTTTGTCTCCGGTGACCTCCGCACTGATCCAGGGGCTGGTAACCGCGGCCCGGTCTTGGTAGAGCCGACAGATCGGAGGTGGCAGTGGTCTCGCACGAATCCCGACCTTTCCGTTTCGGAGTGGGCATTCGCTCGGTCAAGTCGCGCGCCGCGTTGCAGGACAAGGCGCGACGGTTGGAAGACCTGGGGTTCGACGTGCTGCACCTGCCCGATCACCTCGGTGCGCCGGCACCGTTTCCCGCGCTGACCGCGATCGCTCAGGTGACGACGACGGCGCGGGTCGGGACGTATGTGCTCAATGCCTGCTTCTACAAGCCGGCGTTGCTGGCCCGCGATGTGGCCGGCCTTGACCTGCTCAGCGACGGCCGCCTCGACGTCGGCCTGGGCGCAGGGTATGTCCGGGAAGAGTTCGAGGCCGCCGAATTACCGTTCCCGAGCGCGGGGCGCCGCGTCGAGTACCTCGAACACATCACTACTTACCTGAAGAAGCACCACCCCAGCGTGCCGATCCTGATCGCCGGCAACGGCGACCGGCTACTGACCGTGGCCGCCCAGCGCGCCGACATCATCGGGCTGACCGGCGCCAGCCCCAGTTCTGCCGATGACCCGTTGGCCGAGCGCATCGAACTCGTCCGCAACGCAGCAGGCGAGCGGTTCGGCGACCTCGAGTTGAACCTGGCGATCACCGCGGTTTCCCGCGCCGACGGCGAGCTGCCGGATCTGTCGATGACCCGCCGGTATGCGCCGACGCTATCGGAGCAGGAGTTGCTGGCGTTGCCGGCAGTGCTGAGCGGGTCGACGCACGCCATCGCCGACAAGCTGCGGGCCCTCCGCGAGACCTATGGCGTGACGTCGTTCACCGTGCAGGAGAATCATGTCGACAGCTTCGCGAAGGTGATCGCGGAGCTGCGGTGACCAGCCACGGTAAGCTCCCCCGGTCGGCCCCCCGGCCGTCGGGGAGGTGACGAGAGCATACGCCTTTTTCTTGGTTAAGCCGCGCGGCCAGATCCGGTCTACTAGCACCCGGTTTCCGTCCCCGCGGGCCGGGGCGTCGCAGGCCCGGCGCACCTGCACCTTGTTGGTGCTCATTTGCATCCTCCCGTTGGCCGTCCCGGCCGCTCCTCTCGAGCAGGGTTGGGCGGACAGCCCGCGCGAGTGAGGCGGTGCGACCGCATCTTCTCGAACCATCCCGTTGCGACGGCCATGTGTGCCGGAAGCAGCCGCCGCAGGTCAAGTCAATATTTCGGCGAGCACGGTGGCCTCGCTGATGTCAACGGCTTTGCTCGCCGTGAGCAGGGTCAGGTTGCGGCTCCTTGCCAGCGCCCGCAGATGCTCCAGCGCCTCGGCCCGTTCCGGTTCGGTCAACTCGGCGCGGTAGCGCCGGGCGAACTCGACGAAGCGTTCCGGGTCGTGGTGGTACCACTTGCGCAGCTCGGTGGACGGCGCGATCGTCTTGCACCACTCGTCCAACTCTGCTTTCTCCTTAGTCATGCCCCGCGGCCAGATACCGTCCACCAGCACCCGGTTTCCGTCTCCGCGGGCCGGGTCGTCGTAGACCCGGCGCACCCGCACTTTGTTTGTGCTCATTCGCTGCCTCCTGTCTGTCGGCTCCCCCCGCGCTTCCGGGCAGATCACGCGGACCGAATGCCGCGCGATGGTGGCGACCTGGATGGAGCCGGCCGCGTGGCGAGCGGCCACTGGGGTCCGTACCCACGGGTCGAAATGATGCCCGTCGTGCCACGGTTTCGGATGGACACAGACCTTCTCCCGCACCGAGCGCTCCATCACGGGATGAGGTCGACGGTCCGCCGTTGATCCCGCCGAGCGTCAGCTCCTGCGCCCGTACACACCTGTGACGCCGCTCGGGACCAAGGACGAGGAATACGCCGTCGGGGACACGCCACTTGACATCGAAGGGCGGGTGCGACGGGCATCGGCATCGTCACCGGTCATTACTTCGCCGATCAGTTGCAGGCGGCGAAAGCCGATCACGTCCTGGGCTCGCTCACCGAACGGTTCCCCGTTCTCTGACTTGTCTCACGGCAGCTTGGCTACGGTCAGCAAGATCGCCGAATCTTCCAGCGCCTTCAGGCCATGACGGGCGTCGGGAACCTTCAACAGATCACCGGACCGGCCCTCCCAGGATTGGCCCTCGGATATCAGGCGGACCCGCCCGCGTAGCACGTGCACCGTGGCCTCCCCTGGATTGCTGTGCTCACCCAGTTCGCTGCCTTTGAGCATGCCGACCACGGTTTGGCGCAGCACCCGTTCATGACCGCCGACGACGGTGTCGGCGGCGGGTCGCCCGCCATGGGCGGCAGCCAGTTCGAGCTGCTGGGTGGCCAGGGCATCTAGAGATATCCGTTGCATGGCTCTCAGTATGGGTGCTGATGACCGAACCGGGCGATCCACTCGGCAGGCACCTGCTCGCCGGTGGCCGGATAGATCGTGTGACAAGGTCATGTGCCCGTCATGCCCGGATTCGCGATAGACCGCAACGCAATAGCCGCCTAGCACCGACGACGACAAACCGAATTGGGAGCCGCCTAACGCCGCCGCCACGACGAGCGCCACCACGCCGCGACCACGTACGCCCTCGGCGTCACGTGGACTTCGACATGCCCACTACACTCAAACCCGCCGCACCCGGCAACGCGACGCGCGCCGTCACGGCGCCGAGAACGGCACCAGGACGTCCACAACGCCGCTGAGATCGCTGTCCGCCGGGTTTTAGTTAGGTATTCGAAGACGTCCCCGGCCCTCGGGCCCTCGTAGCTCAGGGGATAGAGCACGGCTCTCCTAAAGCCGGTGTCGCAGGTTCGAATCCTGCCGGGGGCAC
>NZ_JBARMY010000263.1:0-2429 GCF_049802695.1 Mycobacterium sp.
CATGAGACGGCGCGTGACGGCCAGCCGTCACGCGCAGTCCGGATTATGTTGTCAGGCAGACGGGTTGGCGCCCAGCGAGCCCTGGAGATCACCCTTCATGGCGTTCAACTGGGCACCCCAGTACTCCCAGCTGTGCGTGCCGCTGTCCGGGAAGTTGAACGTCGCGTTGTGGCCGCCGGCGGCGTTGTAGGCGTCCTGGAACTTAATGTTGCTGGACCGCACGAAACCTTCCAGGAACTTGGCCGGCAGATTGGCACCGCCCAGCTCCGACGGGGTCCCGTTACCGCAGTAGACCCACAGCCGGGTGTTGTTGCCGACCAGCGTCGGGATCTGGACCGAAGGGTCGTTGCGCTGCCACGCGGGATCGCTCGACGGACCCCACATGTCATTGGCCTTGTAGCCGCCGGCGTCGCCCATCGCCAGGTTGATCAGCGACGGACCCATGCCCTGCCCGGGGTCCAACAGGGCCGACAGCGAGGCCGCGTAGATGAACTGCTGCGGGTGGTAGACCGCCAGGATCATCGCCGCCGACCCGGACATCGAGATGCCCACGGCGGCGCTGCCGGTCGGCTTGACGTTCTGCTGCGAGGCCAGGTACGACGGCAGCTCACTGGTCAGGAAGGTTTCCCACTTGTATGTCGAGCAACCCGCCTTGCCGCACGCCGGGCTGTACCAGTCGGTGTAGAAGCTCGATTGCCCGCCTACCGGCATGACTACCGAAAGGCCCGAACCGTTGTACCACTCGAACGCCGGGGTGTTAATGTCCCAGCCGTTGTAATCGTCCTGCGCGCGTAAACCGTCGAGCAGGTAAACGGCCGGCGAATTCGCTCCACCACTTTGAAACTGGACTTTGATGTCATGGCCCATTCCAGCCGACGGCACCTGCAGGTAGACGACTGGCAGACCGGGACGTGAGAACGCCCCCGCCGTCGCGGCACCTCCGACCAGACCCACCAGGCCCGGAAGCGCGGCGGCCACGACAGTGCCCACCAGCAGTCGGCGGACCCAAGCGCGGACCCTGTTACTTACGTCTGTCATCACCAGTGCCCCTTGCTGTATGCCGTCGTGCATCCCGGCCCGATTTACCCGTCGTGCGCCCCAGCAAAACTATTCTGAAGTCCCCTCTCGGCAAAATTTACCTTCAGCGTGTCTATATGTCGATCAGGCCGCAAAAACATCTCGATTCCGCATCGCCTTCACCGTCCTTTTCGTCGGTTTGTTCGCGCGGTTCCGTTGACGCGTCGGCGGGCGCCGTCAAGGCCCCCGGCGCACAGTCGGCAACGGCCACCGGTCAAGTCATCCGTCCCGATCGGGTAGGGTTTGCTCGCCTGCGCAGGCTCACTGGGTACGCCGGACAAACGCCGACTTGTCTTGGTGCTGCGGAGGGTGCAACGCCGCAGGTAGCGGCATGATTGAGGATGCAGATTTGGACACGGTATTCGGGCTGTCACTGACGTCGACCGGAGTGGGATGGGTGCTGGTCGAGGGGCGTGCCGCCGACGGCGCAACCCTTGATCACGACGAGTTGGCTGTGCGGTCCGGCGGAGGTCTCCACGCCGTCGAGACGTCCAAGCAGGTGGCCGCCGCGGTGCTGCGGGCTGAAGCGACGGCGACGGCCACTGGCGGTCGGCTGCGTGTGATCGGCGTCACATGGAGCGACGACGCCGCCGCCGGCGCGGCGCTGCTCGTCGAGCAGTTGACGGCGGCCGGCTTCGACAACGTCGTGCCGGTGCGGTGGGTCCAAGCGGCCGAGACGCTGGCCGACGGCCTGGTGCCCGTCGTTGGCTACGACAAGACGGCGGTGTGTGTACTCGAGCACGAGTCGGCGACCGTGGTCATGGTCGACGCCTGCGACGGCGAGATCCGGACCGCAGTCAGGCAGGTGACCGGCGGCGCCGACGGCCTGTTCCGGTGGGTCAGCAAGATGTTCGCCCGGGACGGCTGGCGTCCCGACGGCGTCGTGGTGGTCGGTTCGGATGCCGAACTGGAGGATTTCTCGTCTGAGTTGAACGACGCCCTGCCCGCGCCGGTCTTCGCGCAGAGCGGAGCAGAGCTGGCACTCGCTCGCGGCGCGGCCCTGGCGTCGGCGCGGGAAGCGGGCTTCACCGAGACACCACTCCTCGAGCCGGCTATCTGGGCCCGCGAGGCGGGCGGCCGGACAGGCTCCCGGACTCCGTCCTATGCCGGCGCATTGACCGCGTTGGTCGCCGCCTCAGTCACCCTCGTCGGTTCGCTGTCGCTGGCGGTCGGTCTACGGCTCACGCCAGACAAACCCGCCGCTGAGAACGAAGCGCGGGCGACAGCCCAACTGGTTCACGCGTTACCGGCGCCCCGCGTCGCAAACGTGCCGATCGTGCCGCCGGCTCCGGTAGCGCCGCCGCCGACCGCGAAGCCACAACCCGCCGCAGCGCCGGAACTGCCGGTGGCCC
>NZ_JBARMY010000264.1:0-2898 GCF_049802695.1 Mycobacterium sp.
ACGTAAAGCAGCCGGCGTTCCTCTTCGACCGCTTCGCTGTCAGCGCCGTGTGCCAGTGCATGTGAGATGGGCAGCGTGCCGTCGGCTGCGCCGACCAGGAACACCGCATCCCACTCCAGCCCCTTGGCAGCGTGCAGCGACGCCAGCGTGACGCCCTGCACCACCGGAGGGTGACGGGAGTCGGCGCGCAGCCGAAGTTCGGCCAGCAGAGCGGGCAGGTCCAGCTGGGGGCGCTGCGCCACCTCATCGTCGACCAGTTCAGCCAGCGAAGTGAGCGCCTCCCAGCGCTCGCGCGCCCGCACACCGGCGGGCGGCTGCGCCGTCAAGCCCAACGGTTCCAGGACTTCACGCACCACCTCCGGCAGGTCGCCGGACAGACCGCGGTCGGCCGCCCGTCGCAGCGCGAGCAGTGCCTGTCTGACCTCCTGGCGACTGAAGAAACCCTCGCCACCGCGGACCTGATAGGGGATGCCGACCTCGGTCAACGCCTCCTCGTACACCTCGGACTGCGCGTTGATCCGGTAGAGGATCGCTATTTCAGCCGGCGCGGTGCCCGACTCGATGAGCTTGGCGATCGACGCGGCCGCCCCGGCCGCCTCTGCGACTTCGTCGGGGAACTCGTGAAACGACGGGACCGGCCCCGGGTCGCGCTGACCGATCAGGTGCAGCTTGCTGCCCGCCACCCGGCCACGAGCGGCGGCGATGACCCGGTTGGCCAGCGACACCACCTGCGGAGTGGACCGGTAGTCCCGCTCCAACCGCACCACGGTGGCGTCGGGGAAGCGCCGGGAGAAGTCCAGCAGGTAGCGCGGTGAGGCGCCGGTGAACGAATAGATGGTCTGGTTGGCGTCGCCGACGACGGTCAGGTCGTCACGGCCGCCGAGCCAGGCCGACAACACCCGCTGCTGCAGTGGGGTCACGTCCTGGTATTCGTCGACGACGAAGCAGCGGTACCGGTCGCGGAATTCCTCGGCCACCGAGCTGTCGTTCTCGATCGCCGCGGCGGTGTGCAGCAGCAGGTCGTCGAAGTCGAGCAGGGTTAGCCCGCCATCGTCACCGCCGCGCGATTTGAGCGTTTCGTAGGTCGCGTAAACGCCGGCGACGTTGGCGGCGTCGAGCGGGATGTCACGGCCGGCCTCGGCCACCGCGGCCGGATACTGCTCGGGAGTGATCAACGACGCCTTGGCCCATTCGATCTCGCCGGCCAGGTCCCGCACGTCGTCGGTGCTCAATTGCATTCCGCTACGTGTCGCAGCGCGCGCGACCACCGGAAATTTGCTGTCCAGCAGCCGCCAGCCGCTGTCACCGACCAGCCGTGGCCAGAAGTATCGCAGCTGACGGTGTGCGGCGGCGTGAAACGTCACTGCCTGCACCGAGCCGACCGCGGCCTGCGCGCCGGCGCCCAGCACCCGCAGCCGGGCACGCATCTCGCCGGCGGCGCGCTGGGTGAACGTCACTGCCAACACTTGTCCGGCGGCGACATGGCCGGCGGCGACCAGATGCGCGATACGGTGCGTGATGGTCCTGGTCTTGCCGGTTCCGGCGCCGGCGAGCACACAGACTGGTCCGCGTGGCGCCAGCACCGCTTCGCGCTGCTCGTCGTCCAGGCCGGCGATCAAGGGGTCGACGGTCACCGGCATGCCGTCCATCTTGGCAGCGCTGCCTGACAATTTCGCCGCAGCGCCACACCGCCAGATCCCGCTGGGATCCCGCATGGCCCGTTAAGAGGCAATACCGGGCCGACAGGATACGTTGGAAACACCATGACTACTGCTGCGCTCACCATGTACACGACAACTTGGTGCGGATACTGCCATCGGCTCAAGACGGTTCTGAAGAGCGCCGGGATCGACTATGACGAAGTCGACATCGAACACGATGCTGCGGCAGCGAAGTTCGTGGGTGCGGTCAACGGCGGCAACCACACCGTTCCGACAGTCAAGTTCGCCGACGGGTCGACGCTGACCAACCCGAGTGCGGCGGAAATCAAGGCGAAGCTGGCTGACCTGGACGGCTGACTTCACCTGCTATTGAGCCCGCCGCAACCCAGGATTCGATAATCTGCCTGGCGATCGAGATGGACGCCGGAAGAAGCAGTCTGGAATCCGAGCCGCTGCTCCAGTCACCGTCGGCGAGTGCGGTACGCACCTGCTGGCGGGTGAACCACGCCGCCTCGGCGATCTCCCCGTCGTTGAACGAGAACGCTTCCGACGGGTCGGCGACCGCGTGGAAGCCGACCATCAGCGAGCGGGGGAACGGCCAGGGCTGGCTGCCCAGGTAGCGGACGTCACGCACGGTCAGGCCGATCTCTTCGCGGATCTCCCGCGCGACGCACAGTTCGAACGACTCGCCCGCTTCGACGAAGCCGGCCAGCAGCGAGAACATCCGGTGCGGCCAGACTGTCTGCCGGGCCAGCACCGCACGATCGCCGCCGTCGTGGATCAGGCAGATCACCGCCGGGTCGATCCGGGGGAACTCCTCATGACCGGTCAGTGGGTTGAGGCGGGCCCAGCCATGCCGGACCGGTTTGGTCGGCGAACCGTCGACGGCGCTGAATCTCGCGTTGTCGTGCCAGTTGAGCAGTGCGGTCGCCGACGACACCAGCTGCGCGCCGATGTCGTCCAACAACTGGCCTCCGCGACGCAGATCAGCAACGTCGGCTTTGACGGCCGGATCCTCGGGTACCTGCAGCGGCCCGCGGATCGCCCATACGTGCCGGCCGTTCTCGAGACGCCCCAGGAACACCGCCTCCGGCGGCGGCTGGTCGGCCAATTCGATCGCCGCGCCGAGCACAACCCGGCCGTCGGCGACGAGCACCTGGTTGCGCGAATCCACCCGCAGCAGCCCCGCTTCGGCCCAGCCCGCAGCGGCGGCCTCGACGTCGGTGCGCAACTGGTC
>NZ_JBARMY010000265.1:0-12283 GCF_049802695.1 Mycobacterium sp.
GTGGTGGCAACGAATTGGCCGGGCGCGCCCGCAGCCGGTAGCGCGACCGCGGCCAGCATCGCCGCACCCCAACCCGCCAGCCACAAGCCGGCGATGAGCAGCGCCTTGACCACGATGCCGCCGTCGACGCCATGCGATGCCAGCGCCACCGCGAAGTCTTGTGGTGTGGCCCGGGGAGCCGATTCGGCCAGTCCGAGGGCGGCGTCGGAAAGATAGGATCGCGGCGTCGACACCGCGTCGCGCAACAGCAGATATCCCGGCCGCAGCAGCGGCGCGACGATCAGCAGCGCCAAAGCTAAGGCGTAAGCCGACTGCAGGACGCGGCGGCGCACGCGATCAAGGCCGTTCGGGTGACCCCGGGCTCGATTCCGGTGACCCGGGCGGATCAGCGCCCGGCGGGCCCGCACCCGGTGCAGCCGATTCGTCCAGGTCCGGGCGCGTCGGCAGGATCTCGGTTTCCGCTTCCGCTCCCGACGGTGGTTCCGCCTGGGGCGCTTTGCGGCCGAAGAAGCCGTGATCGGCGCGGTCCAAGCCGGGATCAATCAGCGCGGCTTCCGTCCGCAGGCTGAGTGCGGCCAGCAGCGCTCCGCCGATCAGCGCGACGACACCGGCCGCGGTGAAGGTGATCGGCAGCACCCGCGACCACAGCGCCAGCCGGTCACGCTCATCGCGAGCGGCATTCACCTGGGATTCGACCGTCTGCTCATTCGAGGTGACCTTGTATTCGACCAAGGTCGCTTCCGGCTTCAGCGGGTCGCGGGCGAAGTAGTGGTTGACGTGATCTTCTTCTTTGACGATGGTGCCCGACACCGGGTCGACCCAGAAGGTGCGCTGCGCGGCGTAGTAGCGGGTCATCGTGATCTTCTCGTCCGGGTCATCGCTGGGAACACCCCACTTCGCCGCCGTGGCGGTGACTTTGCCGTCTTCGTCATTGGCGTACAGCGAGGGGTACTTGACCGGGGCGAGGAGTTTGCCCGAGCTGTCGTAGCCGATGTTCAGAGTGAAGCGGTAGGTGGTCAGACCGTTGATGTCCTCGTCGTCGTCATAGTTGGCGTCATATGCCTTCTGGGCGATCGGATCGAAGTACTGGTAGGTCTGCTTTCCGGTGTGGAAGGGAAAGCGGTAGGACAGTCCGTCGTGCGGCAACGCGATGTTGGTCGGCGGGTTGTCGTCGTTGATGGTGCGTGGCTTCTGCACCGCGCCGCCGGGGTGGGTTTCATCGGACACGGCCAACGCGGTCTTGCGGTTGAGCGTCACGGTGTCGACGATCGCCAACAGCAGGCCGGTGTCCTTCTGCTTGTCGGTGCGCCGGACCGAGTTGCCGACTTGCAGCGTCACCACATCGGCATTAGCGGGCGACTCGACGCTGATCTGCTGCTGTGACACCAGCGGCACCTTCTGATCGATGACGAATCTGTCCCCGGACAACGATCCCGGATCCAACGCTTTACCGTTGCCCTCACCGATCAAGGTGGTGTCGAGGTCGAGCGGAATCTTGGTGATGCGGCTGCTCGTGTAGGTCCACAGCAGAAGCGCGGCGATCAGCAGGGCGGCTCCGAGGCCCATGATTCCGCAGGCAGCTATCCGCAACACGACTGCTCGGTTCACCTTGCGGTGACCTCCTTCTGCGTTCGGTTCTTGATCGCCCAGCCTCGGCGTGCCCGCTAATTAGCGCAGCGAGCTAAAACCCGTCCGACCCTAACAGCAGTATTTAAGGTCCCGGCTTAGGTATCCAGCGGTGTGCTGGAGGCCGCGAACAGCACCCGCGGGTGTACCCGTTCAGCCCGGTCACCACCCCACGGCAGACTGTTGCCATGACCGACGATCAGCGAACCGGTGGGACCCGCAGCTTCCTGCCCGCGGTGGAGGGCATGCGCGCATGCGCCGCCATCGGCGTGGTCGTCACCCACGCCGCCTTCCAGACCGGGCATTCCACCGGCGTCGACGGCCGGTTGCTGGGCCGCTTCGATCTGGCGGTGGCGGTGTTCTTCGCTTTGTCAGGCTTCCTGCTGTGGCGCGGTCACGTCGCGGCCGCCCGCGGTGTCGGGAAGCGTCCCGCGACGGGACACTACTTGCGTTCGCGGGTGGTCCGCATCATGCCGGCCTACCTGGTGGCCGTGGTCGTCATCCTGACCTTGCTGCCCGACGCCGAGCACGCCAGCCCGACGGTGTGGCTGGCCAACCTCACATTGACGCAGATCTATGTGCCGCTGACGCTGACCGCGGGGCTGACGCAGATGTGGAGCCTGTCCGTCGAAGTCAGCTTCTATCTGGCGTTACCGATCCTGGCGCTGCTGGCCCGCAGGCTCCCGGTCGGATGGCGGATTCCGGCGATCGGCGTCCTGGCGCTCGCCAGCTGGGCGTGGGCGTGGGTGCCCGTCACGGGCTCCGGACTCAACTCGCTCAACTGGCCACCGGCGTTCTTCTCCTGGTTCGCCGCGGGCATGCTGCTCGCCGAGTTGCTCTACACCCCGATAGGAGCGCCGCACCGGCTGGCTCGACGCCGGGTGGTGATGGCGGTGATCGCGTTGGTGGCTTACGTGGTGGCAGCCTCGCCGCTGGCCGGACCGGCAGGGCTGATGCCGAGTACCTCGTTCCAGTTCGCGGTCAAGACGGCCATGGGCGCGGCGGTGGCGTTCGCGTTGATCGCCCCGCTGGTGCTGGACCGGCCCGACACTCCGCACCGGCTGCTGGGCAGCACCGGCATGGTGACGCTGGGCCGCTGGTCCTACGGCTTGTTCATCTGGCATCTCGCGGCGCTGGTAATGGTGTTCCCGGTGATCGGCGAATTCTCCTTCGGGGGGCACCTGCCCGAGGTGCTGGCGCTGACGCTGATCTTCGGCGTCGCAATCGCCGCCGTCAGCTACGCGCTGGTTGAATCACCGTGCCGGGAAGCTCTGCGGCGCTGGGAGCAACGCCGGCAGGATCGCGCGGCGCCGGACCGCCCGGTGCGCGAACCTCAAGAGGATGCGATCGCGCCCTGAGACCGGTCCAAGGTTCTGATCTGGGGCAGACCGTCTTCTCGACGAGTTACGACAGCTGCACCCCGACGCATTTGCAATGTCATGGCAGCGGGTCGAATCGCAGGACCGGCAGCGTGCCTGCAAGTGCTTCGAATTCGTCGGGTGTGCCCTCGGTGACCATGCCGGACCGTCTGACGAAGCCGACCCCGGCGGGCACCAGACGGGGGTAGGCCCGCAGTACCGGGCGGGCCTCCTCGGGTCCGACGTCGACGATGCGGACCTGTCGTTTACGCCGTCCGCGGGTCAGTGTCCCGACCTCGGCAAGGCGTGCGTTGCGTACCCAATCGGCCCCCGGGTAGCCGCCGACGACGTAGAGCAGTCCGTCGACCTCGAAAGGCGACATGGGGGTGCTACGGGGCTTGCCCGTCTTGTGTCCGGTCACCGTGAGAATCATTGCCGGACCGGTCGGGACGCCGATCCGGTGTGCGGCTTTCATCACCGTGTTGACCAACTTGAGCCAGCGCGGTGGCCTTTTGGTGCTCACAGGTCACCGTCCGAGAAGGCGGTTCGGTGGTCGGCGGCCCAGTCGGCGAACGAAGTGGCCGGTCGGCCGAGGATTTTTTCCACATCGTGGGTGACGACGGCCGGGTGCCCGACTGTGCTGGCCAGCATCGCGATGTAGGCGTCGGCGAAGCCGGCGGGAAATCCCATGCCAACGAAGGCGTCGCGGCACACCCGCGCCGGGACTTCCTGATATCGCAGTGGACGGCCGAGCACCTTGCCGATAACGCTGACCAACTCCGCGTTGGTCAGCGCGTGTGGTCCAGTCATCGGAATGCGTTGTCCGACAAAGTCGTCGGACAGAAATGCGCGAGCGGCCACTGCGGCGATATCGGCGTCGGAGATCGGCGCCAGGGACGCATCCGCATGTGGCCCGTAGACGATGTCGCCACCACGGATTTGAGCCGCCCACATCCCGATGAAGTTCGACGCGAACACCGCGGGGCGCAGACTGACCCACGGTATCCCGGAGGCGGAGGCGAGCTGATCGGCTTCCCGGTTGCGGTCCCCACGGAACCGCGACGGTTGACGGGCGTCGTCATCGTCGGCATTGATCGCTGACAACGCGACGAGGCGCTGGATATCGGATCGTGTGGCTGCGGCTACCAGTTCGGCCATCTGGTCGCCCAGGGCCCGTGAATTCAGAAAGATCGCTGTGGCGCCGCGCAGTCGGTCGAACGGCGATGCGACCACCTGCACCGCGGCGGGCAAGTTCGCCGATGAAGGGTTTCGGCTCACGGCCCGCACATCGGCACCGGCATCGAGAAGGTGATTGACGAGCGGCCGGCCGACGTTGCCGGTCGCTCCGGTGATAAGAAACGTCATGCCGACAGGACGACGCCGCGGGACCAGAAAGTGACAGCTGTGACGGGTAACTTTTCGGTCGCCGGCAGCGTCGTAGCAGTATGGACCGGATAACGACTGCGGACACCTGGCGCGCGCACCGGGCGCACCTTGTCAATCTCGCCTATCAGATGCTCCGTGATGTCGGCAGCGCCGAAGACATGGTGCAGGAGGCTTTCCTGCGGTTCTCTGCCACACCACCCGGCGACATCGACGACGAGCGAGGTTGGTTGACGGTGGTCACCGGTCGGCTATGCCTGGACTTTCTCCGTTCGGCGCGCGTCCGTCACGAGTCAACGGGGTGGGCTGACGACGACACCGACCGCGCCGCGCCGTTGTACAGCCAGCCCGGCGCCGACCCGGCCGACCGCGTGACCCTCGACGACGCCGTCAGCCGCGCGCTCACCGAGGTCTTGAACAGGCTCAGTCCTGGTGAGCGGGTGGCCTTCATTCTGCACGACATGTTCGCTGTGCCGTTCGACACGATCGGTGAGATCACGGGGCGACCCGTCGCCACCTGCCGACAATTAGCCCGGCGCGCCCGCGCGAAGTTAGCCCGCGCCGACCTGGACGCCGAGATCGGCGCCGGGGCCGGTCATCAAGAAGTGGTGGACCGCTTCATCACGGCCTGTGCCGGCGGAGACCTGCACGCGCTGGCCGCGGTCCTGGACGCGTCGGTGTGGGGGGTGGGAACGGTTCTGGCTGATCCCGCGCCGGCCCGGCAAGTCAACCACGGACCCACCGAGGTGGCCACCAACCTGATGCGCTACGTAGGGACCGGCGCGACGCTGGTCAGCGTGCCGGGTCCGCAGCCGACGCTGCTTGCCTTCGCCGACAAGAAGCTGTTCGCGGTCATCACGCTGACGGTGCGCGACGGCCGTGTTCTTTCGATCGAGGCCACCGCCGACCCCGCCGCACGATTCGGCAAGACACCGACCGACACCTAGCGGCTTGGGTGCACGCCGGCTCACTCACTGATAGGCGCCCTGCCGCTCGAAGATGCGGCGCGGGTTGTCGACCAGCATGGTGTGCAGCTGCTCGTCGGTCACGCCGCGCTCCTTGAGCGCGGGGATCACGTCGTTGTGGATGTGCAGGTAATGCCAGTTGGGCGCGGCCACCGACAACAGGTCCTCGGGCAGCGCGTCGAAGTAGCAGTTGGCGTCGTGCGAGAGCACCATCTTGTCGGCATGCCCGCGCTCGCACATCTGCGCGACCGTGTTCACCCGGTCCTCGAACGGCAGGTACACGTCGATCCCGAATCGGTCCATGCCGATGTAGGAGCCGTTGCCGATCAGCTCCTCGAGATAGCCGAGGTCGGTGGTGTCACCGGAATGGCCGATCACCACCCGGCTCAGGTCGACGCCTTCCTCGGCGAAGATGCGTTGCTGCTCGAGCCCTCGCCGCAACCCCGCATGGGTGTGCGTCGAGATCGGCACCCCGGTGCGTTTGTGCGCCTGCGCGACCGCGCGCAACACCCGCTCGACGCCGGGGGTGACGCCGGGCTCGTCGGTGGCGCACTTGAGAATCCCGGCCTTGATGCCGGTGTCGGCGATGCCCTCCTCGATGTCGCGGACGAACATGTCGGTCATGATCTCCGGGCCGTCCATCGGCGTGCCCGGGCCCAAGTAGTGGAAACGGAACGGCACGTCGTTGTAGGTGTAAAGCCCGGTCGCCACAACGATATTGAGCTCCGTGGCCGCCGCGACGCGCGCGATGCGCGGAATGTACCGGCCCAGCCCGATCACGGTCAGGTCGACGATGGTGTCCACCCCGCGGGACTTCAGCTCGTTGAGCCGGTCGATGGCGTCGGCCACCCGCCGTTCCTCGTCGCCCCAGTCTTCGGGATAGTTCTGGGCGATCTCGGTGGTCAGGATGAACACGTGCTCATGCATGAGCGTGACACCCAGATCCGCGGTATCGATGGGCCCGCGAGCGGTATTGAGTTCTGACACGCGACTGATGTTAAGTCGACTGGGCCACCGACCGACAGGGGCGTTTTCTCCGGGCGCCCCGACCGTCGTGCTCTTGCAGTACCGTCACCCTGGTCTTCATCGAGACAGGAGTCGCCGCCATGTTGCTCAATCCCAACCACTTGCAACGCCAGTACCCGGACCGTCGCTCGGGGGAGATCATGGCCACGACGGTGGACTTCTTCGAGTCCAGGGGCAAGGCGCGGCTGAAGTCCGACGACCACAACCGGGTGTGGTACTCGGACTTTCTCGACCACATCGGACGGGAGCGCATCTTCGCCTCCCTGCTGACACCTGCCGAGTACGGCGCGGACGACTGCCGCTGGGACACCTACCGGATCAGCGAGTTCGCTGAGATCGTAGGTTTTTACGGGCTGAACTACTGGTACCCCTTCCAGGTCACCGCCCTGGGGCTGGGACCGATATGGATGAGCGACAACGAGGACGCCAAGCGCAAGGCCGCCGCCCAGCTGGAGGCCGGTGACGTGTTCGCCTTCGGGCTGTCAGAACAGGTCCACGGCGCCGACGTCTACCAGACCGACATGATCCTCGAGCCCTCCTCGGACGGCGGCTGGACGGCCAACGGGGAGAAGTACTACATCGGCAACGCCAACGTGGCCCGGATGGTCTCCACATTCGGCAAGATCGCCGGCACCGACGAATACGTGTTTTTCGCCGCCGACTCCCAGCACGATCGGTTCGACCTGATCAAGAACGTGGTGAACTCGCAGAACTTCGTCGCCAACTACGGGCTTCGCGACTACCCGGTCACCGAGACCGACATCCTGCACCGCGGGCCTGGGGCCTTCCACGCCGCCCTCAACACCGTCAACGTCTGCAAGTACAACCTGGGCTGGGGAGCGGTCGGCATGTGCACTCACGCCATGTACGAGGCGGTCACCCACGCGTCCAACCGCTACCTGTACGGCACCGTCGTCACCGACTTCAGTCACGTGCGGCGGCTGCTCACCGACGCATACGTGCGGCTGGCCGCCATGAAGCTGGTGGCCACCCGCGCCGGCGACTACATGCGCAGCGCGTCGGTCGAGGACCGCCGTTACCTGCTCTACAGCCCGCTCACCAAGGCAAAAATCACCAGCGAGGGTGAGCGGGTCATCATCGCGCTGTGGGATGTCATCGCCGCCAAAGGCGTCGAGAAGGACACCATTTTCGAGGCGATGACCCGCGAGATCGGCCTGCTGCCCAGGCTGGAAGGCACCGTCCACATCAACATCGGCCTGCTCGGCAAGTTCATGCCGAACTTCCTGTTCGCCCCGGACGCGGCGCTGCCTCTAATCTCTCGCCGCGACGATCCCGCCGACGACACCTTTCTATTCGCGCAGGGCCCCACCGGCGGTCTGGGCAAGGTGCGCTTCCACGATTGGCGCGCATCGTTCGACAAGTTCACGCATCTCCCCAACGTCGCGCTGCTGCGCGCACAGATCGACGTGCTCACCGAGATGCTGGCCGGCGCCACCCCCGACGCCGCCCAACAGAAGGACATCGACTTCGCCTTCGCCGTCGGCCAGCTGTTCGCCACGGCACCTTACGCCCAGCTCATCCTCGAGGAGGCTGGGCTGTCCGGGGTGGACGAGGCGTTGCTCGACGAGATCTTCGCCGTGCTGGTCAGGGACTTCAACGGCTATGCCGTGGAGCTGAGCGACAAGCCCGCGACAACGGACGAGCAGGCCCGATTCGCGACGCGGATGATCCGCCGTCCGGTGCACGACCCGTCGGGTTACGCGCAGGTCTGGAAGGAACACATCCTGCCGCTCAGCGGCGCCTATCAAATGCGTCCCTGACGCTCACGCCGCGAGCGTGAAGCTGCGTTCTCGCTCACCCTCCAGCGTGAAGCTGGTTTCACGTTCGAGCCGTAGCCTTTGACTGTGACGCGGCTCACCGTAGAATGACCAGTGGTCATTGCACGAGGAGGTTCGATGCCGACAGTCACCTGGGCTCGCGTCGACTCGGCCCGTCGCGCAGCCGTGATCGAAGCCGCAGAAGCCGAATTCGCAGCGCACGGCTTCTCCCGCGGCAGCCTGAACGTCATCGCCCGCCGGGCGGGGGTGGCCAAGGGCAGCCTTTTCCAGTACTTCGCGGACAAGCGCGACCTGTATGCGTTCATCGCCGAGATCGGCTGCCAACGGGTCCGGTCCTACGTGGAGGGCCGCATCCGCGCCCTCGACCCGAGCAGACCGTTCTTCGAGTTCCTCACCGACCTGCTCGACGACTGGGTCGGCTACTTCGCCGACCACCCGCGTGAACGCGCGCTGCACGCGGCGGCCAGCTTCGAAGTCGACACCGATGCGCGCATCAGTGTGCGGACCGTCATCCACCGCCACTATTTGGAAGTGCTGCGGCCGCTGGTGCGCGACGCACGAGCCCGCGGCGACCTGCGCGCGGACTCCGACACCGACGCGTTGTTGTCGCTGCTCCTGATGGTTTTTCCGCATCTGGCGCTGGCGCCCTTCGTGCGGGGTCTGGATCCGGTCCTCGGCCTCGACGAACCCACACCCGAGCAGCCGGCGTTGGCAGTCCGTCGACTGGTCGCCGTGCTGTCAGCCGCGTTCGCGGTGACGCCCTGCTTATCCGACCAATCGTTCCCTACAACCCAGACGTCCTGAGGAGGTCGACATGACACGAACACGCTACGGCTCGCTGGCAGCCGGCGGCTTGAACTGGAACAGCCTCCCACTCAAGCTGTTCGCCGGCGGCAACGCCAAGTTCTGGGATCCGGCCGACATCGACTTCTCCCGCGACCGGGCGGACTGGGACTCGCTGTCGGATCGCGAACGCGACTATGCCATTCGGCTGTGCGCCCAGTTCATCGCCGGCGAGGAAGCGGTCACCAAGGACATTCAACCGTTCATGGCCGCAATGCGGGCCGAAGGCCGGCTGGGCGACGAGATGTATCTGACCCAGTTCGCATTCGAGGAAGCCAAACACACCCAGGTGTTCCGGTTGTGGCTCGACGCAGTCGGGATCGACGGCGACCTGCACAGCTACCTCGACGAGCTGCCCGCCTACCGGCAGATGTTCAACGACGAGCTGCCCGATTCGCTGCATGCCTTAGCCATCGACCCGTCACCGTCCGCCCAGGTGCGGGCGTCGGCGACCTACAACCACATCGTCGAAGGCATGCTGGCGCTCACCGGCTACTACGCCTGGCACAAAATCTGCCTGGAGCGCGGCATCCTGCCCGGCATGCAGGAACTGATCCGGCGGATCGGCGACGACGAGCGACGCCACATGGCCTGGGGCACCTTCACCTGCCGGCGCCACGTCGCCGCCGACGACGCCAACTGGACGGTGTTCGAGAACCGGATGAACGAACTCATCCCGCTGGCGCTGCAGCTCACCCAGGACGGCTTCGCCCTCTACGGTGACCCGATGCCGTTCGACCTGTCCGTCGACGAGTTCATGCAGTACTCCGCCGACAAGGGCATGCGGCGATTCGGCACCATCGGCAGCGCCCGCGGTCGCCCGATCGAAGAGATCGACCTGGACTACTCGCCGCTGCAATTGGAGGACACCTTCGCCGACGAGGACGAGCGGGCGCTGGCCGCGACCGCCTAGCGGCGATCGCGAGCGCGGCTGAAAGCCGGGCGAAGCGGGTCGCCGCCGTCGGGCTAGCGGCTACTCGACCTTCTTGCTGCCGCTCGAGCTACCGCTGTCGGGCGATCCGACCCAAACGGTTTTCGCGTTGCAGAACTCGCGGATCCCGAGGCCCGCGAGCTCGCGACCGTAGCCGGAGCGCTTGACCCCGCCGAACGGCAGCTCTGGGTAGGACACCGTCATCCCGTTGATGAACACCTGACCCGCCTCGATGTCCTCGATGAAGCGCTCCTGCTCGGCCTCGTCATTCGTCCATGCGTTGGACCCCAGACCGAACGTGGTGGCGTTGGCGATCTCGATGGCTTCGTCGATGTCGGCGGCGCGGTACACCGACGCGACCGGTCCGAACACCTCTTCGGTATACAGCGCCATGTCCTTGGTGATGTCGGTGACGACCGTGGGCGGGTAGTACCACCCCGGCCGGTCGAGACGCTTGCCGCCGCAGCGGATTACTGCGCCCGCTGCGGCGGCGTCGTCGACCTGCTTCTGCACATCGTCGCGGCCCGACTCGGTGGCCAGCGGGCCGACCTCGGTGTCGGGGTCGGTCGGGTCACCGACCTTCAACGCCTGCATTTTGTCGACGAACTTGTCGACGAACGCGTCGTAGATGTCGGCGTGGGCGATGAATCGCTTCGCGGCGATGCAGGATTGGCCGTTGTTCTGGACGCGGGCGGTCACCGCGGTTTTGACCGCCTCGTCCAGGTTCGCCGACGGCATCACGATGAACGGGTCACTGCCGCCGAGCTCGAGCACCGTGCGTTTGATCTCGTCACCGGCGATGGCGCCGACCGACTGGCCTGCCGGTTCGCTGCCGGTCAAGGTGGCCGCCGCGACCCGGGGATCCCGCAGGATCTTCTCGACGGCGCTCGACGAGACAAGCAGGGTCTGGAAGCAGCCTTCGGGAAAGCCGCCGCGGCGGATGACGTCGGCCAGATAGAGCGCGCACTGCGGCACATTCGACGCGTGTTTGAGGATGCCCACGTTCCCCGCCATCAACGCCGGCGCGGCGAACCGGACGGCCTGCCACAGCGGGAAGTTCCACGGCATGATGGCCAGCACTACGCCGAGCGGCTGGTAGCGGGTGTAGGCCTTCTTCGCACCCACCTTGCCGGCGTCGGCCGGCTCGTCGGCCAGGATCTTCTCGGCGTTTTCGGCGTAGTAGCGAAAGCCCTTGGCGCACTTGATAACTTCGGCCTTGGCGGAGGCCAGCGTCTTGCCCATCTCGAGGGTCATCATGGCGCCGACCTCGTCGGCTTCAGCCTCCAGCAGGTCGGCGGTGGCGTTGGCCCACTCGGCGCGCTGCGCGAAGGTGGTGGAGTGACGGTAGTCGAGGAACCGCTCGTAGGCGCGGGCGATGGCCGCCTCGACTTCGTCGTCTGTTGCCGCGGTGAAGGTCTTGACCGTCTCTCCGGTGGCAGGATTGATCGTGGCGATAGACATGCTGGCATCCTTTGGGTTCGGGTCCTCTAGAAACCTAAAAGCGTGCAAACGGCGTTCGCCATTCCAGCCTGCCACTTCGGCTTCCGCCGCACCGCTCGAGCCAGGAGTTCACCTGCTCCTTCTTGAGTTCTGCCTGCTTGACCGGGCCGGAGTCGGTTTGCCGACGTCGTCCGGGGGATGACCGCTCGGTGCACCCAGGGCGGAAGTCGGCGCGTCGTCGCGCTACCTTCTACTCGACCGTGGTCCGCAGGAGGTGATGGGTGAGTACTGCCGCTCAGCTACTGGTGAGGTGCCTCGAAAACGAGGAAGTCGCTGTCGTTTTCGGGATTCCGGGCGAAGAGAACATTCGCTTCGTGCAGGCGCTCGCCGGCTCCGACATCCGCTACGTGCTCACCCGGCACGAGCAGGCCGCGGCGTTCATGGCGGAGATGTACGGCCGGGTCACCGGCCGGGCAGCCGTCGTCTCGGCCACGCTGGGTCCCGGTGCGATCAACATGATGTTGGGAGTCGCCGACGCGACTACTAACAGCACTCCGCTGGTCGCGATATCCGCGCAGGTGGGTCAGGACCGGGAGTACAAGGAGTCACACCAGTACGTCGACCTGGTCACGATGTTCTCGCCGATCACCCGCTGGGCCGACGGCATACCCACCGTGCGGGCCATCCCGGAGATGGTGCGCAAGGCGTTCAAGCTTGCCGAAAGTGAACGCCCGGCCGCGGTTTACCTGGCGGTGCCCGAGCACATAGACGCAGATGTTGCCGACTACTACGACCTGTCCCCACTGCCGCGCAATGTGGTGCACGCCGAAGCCCCGGCGGCCGGTCAGGTCCGGCGAGCCGCCGACATCCTGCGGTCGGCACGGCGGCCGGTGGTGCTGGCCGGTCACGGCG
>NZ_JBARMY010000266.1:0-1636 GCF_049802695.1 Mycobacterium sp.
GTGGTGGATGGCGCGCCGTCGCAAGAAGCCATCGAGCGCGACACCCGCACCGCCGCCCAGCGCAACCACGACGCCCTGCACACCGCCGCCCGCGCCCTGCTGGCCGCCGGACAACTGGGCCAGCACAACGGGCTTCCCGCCAGCATCATCGTCACGACAACTTTGCGCGACTTGGAGGCGAAGGCAGGCACGGCGCTCACCGGCGGCGGCACCCTGCTGCCGATGTCCGAGGTGATCGCCCTGGCCCGCCACGCCCACCACTATTTGGCGATCTTTGACAACGGTCGCGCGATCGGGCTCTACCACGCCAAACGCCTGGCCTCACCCGGCCAACGGATCGTGCTCTACGCCCACGACCGCGGCTGCTCCCACCCCGGCTGCGATGTCCCCGGCTACCTATGCGACGTCCACCACGTTCGCGAGTGGGCCCAAAACCGCCGAACCGACATCGACCAGCTCACCTTCGCCTGCGGCGCCCACCACCGCCTCATCAAACCCGGCGGCTGGACCACCCGCAAACGCCGCGACGGCAACACCGAATGGATCCCACCCCAGCAGCTCGACCGCGGCCAACCGCGCACCAACCCCTACCACCACCCGGAGAAGCTGCTCGGCGGACAAGACGACGGCGCTGGTTAGGCGATCGAACGCTGCCTGGCCGCCCGCCATCGCATCGTGGTGCCCGCGGCGACGGTATGGTGTCCGCGTGACCGTCAGCACGACAAAGCTTTACATCTTCCCGCATGCCGGCGGATCGGCGCAGTACTACGTGCCTTTCGCCAAAACCTTCTCCAGCAACGTCAAGTGCATCGCGGTGCAGTATCCGGGCCGCAAAGGCGCTCATGACATCGGGTCTGCTTCGAGCATTCCCGAGCTGGCCGACCGGCTGGAGAAGATGCTGTCACCGCAAGGCGACTCCAACGAACAGGTGGCATTCTTCGGACACAGCATGGGCGCGTTGCTGGCGTTCGAGGTGGCCCGGCGGTTCGACGCCAAGGCGAACCCGATTGCCGCACTGTTCGTCTCGGCGTGCGCGGCGCCCGGCCGGATCGGCTATGAATACATCCCGGAATCCGACCGCGGCCTGCTGGACGCGGTCAGCCAGTTCACCGGCGTCAACCCGGAATTCCTGGAGAACGAGGAATTCGCGTCGAAGATCCTCCCGACGCTGCGCGGTCTCAAGGCCATCTCCAAATACGAGTGCCCGCCCGACGCGACGGTGTCGTGCCCGATCTACGCCTTCTACGGCGACGACGACGAAGTCGCCACCACTGAGAAGGTTCAAGGGTGGTCGGAGCGCACCACCTCGGAGTTCAGCGCCCGGATGTTCAGCGACCCCGGTCATCACTTCTTCGTCAACGACCACCTGCCTGAGCTGGTCGGCGACGTGCAGGACAAAATCTTGTCGCGAATCCGCAGCTGAGCCGGCCAAACGGCTCAGTTAGCTTTAGCAGCATTGTGGCCGCACACCTTTCGTGTGCGGCCACAATGGTTGTGCTGTGGTGTCAGGCCCAGCTGGAGCCGACGGCGCTGTCGGTGCTGGCCATGTTGGAGCCGGCCGACTGCACTTTTTGGCCGTGGGAGTTGGCCTGCTCGTAGATGACCTGGAAGTTGCGGCCCAACTGGGTGATGAACT
>NZ_JBARMY010000267.1:0-6047 GCF_049802695.1 Mycobacterium sp.
CCCGCAACTCGAACACGTCGTCAGTCAACGATCCGGGCCGTTCATCCCCGCGTCGGCACCCTCGTTGGCGACGTTGAGCGCAATGGGACCCCAATTCGGTGAGTCCTCGGCGACCGCGATCGGCTACCTGGTCATCGAAGACCCCCACGGGATCTCGCAGGCCGATAAACATTTCTACAACCAAATCGTCGGCATCCTTGCCCGCAACCACGCCGACGTGGACTCGGTTCAAGACCTGATCGGCTCGCCCGCCACCGCGGCGTTGGCGACCAGCAAAGACGGCAAGGCCATCTATGCGATCATCCGGTTCTACGGCGGCATGGGGTCCGCGGAGCAGCGCCATGGACAAGACTTCGTGGACTCGGTGCTGGCATCTCAGGTTGCGCCGACCGGTGGGCACGCCTACTTGACGGGCCCCGCCCCGACCATCGGCGACGAACTCAACACCGAGGACCGCACCGTCGCGCTCATCACCGGGTTGAGCGTCGTGATGGTTGTCGCGCTGCTTTTGCTCGTGTATCGCTCCACGACCACGATCATCGTCCCGCTGGCAAGCGTCGGGCTTGCATTGGCAGTGGCCAGGCCGATCGTCGGGTTGTTGGCCTTGCATGCCGGCTTGGACGTGTCGATCTTCTCAGTGATGCTGCTGGCCGCGCTGATCTTAGGCGGTGGCACCGACTATGCAATCTTTCTGGTCAGCGGCTATCACGACTTCCGCCGCCGCGGCGTGCCCGCCGGTGAGCACGCCATCCTGGCGGCGTCCGCCCGCACTTCCGGTGTCATCGTCGCCTCCGGCCTCACCGTCGCCGCAAGCTGCGCGGTGATGGCGCTGACCAAAGTCGTGCTGTTCCGGACCGCCGGGCTGGCCTGTTCGTTGGGCATGCTGCTGGCGGTGGCGGCCGCCCTGACGCTGGTGCCGGCTCTCATGTCCATACTGGCCCGGCGCGGACGGTTGGAACCCAAGGGCACCGGCAGATCCCGGCTCTGGCGACGCCTCGGCATCATCGTAGTCAGGCGCCCGGGGGCGGTGTTCGCACTGAGCCTGGCCATCCTGTGCCTGCTGGCCGCGCAAGTGCCCCGAATGTCGACCGGTTACGACGAACGGGTCATGCAGCCGAAATCGACGGTGAGCAACCAAGGGTACGCGGCCATCGCCCGCCACTACGACCCCAACGAACTCACCCCGGACTATCTGGTCATTCGTGCCGACCACGACTTGCGAAACGCGGCAGGCTTTTCGGCGGTCAACGCCGTCTCCCGCGCCATCCAGCAACTGCCCGGCGTCAAAGAGGTCCGCAGCGTGACCCAGCCGCAGGGCGACCCCATACCGGAATTCTCGTTGGCGCAGCAAGATCGACTCATCGCCGACCGAATGAACGCCGCCATCGCTGCGCTCACCGCCAGCCGGCCGCGGCTGCATCAGCTGACGGACGGTATCGATCAACTCGACCACGGGCTGGGTCAGATCTCCTCGGGCAATTCACGCGCGGCCAATGGCTCTGGCGCCATCGCCAACGGATCAGTGACCCTGCGTGACGGGCTGGCTGTCGCGTTCACCAGCTCCGGCGAATTGTCCACCGGCGCCGACCAATTGGCGGCCGGTTCCCTGGAGCTGGCGAACGGGATCGAAAGCGCCGTCAGCCCCATCCTCGGGATCCTCGATACCCTCGCGCCGCCCGCCGAAAACAGCTGTCCCGAGCCGGGCTGTGCGGCCAACACACAGCTCGAAGTCTTCGCGCACGATCAGTCACTGGTCGGGCAGCTGCGCTACGCCCTCGTTCGGCTGAAGACAGGATCTCGCCAACTCTCCGACGGCAACCAGCGCCTCGCTGACGGCACACGCCAGCTGCGCGACGGACTCGGTCGCGCAGCTGGCGGATCCCTGTCGCTTGCCGACGCTCAGCAAGTACTCACCACCAAGTTGGGTGAACTGTCCAGCGGCGCCGCATCGGCCAAAGCCGGCACCGACCAGATATTCGACGGTGTCAACCAGCTGGCACCGCAGATGCAAACTCTGCTGGATGGCCTGACGCAGGCACGTGACTTCCTCGCCGAGGTGGGCACATCAGTAGGAGACGGACCCGACGGCGGATTTTATGTACCCAAGGCCGCGTTCTCCGACCCGCGGGTCCAGCAAGTCATGAAGTACTTCCTATCCACGGACGGACGAACCGCACGCGTGATCGTGGTCAACACGACCTCGGCCTACAGCCCCGAAGCCACCACGCGGCTGCACACCATCACCGCTGAAGCGGCCAAAGCGCTGGGCCGAACATCAGTGCAGCACAGTCGCGTTGACGCGACTGGCCTCGCCGCGGGTTTCCGAGACCTACATGACATGGTGATGGCCGACTTCGTGCTGATCGCGATCTGCGCGCTGCTGTTCATCGTCATCATCTTGATCGGACTGCTTCGGTCACTGCTGGCGCCGCTGTACTTGATCGCCACCATCGCGCTGTCATACGCGGCGGCGCTCGGGCTGACAGTACTGGTGTGGCAAGAATGCTTCGGCGTCGACATCTACTGGGCCGTTCCACCACTGGCTTTCGTGGCTCTGGTCGCCGTGGGATCCGATTACAACATGATGTTCATGTCGCAAATCCGCGTCGAGTCCGCGAGAGGAATCAACACCGGAATCTTGCGGGCGTTCAAGGCGACCGGCGGTGTGGTCTCAACGGCCGGCGTGATCTTCGCGCTGACGATGCTGGCCATGCTCGCCAGCCCGACTTACAGCATCGGCCAGGTCGGATTCACCATTGGCGCCGGCCTGCTGCTGGACACCTTCATCGTGCGCGCTCTCACCGTACCTGCAGTCGCCGGGCTGCTGGGCCCACGGAACTGGTGGCCGCAGCGAGCGCTCGACAACCACACGATCAGGTCTTTCAGCTAAACCCACCGGGGGACTAAAAATTCTGAGACGTCGCCGGTAGCAAACACAGAAGGGTTGGATTGCCAAAATGCCGGTGGAGCTAAGGGTGGAGCTAAGGGGAATCGAACCCCTGACCTACTCGATGCGAACGAGTCGCGCTACCAACTGCGCCATAGCCCCTGATCGCTAGCAGGCTACCAGTCACGCGCGGCGCGGCCGCAACCTGCACCGGCGCAGAGCCAAGCTCACAGATCACCGGCGAGGCGCTGCAGGATGCCAGCGGTCGGTTCGGCGGTGGCGTGCCGGTAGCCGGTTCCCGCCCACAGATGCACGTAATCGGGCTGCCCCGCGGCGGCGGCAGCCTTGCGCAACTGGCTGGTCAGATGGTGAATAGCCGGGTAGCCCAGCGGTGCCTCGGCTTCGTGGTTGTCGATGAACGCGTTGCGCAGGCCGCGGGCGGGCCGGCCGGTGAACGCATGCGTGAGCACCGTCTCGGTCCTCGCCGGGTCCACCAGCGCGGCCTGATGTGTGCTCGACGCACCACTTTCCGTCGCGCGCAGCAACACGGTGCCGACCACGGCGGCCGCCGCGCCGGCTCGGATCACAGCGGCCACCGCCTGCGGTGTGGCCAGGCCGCCGGCGGCCAGGACCGGTAAGTCCATCGCCTCGCTGATTCGAGCGACCAGATCAGTGATCGGTGCCGGTGTCAGCGGCTTGGTGGGCGTCAAAGTGCCCGAGTGCCCGCCAGCAGTATAGGCCTGAACGGCCAGCATGTCGGCTCCGGCGTCACGGGCGGTAACCGCCTCGTCGAGGCTGGTGACCGTCTGTACGACCACGCTGCCCGCCGACTTCAGCCGGGCGATGCTTTCGTCCGGCGGAATACCGAAGGTGAAGCTCACCAACGGAACCGGATCGTCGAGAAGGAGTTCGACCTTCTCGTCGAAGGCATCGGTGTCCTCGATCGGCTCAGGCGGCAGGGTCAGCCCGAACTTCTCGGCGTCGGACCGGATGGCTGCGGCGTAAAGGCGATACTGCTCGGGGTCGACCGGCATGGTGTTCGGGACGAACAGATTGACACCGAACGGGACCGATTGTGCGCGAACCTCTTTGATCTGCTCTTCGAGCGCGGTTGGCGTCTTGTATCCGGCTGCCAGCATCCCGAGGCTGCCGGCTCGGCTGGCCGCCACCGCCATCGCCGGCGTGCTCGGACCGCCTGACATCGGCGCAGCCAACACCGGAACGGTGATCCCGAACTGTGTCAGCATGCGCGCCTCGTGATCATTGCCCGGCAAGCTATCCCGTTCGGCACGTACTCGATTGCCAGCGACCTGGTGGCTGACGCCACGCCAGTCACCGTCTTTACTGGCCGGCGGCGCGGGGCAAATCGTATTCGTGGTAGGCAGCGGGTGCGTATTCGAGGTGCTCGAAAATCGGGTCCTCGTCGTCGATCTCCAACACCACCGAGCCTGGGCGCCGCAGTCGCGACGGGGTCACGTCGAACTCGCGGTCATGGGTATTCTCCACCCCGTAGCGGGACCTTGCCATGCGCTGCACCCGGCGGCGGCGCAGCCGTGCTTCGATGCGGGTCTGCCTACGCAGATAACCCAAATAGAACACCGTCACGCCGGCCGCAACCCCGAAGGTCCACCACAGCGCCGGTGCCACCAAGTCGGCAAGCGCGGCCGATACCGCCAGGCTGAGCACCATTGCCGTGACGGCGCGTCTGCGGAACCGGAATTTGCGAGCACTGACCGCTGCGGCGGTGTCCGAGTGGTAGCGGCGATGCCGCGGCACTGCAGGTATCGCTGCGGTGGGCGGCTCCTCGACCGGCTCCAATCCGGAGGTGTCGTCGACACTTTCGTAAACGTCGGCCTCTTCGTCGATCTCAGACTCCGGAGCATCGTCGTCGGCTTGATCCGTGCCGATCTGGAGATCAGCGGTCGGGGCTTCTGCCTCCTTGACCACCTCCGTCACCGCTGCCCCCACAACTGCCTCGACCTCGCCGACGACCGCGGCCAGCATTGCATCGGTTGACACGGCGCCGCCGGTCGCAAGTGGCGCGGTCTCGCCGTCGGCGATTTCGATGTGATCGTCCGAGACGTCCGGGTGCATCAATTCAGCCTCGGTGACCGCGGCGGCGACCGCCACGGTCACCACCGTCGGCCGCGTCGGCGCACCGTCATCGGCGTCGTCGTGATCGACATCGTCGTCGAGGTCATCGGCCGGATGCGTGTACTGATCTTCGGCCGGCTGCCAGTTGGGATCGCTGCGGTGCCCGGCGGCGGGTTTGGTGCCCCGGCGCAGCCGGATGCCGTGGGCACTGTTGAGCACCCGCGTCGACAACGCCACATCACTGGTCCGACGCACCGCATCGCGCTTACTGATCAGCATCGGCACCAACACGAACAGCCAGAGCACGACGAGTGAGATCCACAGCAGCGATTGCGGAATGCTTGGCATGGTGAATTGCTCCTTTCCCAGCCAGGCTCAAAAGGCCAGCGCAGAGGGGCCGCGCCGGTGACTCATTACACACCTGTAATTTGCTCGCGCGCATCATTGGTCACACGTGTCACATAAGAAACTGGACAGATTTCTGGGGCCGTCAGGCCCAGTGGGCGCCACCGTTGCGCACCAGAGCCGACGTCACCGACCCGTAGACCTCTTCGGTGGTCAGGGCCACCAGCAAGTGGTCCCGCCAAGCGCCGTCGACTTCGAGGTAGCGCCGCAGCAGACCCTCCTCGCGGAAGCCGACTTTTGCCAGGACCGCGCGGCTGGGCGCGTTCTCAGGTCGCACGGTGGCCTCGACCCGGTGCAGGGTGACTGGGCCGAAGCAATGGTCCAGACCCAACGCCAACGCCCCGGTCGCCACTCCTCCGCCGGTCGCCGAGCTGGTGACCCAGTAACCGATCCACGCCGACCGCAACGCTCCATGAGTGATGTTTCCGATGGTCAGCTGGCCGGCGAACTGCCCGTCGAGCTCAATGGCGTAGGGCAGCATCCGGCCTTTGCGGGCCTCTGAGCGCAGACTCGAACACATCACCGGCCAAGATGAAACCGTGTGCCGCACAGTCCATTCCACCCCTGCACTAGGCTCCCACGGTTCCAGGTGACGGCGGTCGGCCAGCCGGATCCGGCTCCACTGCGCGGCGTCGCGCATACGCACCGGCCGCAACCGCAC
>NZ_JBARMY010000268.1:0-6501 GCF_049802695.1 Mycobacterium sp.
GCCCAGGCCGCCGGCGGAAGCGGTGACGACCCGTGGGGCAGCGCCCCGGCTTCGGGCTCGTTCGGCGGCGGTGACGACGAACCCCCCTTCTAGAGACGACTCGCGGGTGCCCGGCATCCGCTGACACGACATCCGATCAGACGAAAGAGACAGACCATGGCTAAGTCCAACAAGCGGCGCCCGGCTCCGGAGAAGCCGGTCAAGACACGCAAGTGCGTGTTCTGCGCGAAGAAAGGCCAAGCGATCGACTACAAGGACACCGCTTTGCTGCGCACTTACATCAGTGAGCGCGGCAAGATCCGGGCGCGCCGCGTCACCGGCAACTGTGTACAGCACCAGCGTGACATCGCCCTTGCGGTCAAGAACGCTCGCGAGGTGGCGTTGCTGCCCTTCACCTCCTCCGCGCGCTAGAACCAGAACGGAATCGACAGACGATGAAGCTGATCCTGACCGCCGACGTCAACCACCTCGGTGCCATCGGCGACACCGTGGAAGTCAAAGACGGCTACGGACGCAATTTCCTGCTGCCGCGGGGGCTGGCGATCGTCGCCTCGCGCGGCGCCCAGAAGCAGGTCGACGATATCCGCCGCGCCCGCGAATCCAAGCAGGTCCGCAACCTCGACCACGCCAAGGAGCTCAAGGCGGCTATCGAGGGGCTGGGTGCGGTGCCGCTTCCGGTGAAGGCCGCCGGCGATTCGGGCAAGCTGTTCGGCTCGGTGACCGCCGGCGACGTCGTCGCCGCGATCAAGAAAGCGGGCGGACCCAACCTCGACAAGCGCACTGTTCGGCTGCCCAAGGCGCACATCAAAGCAGTCGGCAGCCACCCAGTGTCGGTGCACCTGCACCCCGACGTCGACGTGGAATTCTCGGTCGACGTCATCGCAGACGCCTGACCCGTAGCACACGCGCACCCCGGGCGAGACCTTTTGCGGGTTCCCTGCGGCGTGTCGCTGGCAACACGCTGGCGAACTTTTTTCGGTGCCCGTCGGCCAGTGAACGTAACTGTGCGTTAACGCCTCGCATAAGCCGCTGAAACACAACACGCCCGACGCGGCAACCTCGCGAGACACGCCGGAGAGATTGTCATCCACACGGCATCGGCACTGTTCTGGGCCGTTAGCCTGCGCCGATGGTGTGACGCCGCACCTTCCTCCACAGGTTGTCCACACCCGACTCAACATGGTGCTCCCGGCTATGCACATCCGATCCACAGGTCCGCCAACAACGGGTCTTGGAGTCCGCGCCAGCAACGCTTACCGTCGACCCGTCACGGCCCCACGCGGTCTATTGCGGGGGAATGTCGGGGCCGTCATTTACAGTCGGAGAAACCGACATCGAATGTGCGTTCGAGCGTTGCCGGAGGAGGTGAGATCTGCATTGGCAGTCGTCGATGACCTCGGATATCCAGGTGTTGATTCGGTGTCACCTAGTGAGGACCTCGGCCGTCAGCCGCCGCAAGACCTTGCGGCAGAGCAGTCGGCCCTGGGCGGAATGCTACTGAGCAAGGACGCCATCGCTGACGTCTTGGAACGGCTGCGGCCCGGGGACTTCTACCGCCCGGCGCATCAGAACGTTTACGACGCCATCCTGGACCTATACGGGCGAGGTGAGCCGGCCGACGCGGTGACCGTCGCGGCCGAGCTCGACCGTCGCGGTCTGCTGCGCCGGATCGGCGGTGCGCCGTATCTGCACACGCTGATCTCGACAGTGCCGACGGCGGCGAACGCCGGCTACTACGCGGGAATCGTCGCGGAGAAGGCGCTGCTGCGCCGGCTGGTCGAGGCCGGTACCCGGGTGGTGCAGTACGGCTATGCCGGCGCGGACGGCTCCGACGTCGCCGAGGTGGTCGACCGCGCGCAGGCCGAGATCTACGAGGTGACCGACCGGCGGCTGTCAGAGGATTTCGTGCCGCTGGAAGATTTGCTGCAGCCGACGATGGACGAGATCGACGCGATCGCCTCCAACGGTGGGCTGGCCCGCGGTGTGCCGACGGGCTTCACCGAGCTCGACGAGGTGACCAACGGCCTGCATCCCGGGCAGATGATCATCGTGGCGGCCCGCCCCGGTGTGGGCAAGGCGCTGGCGCTGGACACTCCGCTGCCGGCGCCGGCCGGCTGGACGACAATGGGTGATGTCGGCGTCGGTGACGAGTTGCTCGGCGCTGACGGGCAGCCCACTCAGGTGGTGGCGGCAACCGAAGTGATGCTGGGCCGGCCCTGCTACGAAGTGGAGTTCTCCGACGGCACGGTGATCGTCGCCGACGCGCTACACCAATGGCCGACCGGATACGGTGTGCGCACCACCGCCGAATTACGTCGCGGCCTGGACACTATCGCTGCCGCCGGGTCGATCGGGCGGTATGCCGGGCGGCAGGGCGCCGCGACATTGATGGCGCCGGTTCTGCAGATCGACGCGGTGCGCCGGGTGGGTAGCGTTCCAGTGCGTTGCGTCGAGGTCGACAACCCTGCGCATCTGTATCTGGCCGGGCGGGGTATGGTGCCGACGCACAATTCCACGCTGGGTCTGGATTTCATGCGGTCGTGCTCGATCAAGCACCGGATGGCCAGCGTGATCTTCTCGCTGGAGATGAGCAAGTCTGAGATCGTGATGCGGCTGCTGTCGGCCGAGGCGAAAATCAAATTGGCCGATATGCGTTCGGGGCGGATGAGTGACGACGACTGGACCCGGCTGGCGCGGCGGATGAGCGAAATCAGCGAGGCGCCCCTGTATATCGACGACTCGCCGAACCTGACGATGATGGAGGTCCGCGCCAAAGCACGCCGGCTGCGGCAAAAAGCGGACCTGAAGCTGGTTGTTGTCGACTATCTACAGCTGATGACGTCAGGCAAGCGGCATGAGTCGCGGCAGGTCGAGGTGTCCGAATTCTCGCGTCATCTCAAGCTGTTGGCCAAAGAGCTCGCGGTTCCGGTCATCGCGATCAGCCAGCTCAACCGTGGTCCCGAGCAGCGCACCGACAAGAAGCCGATGTTGTCCGACCTGCGCGAGTCGGGGTGCATGACGGCGGCGACACGAATTCTCTGCGCGGACAACGGCGCTGAGGTGACGTTCGGCGAGCTCATCCAAAGCGGCGAGCGACCCCTGGTGTGGTCCTTGGACGACAAGCTGCGCATGGTGGCCCGGCCGATGACCAACGTGTTCCCGAGCGGCCGCAAGGAGGTGTTTAAGCTTCGACTTGCGTCCGGACGCGAGGTCGAGGCCACCAGCAACCATCCCTTCTTGCAGCTTGATGGTTGGACTCCGTTGGGACAACTGAACGTTGGCGACCGAATCGCGACGCCCCGCCGAGTGCCCGAGCCTGTCCGCACCCAGCGGATGGATGACTCGGAAGTGATCCTGCTCGCCCACATGATCGGCGACGGGTCGTGCGTGAAGAAGCAACCGATCCGGTACGCGTCGGTCGACGAGGCAAACCTAGTTGCGGTCACAGTCTCGGCTGCGAATTTCGGTGTGACGGCCGTGCGAGACGAGTATCCGGCTGCACGGGTGACCACCCTGCGGTTGCCCTCGCCAGAGCGGCTGGCGCGCGGTCGAGGCAACCCGATCGCGGCATGGTTAGACGGCTTGGGGCTGTTCGGGAAGCGCAGTCACGAAAAGTTTGTTCCGGAAGCTATTTTCGCGTCGCCGAACGACCAAGTGGCGCTGTTTCTGAGGCACTTGTGGGCTACCGACGGTTCGGTGCGGTGGGAGCATGTGGCTGGTCAAGCGAAAATATACTACGCGTCCACCAGTCGCCGACTGGTAGAGGATGTTGCGCAGCTACTGCTTCGTATCGGTGTATGCAGCCGCATCAAGCGAGCACGCAAAATGGGCTATCGCGATTGTTGGCATCTTTGCATTGACCGCGCTGAGAACCAGAAGCAGTTCCTCTGCAATATCGGAGTCTACGGCGCAAGGGGTCGTTCGGCTGCGGAGGTCCTCGCTCTACTGGACACACGACAGGGCCGTCCGGGTAGCGACACCATACCTAAGGAGGTTTGGGCGAAGATCGGGGAAGCCCTGTCCTCGAAGGGAATCACGCACAGTGAGCTCTCGCGGTCGATGATGTCAAGCTTTGCCGGTGCCACCCGAAGGTTTGCGCCAGGGCGCCCGCGCTTGCACGAAGTGGCGGTGCTGCTCGAGGATCGAGGCCTTCACGCGCTGGCGACGAATAACGTCTTCTGGGACACAATCGTTGAGATCACGAGCTTAGGCGAGCAGGATGTTTATGACGGAACTGTGGACGGCACACACAATTTCGTCGCAAGCGGTATCACTGCGCATAATTCTTTGGAACAAGATGCCGACATGGTCATCTTGTTGAACCGGCCGGATGCGTTCGAGCGTGACGACCCGCGCGGCGGCGAGGCGGATCTCATTCTGGCCAAACACCGTAACGGCCCGACCAAGACGGTGACCGTGGCGCATCAGCTGCACCTGTCGCGGTTCGCCAACATGGCGCACTGAGTGTAGGTTCTCTTGTCTCTCTCAAACTGCGTGTCCAATTCTCAAATGAAATTCCACTCGGTGTCCAATTGGACATGAATGTGAGAAAAGGGGCTCGGCGGAAGCGCTGCTGCTCGGCACTCCTCGGATTCGCTTTGAAGTGCTGAGCGGTCAGGTCTCGGTAGCAGGAGGGCTGGCATGGTCGGCCAGGAACTGCCGAGCCAGCGCGGTCTGTACAGCGGATGTGAACGGAGCGTCGGTGGCAGATTCGCCCCGCCATACTTCATTCCCATCAAGGAGCAGGACGTAATCGTCGGGCCCGCGGCGCTCGATCCGGTACACCGGGAAGGTTGTGGCCCTGCTACCGGGTGCTATAACCGCCGCCCGCCGCTCTTGCCATTCCTCGCCGGAAGTCGCCCCCGGCGTTGAAGATGCGGTTGACATGTGCAGCTTGCGCGCTTGCGCAAAGTCGGTGGCGATCCTGCTTATTGAGTTCAGAAACGCAGTGAGGGATTCGCGGCGTTCGCTCGAAGCGGATACCCCCTGATTGATGAGGACGTCATCCACTTGGGCGAGGAGGTCATCGAGGTCTCCGGGACCCTGTTGGTCACTGAGCATGGCGTTCTCCAATGCCGAAATGAGATCCGGCGCTGTGGCGTACCGCCGCGATAGGTCCGTCGCGAAAGCGGTGTCAAGTACGGTCAGCAACCTTAGCCGACGGCGAGAATCGATAAGGACTTCGAACACGCCACGTGCTTCGGGCCGCCGGTGGGGCATCAGGTCGTACTCGTCTCTGAGAACGAGCGGCTCGCGGCCCGTGACGACGTAGAAGAAGATGCCTGCCAGTTGCGTGACATCGCTTGCGGGGGCTCTTCCACCGCTGCGGTGCTCAGGCAGGCGAAGGAATCTGTTTCCGACTTCTTCGTTCAATCGGGTCAGCGGGTCGTCTTCGTCGGCGTTGTTGAACGAGAGGCCGAAGTCCACTAGTACCGGCCTGGTGATGTCGCTGTCTCGAAGGACAACGTTGGACGGCTTGAGATCCCGGTGGGTGACATCGTTTGCGTGGCAGCGGTTTAACACAGCCGCGAGTTCTCTGACGCACGCTAACCCTGTTTCGAAGTCAACGGCGTTTCCCGCTTCGACATAACCCTGCAGAACAATGCCGGCGACGAATTCCGTTGCCATATACATCGGCGTTCGACGGTCCTCCCACGTGCTGGCGTTGTGGTCCAAGATCCGCGGCGGACCGAGACCGGCGAGCGTCTCGTAAGCGCTTACTTCGCGTTTAAATCGTCTGCGAGCTTGTAGGTTCCGCACGCGGTCAGGCCGCAGCGTTTTGATGAGCACGCGAGGTCCGGAGCCGTCCCTGGCCCTGGCAGTGAACGACACGCCTTGACCGCCACGGAAATGCTGCGCGTCACCGCCGGTCCGCTCTGGGACCCACCGCTCACTCCATGGTGGTGGATGTCGCATGAGACCACAGTAGTAAGAGCTTATTCCCGAACTTTCTCTGCGCAGAGACACCGGGGCAGCTCAGCCGACATAGTCGGGTTATCGGTGGCGGTGGTGTACGGATCCGCGGGTCAGCGCGCGGCCTGCACCACTAGAGCAGCCGCAGCTCGAGCCATCAGCGGTAGTCGGCTTCAGCGCGTTCACCTGCGATGCTTGCCAGCCCGGCGGCCAGTCGGCGCCGTGGTCAACTCGGCTAGAAGAGTCGCCTCGCTCGAACCACTACTTGTCGGATCTCGCAGGCAGAAGTTCTTGTGAGGGAACACGTCTGGAAGACGCGCGCTTGAGATCGGCGTGCGCAACCAGCGGACGATCACCACGGCGAAGAACCACTGCACCCGAATGGAGTTCGTCCAGAATGGCGGGCAGGGTATGGCCGAGGAGGCGACGGGCCTCCCGATCTTTACCGCGTCTCGACAGTAGTCGGCGGAAGTCGTTCTCCTTCGTCGTCGTCGACCGCCATCGTCACCGAGACCGCCAGGTCAGCGGAAGCGGACATTCAACGTTGCCAGGCCGAAGATCTTCCGGCCACCGGACCGCGCGGCGACG
>NZ_JBARMY010000269.1:0-3609 GCF_049802695.1 Mycobacterium sp.
GTGGTGGAGACGGCGGTCGACGAGGCTCTGCAGCGGACGGGTCGGGCGCTGGGCCCCGGACCGCTGTGCCTCGACGAGCGGCACGCCCGCGCGGTCGCGGATTTGACTGTTTACGTGCGGCAAAGCCACGCCGAGCGCGACCTGGCCGCACTCGGATTGCTCGCAGCGGCCGGCCATGACCAGGATTTTGATGCCTGAGATGTCCCTGTCGACCAGTGCGCGCCTGCAGGCCAGCCCGATCCCCAACGGGGGCACCCCCGTCGAACAGTGGACCGGTTGGGAGCACCGCTTCGCAGCACTGGATCTCGCCGACTGCCCGGGTCTGACGGTCATCGCACCGCACCCCGACGACGAGACGCTGGGCATGGGGGCGACGGTGGCGATGCTGCGGGCAGCCGGCGTCGACGTGCAATTGGTGTCGGTGACCGACGGCGGAGCCGCTTACCCGGGGTTGGATGACCGGGGTCGGGCCGCTCTCGAAGGGGTGCGCCGCGCCGAGCTGCGCCGAGCCGCCGAAGTGCTGGGCGCCGGCGATCCGGTCCGACTGCAATTACCCGACGGTGCAGTGGCCTGCCATGAACAGCAGCTGACAGAGCGAATCGCCGACCTGTTTAACGATTTCCCGGCCGGCCGGTGGTGTGCGGCGACCTGGCGAGGCGACGGTCATCCTGACCACGAGGCGGTGGGGCGCGCCGCTGCCGCCGCGGCAGCCCGAAGCGGTGCGGTGCTGATCGAGTACCCGGTGTGGATGTGGCACTGGGCCAAACCCGACGACCCCGCGGTGCCGTGGCACCGGGCCCGTCGAATCCCCTTGACGGCAGCGGCGCTGGCCGCCAAGACGGTCGCGGCGCAATGCTTTTCGAGCCAGATCGAGCCGACGCCGGATGCCGCCCCGGTGTTGCCGCCGACGGTGGTGCACCGGCTGTTGGCGGTGGGGGAGGTGGTGTTCGTCTGACCAGGCTGCCCGATGATTACTTCGGTCGGATGTATGCGTCGTCGGCCGATCCGTGGGAGCTCGGCACCCGCTGGTATGAGCAGCGCAAGTATGCGATCACCCTGGCGCTGATGCCCAGGCAGCGCTACCGGCATGCGTTCGAACCGGGCTGTTCCGTCGGGGTGCTGACCGCGCTGTTGACCCAGCGCTGCCTGCGGGTGACAGCCACTGATGTCGCTGCCGCGGCGCTTGACGGCGCCGACCGGCGACTGCGTGCGGCAGGCGAGCGCGACCGGGTGAGGCTGCTGCAGCGGTCGCTCGATGAAGGTTGGCCGTCCGGCCCGTTCGACCTCCTGGTGCTCTCCGAAGTCGGCTACTACCTGACTCCTGATGCGCTTCGCGCTGTGCTGGACCGGGAATGCCCGGCGCTGGCCTCCGATGCGACGGTGCTCGCGGCGCACTGGCGTCACCCGGTCGAGGGCTACCTGATGTCGGGTGATCGCGCCAACGAGGTCATCGGCGCCACCGCCGGTTTCCATTCGATCGGCAGCTACCGGGACGCCGACGTCGCCGTCGACGTCTTCGACACCGCCGACGGCGAGTCGGTGGCCGCCCGCACCGGCGTACCGATTGCCTGACCGCGCAGCGAGCGGCTAAGCGGGGATCGGGCGTCGCTGCCGGATAAAGTCTTCGCCGCCGTCATAGTCGTCGTCGGCGTTGTAGGTCAGCACACCAACCGTCGCGCCGTCGGCCTCGTACCAGACGGTGAAGCCGCCGTTGCGTTCCACCATCCGGGCGTGCTGAAATCCGTCGCCCCACGCGTGATACTTCAAAGTCGCTTCGCCGATGGTGGTCCAGAAGCCCGGCACACCATCCCATTCGGCGGCCTGACCCGCCGCGACCGCGCCGGCGATCGAGCCGTGGTCGACCGCGTCCTGCCAATGCTCAACCGCCACCCGCCGGCCGGCGGTGTTGTTGAAGGCGAAAGCGACGTCGCCGGCGGCGAACACGTTGTCAGCTGAAGTCCGCATCTGCGCGTCGACGACGATCCGGCCGTCGCTGGTCTTGATTCCGGCGGCTTCGGCCAGGGCGGACTGCGGCTGGATGCCGGTCGCCGCGAGGATTAGATCGCAGTCGATGGTCACCCCGTTGTCGAGCCGGACCGCACCCTTGTCCAGACCGCTGACCGACACCGACCCGGCGTAGCGCACTCCCGTCTCGGTCAGCAGGCTGGTGATGCGTCGACCGGCGTCGTCGCCCAGACGCTTGGCCTGCGGCACCGGATCCGGCGCGACGAGTGTGGTCGCCACACCCCGCATCGCCAACGAGGCCGCTGCTTCGCAACCGATGAAGCCCGCGCCGATCACCACCGCGGAATCGGCTGCGACGGCGGCGTTGCGCAGCGACTCGGCGTCGGCCAGCGAACGCAGCTGTAGCGCCTGCTCACCTCCGGGCACCGGGAACGGTGCCGGCTTGGCCCCGCACGCCAGCACCAGCCACCGGTAGGGGTAACGGGTCCCGCCGGCGCTCACCGAGTAGTCGGTGACGTCGACGCCGTCGACACCTGCTGCGTGGACCAGTTCGACTCCGTTGTCGTCGAACCAGTCAGCGGGATGCAACTCGCCGTCGGCCGCGTCGGCCTCGCCGCGCAGAAATTCCTTGCTGAGCGGGGGCCGGGCGTAGGGCAGCGCCGGATCGTCGGTCAGGATGCGAACGGTGTCCTGCGAATTGTGTTGCCGGAACGCCTCGGCGGCGCTCACGCCTGCCGGTCCGCTGCCGACGATGACCAAACCTGGTGAACTCACGCCTGCGTGACTACCCCGCTGCCGGCGGCTTTACGCCGGTTCGGCCAGCTCCAATCAGCAACCGGGCCTGCCTGCTGACCACTTGTGTCACTTACTTCTCGGGGCAGGAGGTAGGCACCTTTTGCCCGCCTCGCAGCGACTATCGCCGAAGTCGCTCGAAGGTGGGCACAACGGCACTCCCTGCCTGCGGAGAGAGATGTGGCGGGTGTGACGGCCGGTCAAAGCGACGACGACAGGGCGGAAGCGTTTACCGGATGCTGGGTAGTGTCGTCGCTGATCATCGGCGTGACACAGCGGCAGGAGGTGACACCGGTGTCCACTGAGCTGCGCCCTGCCGTCGGCATGGGCGTCCCGCTACCGGTGTTGGCGGCGGCGGTCGGGGCGGAGGTCCCGGACGGCCCGGATCGACGCGGAGTCGTGCCCGACGTGCTGATCACCGGCGTGACGTTGCGGGCGCAGGACAGCGTGCCGGGCGACTTATTCGCCGCGCTGCCCGGCGCGACGACGCACGGCGCCCGCTATGCGGCTGACGCAGTGCAACGCGGCGCGGTGGCAGTGCTCACCGACGCCGAAGGAGTTGCTCAGATCGCCGGCCACGCCGGATCAGCGCCGGTGTTGGTCCATCCGGCGCCGCGAGCCGTGCTCGGTGAACTGGCCGCCACGGTGTACGGACACCCCTCCGGGCGGATCACCGTCATCGGCGTCACCGGCACCTCCGGCAAGACCACCACCACCTACCTCGCCGAGGCCGGTTTGTCCGCGGCCGGGCGCGTTCCGGGGCTGATCGGCACCATCGGGATCCGGATCGGTGGCATTGACATCTCCAGCGGGCTGACCACTCCGGAAGCGCCCGCGCTGCAGGCCCAGCTC
>NZ_JBARMY010000270.1:0-3099 GCF_049802695.1 Mycobacterium sp.
CGCCGTGAAATCAAACGCGCGCGACTGTGGTTCGATGACCCCGACGAGGGCGAAGTCCTGATCGAGGTCGAGAAGAAATTCACCTTCCGGATGCGCGGCATCGGTTACTGGCACCCACACTGGGGTCACGGAAGCCTGCACGGTCCGCTTGAGACCGGGCGCGAGTCGATCCGGCTGGACGACTTCGATCCCACCGACTTCGCGTCAATCCATGTCCAAAACCTTGTTACCGCGACGATGGGTGACCGCCGCGGCGTCGGTGTCGTCGAGCAGATCGCCATCGGACCCCATCAGCCGAGCGGGTTGACCGGACTGCTGGACGGGCATCGGATTGAGAAACCGCGATAGCAACGACTATGGGCCCCGGTGATGGGTCTTCGAAGGACCGCATGTGCACGTCGAAAGGTGGTGGTTCCGTGGGTGATGCGACGAAGGCTGAGTCCCCCGTCCACGATGGCTCGATGAGGCCGTATCGGCTTCGTGGTGGGCGCAGATGACCACTCTGACGGCCTCGATGCTGCTGGACCCGATCGTTCTCGAAGATCCCTACGAGTTCTACGTGGCATTGCGGCAACACGCACCTGTCTGGAGAGTCCCTGACGCGAAAGTGGTTGCCATCAGCACGTTTTCGTTGCTGTCCGAGGCCGTGGCACGCCCTACCGACTTCTCCTCGGAGATGCCGTGCTTGCTGTACCGCGACCCCGACGGACTGCCGGCCCGGCTCGACTTCGCCGGGGCCGTCACCCCGACTCTGGCAGCTGCAGACCCTCCGCTACATACGATCCATCGGCGCGCCGTCTTCCCGGAACTGGTAGCACGCCGAATTCACACACTGGAACAGGACATCTGCGCGCTAGCGGCGACAACCGTCGAGCAGGCCCTGCGAGACGACGCGTTCGAGTTCATGGCTGTGATCGGCAACCTCGTGCCGATCACCGTAGTCGCCAAGCTGATCGGTTTCCGCGACGCTGACCCAGTGCAGCTGCTGGAAGCAGCGTTTGACTCGACTTCACTTGTCGGTGGCACGATGTCGCTGGACCAGCTCGACGCCCTAGTCGGCCGGACCGAGATCATTCAGGCCTGGATACGGAACCAGATTGCGGGCGCCGGCCGCGACGACGAGCCGGGGATCCTGTTGGCGGTGCGGTTGGCAGTCGATGCCGGCACATTGGGAATGGCTGAGGCCACCACCATCTTGCACACCTTGCTCAGCGCTGGCGGGGAGTCGACGACAAGCTTGCTCGGCAACGCGGTCCGTCTGCTCGCCGAGGACACTGACCTCCAGCAGTGGCTGCGGAAGCACCCCGGGGACGTCCAGGTGTTCGTGGAGGAGGCGCTGCGCGTTGAGTCGCCGTTCCGGCAGATGATGCGCTATGTGCCTCGCGATACGGCGCTGGGAGGTGTCGACATCGCCGCTGGTTCCACAGCGTTGTTGCTCTTCGGTGCGGGGAACCGCGATCCTGCCGAGTTCGATAAACCTGACGCAGTCGATCTCACGCGCGGGTCGCCTCGCCATCATCTGGCCTTCGGCCACGGGATCCATTACTGTGTCGGGGCCGCTCTCGCGCGGATGGAAGCCCGGATCGTCATCACTGCTTTGCTGGAACGAACCCGATCGTTCGCGCTTGACCCTGACCGCGCCCCACGATGGCTCGACAGCCTTCTGGTGCGACGCCACGAGCGGCTGCCCCTGCTGGTGAAGTGCTGAGCTCTTCCGTCATCCACTACTGGTGGCCGGCGGCGTGCACCAGGTGGGCTTCGTAGGGCAACGCCGGGGCGGCCGCCTTCAATCTCGACACGTTCGAGCGCCTCCTTAGCGGCGCGGAACCGGCGGGCGACGTCGTTGATACGTCGGCCTGCTTTGAAGTCTGATATCACCTCTAGTAGAGGAAGAGTCTCTAAATAAGAGACCAGCAATTCCGCACGCGATGCGGGCACATGCCTCCGTAGGAAGCGCGCGACCGCATTCTGGATATCAGCTGACTGGGCAGCGGCGTGACAGGTCTGAGCCCAAGGAGACCGGGGTCAGACGGTGTGGACCCCCTGCCGTGGCCCTATTTGCTCACGTTTGTGGCGCCAGACCCTGCGCAGCGGACTGCGGCTCGGTGCACCCGGCGTGGGGGGTCGTGTTGTCGCACTGGTTTGAGTCACGAGCAAAACAATCCGGTCGCCGCGGTGAGAGAAACTACACCCGGCCGAGAATGCGGAAACCGCTGCCTATCGCTGAGACAGCATTATGCTCTACTGTGCCTCACATTACGTTATCCAAATAAAAGACCGAGGAGCGCCATGCCACTCACCTCAAGCGCGATCTTGAAGATGGCTAGCACGCAGTGAGCGGATCACCAATCCACCAGCAGGGAGCGCGGATGCCGCTGCAACCCCCGGTCACGTCCACTGCATCTAGCGGACGCGTTGCTCAGGGCTCCCACGGAAACTCCAACCTGTCGGGGTAGGGGACCAGCCGATGCCACACAGGGGGAGACGCGCACTGGTGGGTTTGGCGACCGTCGTCGTCGCTGCCGCGATTGTGGCCGTGGCTGTGGGCTTGTTCCGGGGCAGTTTCACCGACGCCGTTCCAGTCACAATAGTGTCGCCGCGTGCCGGCCTGGTGATGAACCCCGACGCCAAAGTCAAGATGCGCGGCGTGCAGGTGGGTAAGGTCGCCTCGATCGAGTCGCGGCCGAATGGTCAAGCGGCCCTGCACCTCGCGCTGGATCCCTCCCAGATACGCCTCATTCCCGCCAATGTGCTCGTCGACATCACGTCGACAACGGTGTTCGGCGCCAAATCCGTCGAGCTGGTACCACCCGCCGATCCCTCGCCACAGCGATTGCAGGCCGGGCAGGTTCTCGACGGCAAACACGTCACCGTGGAAATCAACACGGTGTTCCAGGAACTGACCTCGGTGCTGTCCAAGGTCGATCCCGCCAAGCTCAACGAGACCCTCGGTGCCATCGCGTCGGCGGTCAACGGCCGTGGCCACAAGATCGGGCAGATGCTCAGCGACCTGGATTCGTTTCTGGCAATCCAGGATCGGAGTCTTCCGGCGCTGACCCACGATCTCGCGGTCTTCCCCGCGGTGGCCAACGCCTACGC
>NZ_JBARMY010000271.1:0-5091 GCF_049802695.1 Mycobacterium sp.
CGGAGAAGTAAGAGTCGAACGGTTCGTTGGCGTAGATCCCGACTTGCTGCAGCGCCCCGCGCTCCAGCATCTCGATGAACGGGTCACCGGCGATCTGTGCGGAGAACCGGGTGCAGCGGGCGCACAACACGCACCGCTCCCGGTCGAGCAGCACCTGCGAGGAGATATTGATCGGCTTGGTGAAGGTGCGCTTCTCGTCGGTGAAGCGGGATTCGGCGCGGCCGTTGGACATCGCCTGGTTCTGCAGCGGGCACTCGCCGCCTTTGTCGCACATCGGGCAGTCCAGCGGATGGTTGATCAGCAGCATCTCCATCACGCCCTGCTGGGCTTTGTCCGCGACCCCTGAGGTGAGCTGAGTCTTCACCACCATGTCGTCGGCAACCGGTGTCGTGCACGACGCCATCGGCTTGCGCTGGCCCTCGATCTCCACGATGCATTGCCGGCAGGCGCCGACCGGGTCGAGCAGCGGGTGGTCGCAGAACCGCGGGATCTGCACACCGATCAGCTCCGCCGCGCGGATCACCAGCGTCCCCTTCGGCACGCTGACCTCGACACCGTCGATGGTCAGCGTCACCAGATCCGGCGGCACTTCCTCGCCGTACTCCTCCGATCGGGGCACATCAGAAATGCTCGTCATGTGAAGCGGTCAGGCCTTTCCGTTTGCCGTGAGCATGGACTCCCGGGGGTCGAACGGGCAGCCGCCCCCTTCGACATGGGCGACGTACTCATCGCGGAAGTACTTGAGCGACGAGATCACCGGCATCGCCGCGCCGTCGCCCAGCGCGCAGAACGACTTGCCTTGGATGTTGTCGGCGATGTCGGCCAGCTTCTCGAGGTCTTCCATGGCGCCCTTGCCGGTTTCCAGCCGCTCGTAGATCAGCTCCAGCCAGTAGGTGCCTTCCCGGCACGGGGTGCACTTGCCGCAGGACTCGTGCTGGTAGAACTCGGTCCAGCGCCGCACTGCGCGCACCACGCAGGTGGTCTCGTCGAAGATCTCCAGCGCTTTGGTGCCCAGCATCGACCCAGCCGCGCCGACGGCCTCGTAGTCCAGCGGAACGTCAAGGTGCTCCTCGGTGAGCAGCGGAGTCGACGACCCGCCGGGCGTCCAGAATTTCAGCCGGTGCCCTTCCCGCACTCCGCCGGCGTACTCCAGCAATTCGCGCAGCGTGATGCCCAACGGCGCCTCGTACTGGCCGGGTTTCGTGACGTGGCCGGACAGCGAGTACAGGTTGAAGCCGGGCGATTTCTCGGTGCCCATCGAGCGGAACCAGTCCACCCCGTTGAGCACGATCGGCGGCACGCTGGCGATGGTTTCGACGTTGTTGATCACCGTCGGGCACGCGTAGAGTCCCGACACCGCCGGGAACGGCGGGCGAAGGCGGGGCTGGCCGCGCCGGCCCTCCAGCGAGTCCAGCATTGCGGTTTCCTCGCCGCAGATGTAGGCGCCCGCTCCGGCGTGAACGATGAGTTCCAGGTCGTAGCCGGAACCGGCGATGTCGCGACCGAGGTATCCGGCTTCGTACGCTTCGGCCACCGCGTGCCGCAGCCGCCGCAGCACCGGCACCACTTCGCCGCGGATGTAGATGAACGCGGTGTTGGCGCGGATCGCGTAGGCGGCAATGATGCTGCCTTCGACCAGAAAGTGTGGTGTGACGAACATCAGCGGTACGTCTTTGCAGGTTCCGGGTTCGGATTCGTCGGCGTTGACGACGAGGTAGTGCGGCTTGGCGGCCGGCCCCTCGTCGCCCTGCGGGATGAAACCCCACTTGGTGCCGGTGGAGAATCCGGCGCCGCCGCGTCCGCGCAGCCCGGAATCTTTCACGGTTTGCAGCACCGCGTCGGGGCCCATCTCCAGGGCTTTCTCCAACCCCTTGTAGCCGTCATTGCGGCGGTAGGTCTCCAGCGTCCAAGACTGCGGGTCATCCCAGTAGCGGCTGAACACCGGAGTCAACGGCGTGCTCTGCACCGAAGAAGAAGTCATCACTCACCTTTCCCGGACGGTGTCGCGTCGGGGGGCGGTGCCTGCATGTCGTGCTCCTGTGCAACACGCAGACCGGCCAAGGTGGCTGCGCCGGCACCGCCCTGACCTTCGTCGGCGCGTGGGTCGGGGAAGCCGGCGAGAATCCGTTCGGTTTCCCGGAAGTTGCACAGCGGCGAACCGCGGGTCGGCTTCGGCATGTCACCGGAGCGCAAGCCGTCGACGAGTGCGCGCGCCGACTCCGGCGTCTGGTTATCGAAGAACTCCCAATTGACCATCACCACCGGCGCGTAGTCACAGGCGGCATTGCACTCGACGTGCTGCAGCGTCACCTTGCCGTCTTCGGTGGTCTCGTCGTTGTCGATACCGAGATGGTCTTTGAGCGATTCGAAAATATGGTCGCCGCCCATGATCGCGCACAGGGTGTTGGTGCAGACGCCGACGAGATAGTCGCCGGTGGGTCCGCGGCGGTACATCGAGTAGAAGCTGGCCACCGCGGCCACTTCCGCTCCGGTCAGCCCGAGCTGGGCTCCGCAAAACTCCAGACCCGCCGGCGTGAGGTAGCCGTCTTCCGCCTGCACCAGGTGCAGCAGCGGCAGCAACGCCGAGCGCTGGTTGGGGTAGTGGTCGATGATCTCCTTGGCATCGACCTCCAGCCGCGCCAGAACGTCGTCCGAGTAGGACTGCGGTGCGCCGTCGACGACGAACTGCCCGGGCTCTTCCGGCGGCGGGCCGAGTTGGATGAACACCCGCTCGCCTGAAGAGCCGACGGCGGGAGCCTGCGCTTCGGTCATCGGTCGACCCCGCCCATCAACGGGTCGATACTGGCGACCGCGGCGATCACGTCGGCGACCATTCCGCCTTCGCACATCGCGGCGACCGCTTGCAGATTGGTGAACGAGGGATCGCGGTAATGCACCCGGTAGGGGCGGGTACCGCCGTCGCTGACCATGTGCACGCCGAGTTCGCCGCGGGGCGACTCCACCGCGGTGTAGACCTGGCCTGCCGGAACGCGGATGCCCTCGGTGACCAACTTGAAGTGGTGGATCAGCGCTTCCATAGAGGTACCCATGATCTTGGCGATGTGCTTTTCCGAGTTACCCAAGCCGTCAGGGCCGACTGTGAGATCGGCGGGCCAGGCGATCTTGCGGTCTTCGACCATGATCGGTCCGGGCTTCAACTTCTCCAGGCACTGCTCGACGATCTTCAGCGACTCTCTCATCTCTTTGACGCGAATAATGTAGCGCCCGTACGCATCACAGCTGTCGTCGGTGATCACGTCGAATTCGTAGTTCTCGTATCCGCAGTACGGTGCGGCCCGCCGCAGGTCGTGGGGCAGACCGGTCGAGCGCAGGATCGGGCCGGTGATACCCAGTGCCATGCAGCCGGTGAGGTCCAGGTAAGCGATGCCCTGGGTGCGGGCCTTCCAGATGTAGTTCTCGTTGAGCAGGTTCTCCAGGTCGCGCAGCCGGTGCCTCATCAGGTCCAGGAATTCGCGGATCTCGTTGACCGCGTTGGGCGGTAGGTCCTGGGCCAATCCACCGGGCCGGATATAGCCGTGGTTCATCCGCAACCCGGTGATCAACTCGAAGATGTTGAGGACCAGCTCACGCTCCCGGAAGCCGAGGAACATCGCGGTCATCGCGCCCAGCTCCATGCCACCGGTGGCCAGCGCGACCAGGTGCGACGACACCCGGTTCAGTTCCATCATCATCACGCGGATCACATTCACCCGCTCGGGGATCTGGTCGGTGATCCCGAGCAGCTTCTCTACGCCGAGGCAGTACGCCGTCTCGTTGAAAAACGGTGAGAGATAATCCATTCGGGTGACGAACGTGACGCCCTGGGTCCAATACCGGTATTCGAGGTTCTTCTCGATCCCGGTGTGCAGGTAGCCGATGCCGCAGCGGGCTTCGGTGACCGTTTCGCCCTCGATCTCCAGGATCAACCGCAGCACACCGTGGGTCGACGGGTGCTGAGGCCCCATGTTGACGACGATGCGCTCGCCCGGGTCGCCGCTGCGGGCGGCCTCGACGATCTGCTCCCAGTCCTGACCGACGACGGCGATGACAGTTTCGGGGCCGCCGCCCTGATCGGCTGGTCTGCTAGTGGTTTCGCTCATCAGTTGTAAGCTCTCCGCTCGTCCGGCGGGGGGATCTGGGCGCCCTTGTATTCGACCGGGATGCCGCCGAGCGGGTAGTCCTTGCGTTGGGGATGTCCGTGCCAGTCGTCAGGCATTTGAATACGGCTCAACGACGGGTGACCGTCGAAGATGATCCCGAAGAAGTCGTAGGTCTCACGTTCATGCCAGTCGTTGGTGGGGTAGAGGGTGAACAGCGACGGGATGTGCGGATCGTCATCGGGCGCAGACACTTCCAGCCGGATGCTGCGGCCGTGGGTGATTGACCTGAATTGGTACACCGCGTGGAGTTCCCGGCCCGAGTCGTGCGGGTAGTGAACGCCGCTGACGCCCAGGCACAATTCGAAGCGCAGCTTGGGATCATCACGCAACCGCCCCGCGACGTCCGGCAACCGCTCACGGCGCACATGCAGGGTCAGTTCGTCGCGGTGAATCACGACTTTTTCGATGGCGTCGGAGTACAACACCTCGACGCGCCCCAGCGCTGCTCCGACTTCATCGACGAGTTCGTCGAAGTAGCCACCGTAAGGCCGCGGGCTGCTACCGGGAAGCGTGACTTCCCGGACCAGTCGCCCGTAACCGGACGTGTCGCCGGTGTCGTAGACGCCGAACATTCCGTGCCGAATGTCGATTACTTCGTCGGTTGGGCGGCGTACCGCTTCCTTCGGGTCCTGCTCCGGCGAACTCATCGCAGCAGTCCGCGCATCTCGATAGTCGGCCGGGCCGCCAGCGCCGCCTCTTCGGCCTCGGCGACGGCGCGCTCCCGGTTGACGCCCAGCGGCATCTCCTGAATCTTCTCGTGCAGCTTCAGGATTGAGTACAGCAACATCTCCGGCCGCGGTGGGCAGCCCGGCAGGTAGATGTCGACCGGGACGATGTGGTCAACACCCTGGACCACCGCGTAATTGTTGAACATTCCACCCGACGAGGCGCACACGCCCATCGCCAGCACCCATTTCGGTTCGGCCATCTG
>NZ_JBARMY010000272.1:0-4719 GCF_049802695.1 Mycobacterium sp.
ACGTTACCTCACTGGTGACACCGGCCAGCTTGCCTTTGGTGCCTTCTTGTGAGTCGCCCGGATTCTTGACTTCGATGATGGCGACCAGTTTCTCGGTCTGATCGTCAGGAACCGATATCGCCGCACAGCGGCCCGGGGTGACCTTCTGAATCGTCGCTTCGATGTCGTCGGGGAAATGGTTGCGCCCATAGACAATCAAGACGTCTTTGATACGGCCGATGATGAACAACTCGCCGACGGAGAAGAACCCCAGATCCCCGGTTTTCAACCAGGGGCCCGCTGGTGTTCCAGGAGTCGGAGACTCGAGTTTGCCCTTGAACGTGGCAGCGCTCTCCTCTGGCTTGCTCCAGTACCCGTCTGCGACGTTGTCGCCGTGCACCCAGATCTCGCCGACCGTTTCCTTAGGACACTCGATGCTTGTCTCGTGGTCGACGATCCGCAGTAGTGGTGATTGAGGCAGGCCGTAGCTGACCAGTGGTGTGCCGGTACCGCTGGCGCATCGCTTCGCCTGCCCAACCGACAGTTCGTCAGCGTCGAAGTGCACGATCTCAGGCGGTTGGCGCCAATTCCGGGTCGCTATATATACCGTGCCCTCTGCCATTCCGTACGAGGGCCGGATCACCTTGTCGTGAAAGTTGAAGCGGGCGAATCGATCCGTGAAGCGCCGCAGCGTCGCAGCCTGTACCCGCTCGCTACCGTTGAGGATGGAGAGCACGTCGGACAGGTCATACCCGGCCATGTCGTCATCCGAGGTCTTGCGCGCCGCCACCTCGAAAGCGAAGTTGGGCGCCGCACTGAACGCCCTGGGGTAGCTGGCCAGTAAGTGCATCCACCGTGCCGGTCGAGCCAGGAATGAGATCGGGCTGGTGACTACTGTGTGCAGTCCAGCCAGCAACGGAAAGCAGATTCCGATCACCAAACCCATGTCGTGATAGAACGGCAGCCACGACACGCAGGTTGTATCAGGTGGTGGGACACCGTCGGATTCGAAAAAGAAGTCGGATACTATCTGCTCGAAGTTAGCCATCAGATTCCGGTGCGAGATGACAACTCCGGCCGGCGCGCGGGTCGATCCCGAGGTGTACTGCAAATAGGCGGTCTCGGCGACGGTGTCCGTGCCGCCCCTGGATCCGCCCCGGGCGTCCAGGTCCGGTGCGTCCACGGCGACGACGGCCGGGTTGACTCCGTCCACCCGCTGCTTGATGGCGCCGTTGACATCGTCGAGCGCCGTATTGGTCGTGAGAACAATGCTGGGCGACGCGTCGTCGAGCACCGATGCGACGCGCTCGTCGCTGGCACCACCCATCGGCGCCGACAACGGCACCGCGATGTATCCGGCTTGCATGGCGCCGAGGAACGCCGCGATGTAGTCGAGGCCCTGCGGCGCCAGGATGACGGCCCGGTCACCGGGTGACCCGAGCCCCTTGATCTCCCGTGCCACGTTGAGTGACCGCCGATACAGCTGCGACCAGGTCAAGCTGGTTTCGACACCGCCCCAGTCCTGGTCATAGTCGACATAGGTCACCGCCAGATCATTGGGCGCCAGGCTGGCGCGTTCACGCACCACGGAGGGAATGGAAGGGCCAGACACAGGCGTCACCTTACCGTCGCCGTCACAGCGGTGCCCAAAAGACAAGGGGAGGCCCAGGAGTGGACGGACGTTCGCTCACCCGCGAACGGCCGGCGCATTCGGCCGCGAGGTTGGCGGGACTCAGCCCGCAACGGCTCCCGTCGCCGGGAACGGCAACCCGAACTCGCTCACCCGCTGGAATCCATGTGCGCGGGCAGCAGCAGCGCCCGCCGCAGCATGGTGCCGGTCGCGACGAAGCCGGCCCGATCGAGTGACGACGAACGGCGACAGCAGGCGGTTATGCACGAAAGCAAACGCCAGACCACTCGCCGGATCCGCCCAGCCCAGTGAACCGCCCAGCCCGACGTGGCCGAAACCCGGCATGGCGCCGAACGGAACCTGGTCGTAACCCATGTAAAACCGAGAGGCATCAAAAGGTTTCGATCGGGCCGAACTTTTGCGCCCAGTCAAGCCGGCCACCAACTGAGGCGACAGGAACCGGAATTGAAGACCGGAAACGCCATTTCAGTCCTGCTCGTAATCGATAAACGTGAACGCCGTGTCATTGGGCTGCAGACTGGCGCGCTCACGCAGCACGGCCGGAATGGAAACGCGGCGCGTTGGTGCTACGGCACCTCAGTTCGTGAGTCGATCTGTTGATCGCGGCCACCGCCTCGCCGCCGACATGCCCCTTACACGCGCAACGTCGACGAATTCCGAGGCATCGAACGTCTCCTGACCAACGTCGAGGTATGCCCCGACGGGTTCAGCCAAACACATCCCGTGGCCGACAGACCATGTCCCGGCAACCTCGCCGGCGGGCGGCTCTCAGCGGGGCCTGGTAGCCTCAGCAAAAAGGTTTGACGGTCTATTAGTTGAAAGGTGTCTGCACATGGCCACGCTGTCGTTGACCAGACTGGCTGTCGCATTCGGCGGTCTGGCATTGTCGTTGTCCGCTGGGGCCGGGGTCGCCTCCGCAGATCCGATTACCGACACCACCTGCAGTTACCCGCAGGTCGTGTCGGCGCTCAACGCGCAAGACCCGGCCGCTGCCGCGCAGTTCAACGCGTCACCGCTGGCACAGTCCTATTTGCGTAGATTCCTCGCCTCGCCGCCGGATAAACGCCAGCAGATGGAGCAACAAGTACAGGGCATTCCGGAGGCTCAGGCGTACCTTGGAACGATCCAGCAAGTCGCCAACACCTGCAATAACTATTGATCCGATTAACCGAGATCTTTCTGCTGTCCGCCCATCCCGATGTCAGGTCGATCACAAGCAGTACATCGACGGCCAAGCAGGCCAACTCTGACCGCCCAAGCTACGCGGTGACGAAAGAGATCGGCTAACCCCGAACTGAGCTTTCGAGGCTTGCACCGAAGAAAATCTCTGTCAACAGCCCCCGCATGACATCCCTGCTGGTTACTGTTCACTCCCCCGCCCGGAGAAAGGGATGTCATGACTAACCACACCTACCGCGTCATCGAGATCGTCGGGAGCTCCCCCGACGGCATCGACGCGGCGATCCGCAACGCGGTGTCCCGCGCGGCGAAAACCACCCGCGGGCTCGACTGGTTCGAAGTGCAATCGGTCCGCGGCCACATTGAAAACGGGGCCACCGGACATTTCCAGGTGACGCTCAAAGTCGGCTTCCGATTGGAGGACGCTTAGTAGACCGGTTAGCCCGCAGCGGCCGCCTCGGGGAACGGCGACCCGAACTCGGTCACCCGGTGGAATCCGTCTTTGCGGGCCTGGGCGGCGCCCCGTCGGAGCATGGCGCCCGTCGCGACGAAACCGGCGTGGTCGATCACCACGAACGGCGAAAGCAGTCGGTTGTGCACGAATCCGAAAGCCAGTCCGCTCGCCGGATCAGCCCACCCGAGCGAGCCGCCCATCCCGGCGTGACCGAAGCCCGGCATCGCATTGAATGGCACCTGGTGATAACCGAGATGAAATGCTAAAGGCACCAATAAGTTCCGGTCCGGTCGAAGGCTGCGCCGGCCAGTCAGACCGGCGATCAGCTCACGTGACAGGAACCGGGTGCCGTCGATCTCCCCGCCGTTGGCGATCGCGCCGTACAACCGGGCCAGCGCCCGTGCCGTCACTACCCCATTCACTGAGGGGATTTCGGCATCCAGGAACGGCATCTCGCCCTGCACAACGGCTTTCATGCCCGGGAAGTACATTGCGCCGAATCCGGCGGAAAGCTGCAGCGCCGCGATCTTGGGCGCCACAGAGTTAAAGACGGGGTTCGCAACAGTGCTCTGCGGCATGATGATCTGGGCGACGCGCGTCGGCGACCCGGCCGAAGGTCTGCCCAGGTGCAACCCGTCGGTGTCCAACGGCAAGGCTAGCTCCTCGCGAAACAGTTCACGCATCCCCTTGCCGGTGACCGCGCGGGCCAGCCCAGACATCAGCCAGCCGTAGGTCAGCGCGTGATACGCCGGTTTGCCCAGCAAGACCCCCGGCGGCGCTGCCGCCAGCCGTTCCTCCATCCCGACGTGATCCAGCAAGTCTTCTTTGCCGGCGCCGTTCAGGTGGGACAGGCCGGCACGGTGCCGCATCACCTGCCGAACGGTGATCGCCGCCTTACCGTTGGCGCCGAAGTCGGGCCAATACTCGGCAACCGGGGCGTCGTAGTCGATCAGCCCTCGATCAGCCAGCCGGTGAATGACGGTGGAAGCCATACCCTTGGTCGCCGAGAACACCATGGTCGCCGTGTCCGCTGACCACGGCACCCGTCCACGTCGGTCCGACCAGCCCGTCCACACGTCGACAACGGGTTCACCGTCGAGGTACACCGCCAATGCCCCGCCGCCGAACCGGCGCGCCGGAAACATGCTCGCGAAGCTGCGAACCGCGCAGGCGAAGTGCGGGTCAGCGGCTCCGTGCACCCCGTGTGGCAACGGGGCGCGGCGACCGTCGTGGTTTTGTGAACTCACAGTCCGGAATCTACCTCGTCGGTCGGCAGACAGACCCGAAAGTTACAATTCCGTTAATCTGCGGCAAGCTTTTTAGTCGCCGAACGGCCAGTGCACAGCCCGCGCGCCGTGCAACCGCGAAGTGGTCACGCTATCTGGTAATCCGACAATGGGAAGCGGTCCTGTTCCTTGACGGCGTTTCGCACTGACGTCGGCCGGAAAAGCGGTGC
>NZ_JBARMY010000273.1:0-23982 GCF_049802695.1 Mycobacterium sp.
GCAGCACCCCGGACACCTCGGCGGCTGTGGCCGGCCGCACCAGCGCGCTGGCCCGTCCGCGGTAACGGCCGGTGTAGTCGACGCTGCGGCCGCCCAGCACGTCAGGGTCGGTGCTCACATGCTGTGGTCCCACCACCGCGGCCAGGCTCTCGGTAAGGGCCATGGCGCCCGGTGTATCACACCGAAACATTTCCCCGGCTTCTCCTGCCGCCGCTTCGCGGCCCGCATCGTCGCCGGGCGTGGGTCAGAACCACTCCGGTCGCATCTCCAAGGTGGTCCGGTCGAGGCTTTCCAGCAGGTCGAGTTGTGGTGCAACTCTGGGCAACTCGTAGCCGAAGAAGTAGCGGGCGGCCTGACGCTTGCCGTCGTAGAAGTCGCCGGTGCGGCCGTGCGCGGCCAGCACCTGTTCCAGCCACATCCACGCGATGGCGATGTGGCCAAACGCTTCAAGGTAAATCGCGCTGTTGGCCAGCGCAGCCTCGACGTCACCCGAACCGAACATCGTCGCGGTCACCGATACCAGGCGCCGGCTCACCGCGTCCAACTCGGCGGCGAATCGGGCCGGCTCACCGCCGGCGGCCTGCGTGGCGGCGACGGACTCAGCGATGGCGTCGCTGAACGCCTGCAGGCCGGCACCGCCTCGTTGAACCACTTTCCGGCCCAACAGGTCCAGGCTCTGGATCCCATGGGTGCCCTCGTGGATCGGGTTGAGGCGGTTGTCACGGTAGTGCTGTTCGACGTCGTACTCCCGGGTGTAGCCGTACCCGCCGTGCACCTGAATCGCCAGGCTGTTGGCCTCGAGGCACCACTGCGAGGGCCAGCTCTTGGCGACCGGAGTCAGGATGTCCAGCAACAGCGTGGCATGGTCGAGTTCCTCGTCGGTTTCCGGACTGTGCTGGATGTCGACGAGCCTGCCGCAGTACAGCGCCAGCGCCATGGCGCCTTCCGCGTAGGATTTCTGTGCCAGCAGCATTCTTCTGACGTCCGGATGCTCGATGATCGGGATTTGCGGCGCGGCAGGGTCTTTGGCGGTCACCGGCCGCCCCTGCGGCCGTTCCTGCGCGTAGCGCAGCGACTTCAGGTATCCGGTGTAGCCGAGAGAAATCGCGCCCATGCCAACGCCGAGCCGGGCTTCGTTCATCATGTGGAACATGTAGGAGATGCCGCGGTGCGGTTCGCCGACCAGGTAGCCGAAGGCTCCCGGCTCACCGCCGGGGCGGAAGGCGCCCTCACCGAAGTTGAGCACGGTGTTGGTGATGCCGCGGTAACCCATTTTGTGGTTGAGCCCTGCCAGCACAACGTCATTGCGTTCGCCGAGCGAGCCGTCCAAGCCGACGAGATGCTTGGGCACGATGAACAGCGAGATACCTTTGGTGCCGGGCGGACCGCCGGCGATCTTGGCCAGCACCAGGTGCACGATGGTGTCGCTGAGTTCGTGGTCGCCGCCGGAGATCCACATCTTCGACCCGAACACCCGGTAGCTGCCGTCATCGCGGGGCTCGGCTCTGGTGGTGATGTCGGCCAGTGACGACCCGGCCTGGGTTTCCGACAGGCACATCGTCCCGAGGAATCGGCCGGCCAGCATCGGTTTGACGTAGGTGTCGATCTGTTGCTCGGTGCCGAACTTTGCGATCAGGTTCGCGTTGGCCATCGTCAGCATGACGTAGCCGGCGGTGCTGACATTGGCGGCCGACAGCCACGCAAAGCCCGCCTGTGCGACGGTCGCCGGCAACTGCGCGCCGCCCAGTTCGGCATCCATCGCCATGCCGATCAGGTCGGCGGCGGCGAACGCCGCCAGCGCCTGCTCCACCTCGGGGATGAGGGTGACCTTCGACCCGTCGAAGCTCGGCTCCTGGGCGTCGCTTTTCTTGTTGTGCGGCGCGAAGTAACGAGTCGCCACCTGCTCGCACAGGTCGAGAACGTCGGAGAACGTTTCGCGGGAATGCTCGGCGAAGCGCGCCCGCTTGATCAGCTCGTCGATGCACAGCCACTCGAACAGCAGGAAGTCGAGGTCGCGCCGCGACAGCAAGGTGGACTTCATGGTTTCACCGTAGGCGTTCGCCCCGGTGGCCTTAGAATCTGCCAGACTTTGCCCGCACACCAAGCTGCTGCGACCCGGGAGCGCGCTGATGGGATCTGCGAATCGCGACGACGTGCGGTTCAATTCCGGTCACGATCAACTCAGCGCGTGGCTGTATCGACCGGACGCCATCACCGATCCGCCGCTGCTGGTGTTGGCCCACGGCCTCGGGGCGGTGCGCACGATGCGGCTGGACGCCTACGCCGAGCGGTTCAGTGCGGCCGGTTACGCCTGCCTGGTGTTCGACTACCGCAACTTCGGCGACAGCGAGGGCAGTCCGCGCCAGTTGGTCGACGTCGGAATGCAATTGCAGGACTGGACCGCCGCCGTCGCCTACGCCCGTACCCTGCCGCATGTCGATGTCAATCGAATCGGCCTGTGGGGCACCTCTTTCGGTGGCGGTCACGTGATCGCCACAGCGGCGCGGCTGCCCGGGATCGCGGCTGTGGTCGCACAGTGCCCCTTCACCGACGGCATCGCCTCAGCCCGGACCTTGAGCCCGGTTGTCACGGCACGCATCACGGCCCTGGCGCTGCGCGATCTAGTCGCCGCGCGGCTGGGCCGCCCCCCGGTGATGGTGGCTACTGCCGGCCACCCGCATGACGTTGCGCTGATGAATGCCCCCGACGTCTACCCCGGCTACACGCGGTTGGTACCCGACGGCACGCCGCTGCGAAACGAGGTCGCCGCGCGCTTTGGACTGAAAATTTTCACCTACAATCCGGGCCGGCTCGCCGCGAAGGTTCCTTGCCCGATCCTCTTCTGCGTCTGCGAAAACGACTCGGTCGCGCCCGCGGCAGCGACCCTCCGCCACGCGGCCAAGGCGCCGCACGGCGAAGTGCGGGTATACCCGCAAGGGCATTTCGACATCTACGTCGGCGACGCGTTCGAGCGCGTCGTCACCGACCAGTTGGAATTTCTCGACGAGCACCTGAAAGCGGGCTAACGGGTCAGGCCGGCCCCGCTATTTCGGTTCTGACGCCCAGCGGGGACTCCACCCGGACCGACTCGTCGCGGATCAATCCCCGCAAAAGCGCGGTGCTGAATTCGGCCGCGATCTCCTTGGCACTGCGGCGTCCGCTTGGCCGCAACCACCGATAGGCCCCGAGCGTCATGCCGATATAGCCGAGAGCCAGCACGTGGGAATCGCACTCGTAGAACTCGCCGCTGGCCATACCCCGGTCGATGAGGCCATGGACGTGTTCGTAAACCTGTGTTTCCTTTTCCCGGACCGCGGCCACCTGCTCCTCGGTGAACCACTCGGTGATGTAGGGCTGCTCCTGGAAGTAGACCGCTGCGCCCTCCGGGTTGGCCGCGATCTGATTGAGCAGCCGCACGGTGTACTGGTAAAGCGCCTCCCTGGCGGACATGGACGGGTCGTCGTGTACAGCCGCCAGGGTGCGTTCGGCCGCCTGCTGATAGATGTCGTAGAGGATCAGCGACTTGCTGGCGTAATAGTGATACACCGTTGCCTTGTTCAGCCCGACCACATCGGCTACGTCGTCCATCCGGGTGCCGTGGTAGCCGCGCGCGGCGAACAGCTTGGTCGCCACGACCAACAGTTCCTCGCGGCGGCTCAGCCCGTTGGGCGTGGGCGTGCCGGCCCCCAGTGCCATGTCACCTCGTCTCGCAGGCCGGGCGCATCCCCGATCTCAATCAACTGGTTGGCCAGTCTATGGCAACGCGGTTTTCCACTGTCGCGTCGTGGACCCATGTGACTAGACTGCTAGCAAGCAGGTCGCTGGACGAGAGGTGGGGCACATGGATCCGGACCCGAGCTACGACATGTCTGACGAGATTGAGTACTTCCTGCGCTACTCTCTCTTCGGCCTCCGCGGTGTCGTCGACGGCAACGGCTACCCGCCGCCGGCCTACCCGCCCGTCTAGAGAGCTTTCAGTTCCTCGGTCATCTGGGACACCGACTTCTTGGCGTCTCCGAACAGCATGGTGGTGCCGTCGGCGTAGAACAGCGGGTTGTCGATGCCGGCGAAACCTGAGTTCATCGACCTCTTGAGCACGATCACCGACCTGGACTTGTCCACATTGAGAATCGGCATTCCGTAGATCGGGCTGGAGGACTCGCTGCGGGCCGCCGGGTTGGTGACGTCGTTAGCGCCGATGACCAATGTGACGTCGGTGCGGCCGAACTCGTCATTGATGTCGTCCATGTCCTTCATCGCGTCGTAGTCGACTTCCGCTTCGGCCAACAACACGTTCATGTGTCCGGGCATCCGCCCGGCGACCGGGTGAATGGCATATTTGACTGGCACGCCGCGGTTCTCCAACAGGGCGGCCATGTCTTTGACCGCGTGCTGGGCTTGCGCGACGGCCAGGCCGTAGCCGGGCACCACGATCACCTGGTTGGCGTAGGCCATCTGGATGGCGGCATCGGCGGCCGATGTCGACCTGACGACCTTGTCGCTGCTGTCGCCGCCGCCTACAGCGACCCCGCCGCCTCCGAAACCGCCGGCCACGATCGCGGGGATGGAGCGGTTCATCGCTTTGGCCATCAGATTGGTCAGAATGGAACCCGAGGCGCCGACGATCATCCCGGCCACGATCATCGCGGTGTTGTCGAGCGCCAGCCCCGCCGCGGCGGCCGACAACCCCGTCATAGCGTTGAGCAGTGAGATGACCACCGGCATGTCGGCGCCACCGATCGGCAGCACCACCATCAGACCGAGCACACCGGCGGCAAGCAGCAAGCCGACCATCCACCACAGCGGCGCGCCGCCACTGCCGGGATGCGCGTGCACGCCGATGACCACCGCGGCCGCGACGGCTGCCACCAGTAGCAGTAGGTTGACCGGCTGCTGGACCCTGCCCAAGCCGATCGGTGACCCGGAGATGATCTCCTGCAGCTTGCCGAAAGCGATGATCGACCCCCAGAACGAGATGGATCCGATGATCGCGGCGAACAGCGAAGCCACCACGATGTGCGCGGTCGGCGACTCGCCGTGCTGGAACGCAGAAAAGCCGTTGGTCTCGATGAACTCTGCCAGCGCGATCAACGCGACCGTGCCGCCGCCGACGCCATTGAAGAACGCCACCAGTTGAGGCATCGCGGTCATCTTGGTCAACCGGGCCGGTGGCACGCCGAGCACGACGCCGACGACCAGGCCGGCGATGATGAGCGGCCACTGACTGGTGTGCCGGATCAAGATCAGGGTGGCCACCACCGCGATCGCCATGCCCACCGCGGCGATCAGATTGCCGCGCACCGCTGTCTTGGGCCCGGTCAGGCCCATCAAGCCGTAGATGAACAGCCCGAACGAGAGGATGTAGAGAACGATGACCAGGTAGTTCATTTCGCCGCCAGATCATCTACTTTGTCGGCCTTGACGGCCTCGGCCTTCTTCTTGCCCTTGAACATGCCGAGCATCCGGTCGGTGACGATGAAGCCGCCGATGACGTTCAGCGTGCCGAACACCACCGCCACGAACAAGATGATCTGCACGGGCAGCGTCGGGTTCTTGACCTCACCGAAGACAACCAGCGCGCCGAGCACCACGATCCCGTGGATGGCGTTGGTTCCCGACATCAGCGGGGTGTGCAGGGTGTTGGGCACTTTCGAGATGACCGCAAAGCCGACGAACCCGGACAGCACCAGGATCGCCAGATTCGCCAGAAGTCCGCCGTACATCTAGGTGTCCTCTCCGCCGGTTCGGGTTACACACGCCGCCGCCACCACCTCGTCACCGAAGTCGGGAGCGAGCTTGCCGTCCTTGATCAGCAGGTCCAGCAGAGCCGTGATGTTCTTGCTGTACAGCTCGCTGGCATGCTCGGGCATGCTCGCCGGCAGATTCAGCGGGGATGCGATCGTGACGTCGTGCTTGACGACGGTGCGGCCCGGCTCGGTCAGCTCGCAGTTGCCGCCGGTCTCGCCGGCCAGGTCGACCACCACGCTGCCGGGCTTCATCCCTTCCACCGCTGCCGCCGTCACCAGCCGCGGTGCCGGCCGGCCGGGCACCAGGGCGGTGGTAATGACCACGTCGAACCCGGTGATCGCCTTCTCCAGGGCTTTCTGTTGTTCCGCGCGCTCCTGTTCGGTGAGTTCGCGCGCGTAGCCGCCCTCCCCCGATGCGGCCAGATCTTCGTCACCGAGCTTCAACCATTGCGCGCCGACGGAGCGGACCTGGTCGGCCACCTCGGGCCGGACGTCGTATCCGGTGGTGCGCGCGCCCAGCCGCTTGGCCGTTGCCAGCGCCTGCAGCCCGGCCACACCGACGCCGAGCACCAGCACGGTGGCGGGCTTCACGGTGCCCGCGGCGGTGGTCAGCATCGGGAAGAATCGAGTCGATTCCGACGCGGCGAGCAACACCGCCTTGTAACCGGCGACGTTCGCCTGCGAGGACAGCGCGTCCATCGCCTGGGCCCGGGAGATCCGCGGGATCGACTCCAGCGCGAAGGCCTGCACACCGGCGGCGGTGAGCGCCTCGATCTGGTTGTCGGCGTCTCGGGGAGCCAGGAAACCGATCAGGGTCTGGCCGCGCTGCAGCCGGCGCACCTCTTCGGCGCTGGGCGGTGCGACCTTCACGACGACATCGGCCGCCCATGCGTCACCGATCGTCGCGCCGGCCGCGGTATAGAGGTCGTCGGGAAGCAACGCCGACTGGCCCGCGCCCGTCTCGACCACTACCGCTACACCACTGTTCACCAGCGACGCGACCGCCTTCGGGACCAGCGCGACGCGCCGTTCGTCCGATCCCGACTCGGCGACCACCCCTACCGTCGTCTGAGTATCTGTCATGGCCCGTACATCTAGCCTTCCCCTGGCTGGCGAATCGGGCACGGCTCGGCCGCGCCTCGCAGAGCCTAACCGGTAGCGAAATAAGGTATGCGCGGCGCGTCAGGTCACGTCGTCCGCTCGCCGACGTCACCAGAGCGGAAAGTTCTGCCCGTGTTCGGCTGGCGGGCGCGGCCCGAAGTAGCGGCGCTCGAATTCCTCGATCGCGACGTCGTTGATGCTGGCCTCCCTCCGGGCCATCAATCCGGCTTGGGTGAACTCCCACAATTCGTTGCCGTAGCTGCGGTACCACCGGCCGCCGTCGTCGTGCCACTCGTATTGGAAGCGGACGGCGATGCGGTTGTCAAAAAAGGCCCACAGGCCTTTGCGCAGGACGTAATCATGCTCGGCCTGCCACTTGTGGGTCAGGAACGCCACGATCTCGTCGCGCCCGACGATGTGCAGGTCCCGGTTACGCCAATGCGAGTCGACGGTGTAGGCGCGGCTGACGCGGTCGGGGTCGCAGGTGTTCCAGGCGTCCTCAGCGGCCTGGACCTTCTGCAGTGCGGTTTCGAGGGTGAACGGCGGCAGCGGCGGGACTGTGTCGGTCATGGCCTCCATTGAAGTGCGGGATTGCCGACCGCCACCAGCGCGTCATCACGTCACAACGAAATTCACCACTGTGGGTGGCTTGACGATCGCTTTCCGCACCGTGCTTTGGCCGATGAGATCGGCGATGACCGGATGCTCGACGGCCTTTCGCTCAAGGTCCTCGGCGACGATCGACTCGGACACCTCGATGCGCGCGCGGACTTTCCCGTTGATCTGAATGATCGCGGTGACCGAGTTCGGCTGCGCCAAAGCGGGATCTGCCTGCGGCACCTCAACTCTGGTCAAGCCGTCACGATGACCCAGTCGCTCCCAGAGTTCCGCTGCGAGGTGCGGTGCAAACGGTGCGAGCATCAGGATCAACGGCTCCACAGCTGCCCGTGCGTAGACACCGTTCTTGGTCAGCATGTTCGTGTACTCGATGAGCCGCGCTATCACCGAATTGAACCGCAGGGCCGCAACATCGGTGTGGTACTGCTGAAGCGTCTCGTGCAGTGCCCGCAGAATCGCATCCGGCGGGGCGGACTCGGTGACGAGCACTTCGCCGGTGTCCTGGTCGATGACGCAGCGCCACACCCGTTGCAGGAACCGCTGACCTCCGACCACCGCTCTGGTGATCCAGGGCCGTGACGCACTGAGCGGCCCGGTCGACATGGCGTAGACCCGGAAAGTGTCGGCACCGTATTCGGCGACGATGTCGTCGGGTGCGATCGAATTCTTCAGCGACTTCCCCATTTTCCCCAGCTGCCTGGTCACGGTCGCGCCCTGAAAAATGAAGCTGCCGTCTGGTGTCTCAGTGACCTCTGCGGCGGGTACCACCAGACCTCGGCTGTCGCGGTAGACGTGAGCCTGAATCATCCCTTGGTTGAACAACCGATGGAACGGCTCGCTGGAATTCAAATAGCCCAAATCGTGCAGCACTTTATGCCAGAAGCGGGCATAAAGCAGGTGCAGGACGGCATGCTCCGTCCCGCCGATATAGAGGTCCGTCCCGCCCAGTGGTTTATGCTCGGTCGGCCCCATCCAATACGCCTCGTTCTCTTTTCGAACGAATTCATCGTCGTCGGTGGGATCGATATAGCGGAGCTCATACCAGGACGATCCCGCCCAGTTCGGCATCGTATTGGTGTCGCGGTGATAAAGCTTACGACCATCGCCGAGGTCGAGCTCGACATTCACCCAGCCCTCATCACGGGACAGCGGCGTTTCCGGTGTGGTGTTGGCGTCGTCGGGGTCGAAAGTTCGAGGCGAATAATTGTCCAGGTCAGGCAATTCGACCGGCAGCATCGAATCTGGAATTCGGTGCGGCAATCCGTCGGCGTCATAGACGACTGGAATCGGCTCACCCCAATAACGCTGCCGGCTGAAAAGCCAGTCACGAAGCTTGAACATGGTCACGGCTTCGCCGGCGTTGTGGCGCTGCAGCCAGTCGACCACGGCTGCTTTCGCTTCCGTCGGGGCCATTCCGTTGATGTCGAGATCGCCGAAGGCGGAATTCACCACGCGACCCGTCGTGCCGGTATAGGCCGCCGAAGCCGCGTCAACCTGCTCACCGGTGACCGTGTCCGCGTCGAAGGCTTCGTCGCTAATGATCACCGGTTGGATCGGCAACCCGTATGTCGTCGCGAAGCGGTGATCGCGTGTGTCGTGGGCAGGCACGCCCATGACAGCTCCCGCGCCGTAACCGGCCAGGACGTAGTCGGCCAGGAAGATCGGTATCGGCGCTCGGGTCACCGGGTGAATCGCGTGGGAACCGGTGAACACCCCGGTGCCGGCTTGATCCGGATCATCGGGCGTCATTCTGCGGAGCGCGTCCGCGGCAGCTTTCGGCGACTCGTAGCCTGCCCGCCACTGCGTCGGCGTCGACTCGGGCCAGTCGGGTTGCAGCAAGTCGTCGGCGCTTTCGGACTCCGGTGACACCGCGACGTAACTGGCGCCGAAGAGGGTGTCGGGCCTGGTGGTGAAAACGTCGAGAACCCGGCCGGATCCCTGCCTGGTGAAGCGGATGCTGACGCCTTGGGATTTTCCTATCCAGTTCCGCTGCTGCAGTTTGATCGATTCGGGCCAGTCGAGCGGCGCGAGGTCGTCCAACAATCGATCGGCGTAGGAAGTGATCCGTAACTTCCACTGCCGCAGATTGGTGCGGAACACCGGATAGTTTCCGCGTTCGGACCGCCGGTCGGCCGTTACCTCTTCATCCGCCAGAACGGTGCCCAAGCCGGGGCACCAGTTGACTGGTGCCTCGTCGACGTACGCCAGGCGACGGTTGTTGAGGAAAGCGTCACGCTCAGCGGGGTCCATCTGCTGCCATTGCTTGCCGTTGTCGTTCAGCTGACCGGACTGCAATTGGTCGATCAATGTCGATATCGGGCGCGCGCGACGAGCGCCGGGGTCATACCACGAGTCGTACAGCCGGGTGAATATCCACTGCGTCCAGCGATAATACTTCGGGTCGGTGGTGGTTAATACGCGGCGCTCGTCGTAGGACATGCCTAATCGTTCGAGCTGCGCGCGATAGCGGGAGACGTTCTTGCCGGTGGTCGCAGCAGGATGCGTACCTGTTTGTACGGCATACTGTTCGGCCGGCAGTCCGAAAGCGTCGTAACCCATGGTGTAGAGCACGTTTTCACCGCGCGTCCGCAGATAGCGGGCCAGCACGTCGGTGGCGATGAATCCCAGCGGATGGCCGACATGCAGACCGGTGCCCGACGGATAAGGGAACATGTCCAATATGTAGGAGTGCGCTGAGGACGTCACACCTCGAAGGCCGCCCGCCGGATTGGCAGCTTCGAATTCCCGTGATCGTCGCCAACGATCTTGCCATTTGCGCTCTATGACGTCGGCCGACGCGCTTGTATAAGTCTTCGCGCCCGCTAGTGGGTCGGCAAACGAGCCGTCGTCATCCGCACTCAATTTCTCTCTCCGTTACGGTGTTCCCTTGAATTCGGTGCCTCCGCGCGTATTCGAATGGCTTCGAATTGGCTTCGATTATGCTGAGCGAAGGCGACTCCCGAACAAAGTCCTCATTGTAGTGGCCCAGCCGGGGCCGCTGGGCGGAGGTGGGTTGAGCCGGGACCCGTCGACCACCAATCCGGCGACTGTCGCTGACCCGCGGTGGCCTATCGTGGCGGCATGGACTTCGCGCAATCGGCCAAGGCGAACGACTACCACAAGCGACTGTCGGAGTTCATGGTCGACTCGGTCTTTCCGGCTGAAGCCGACTACGAGCGGTATCGCCACGAAGCGGGTCCGAACGATCACAGCGTGCCGCCGGTCATCGAGGACCTCAAACTCAAAGCCAAAGAGCGCGGGCTGTGGAATCTGTTCCTGCCCGACGAGTCAGGCTTGACCAACCTCGACTACGCGCCGCTGGCTGAGCTGACCGGTTGGAGTATGGAAATCGCGCCGGAAGCGATCAACTGCGCGGCGCCGGACACCGGCAACATGGAAACTCTGCACCTGTTCGCCACCGAAGAACAGCGCAAACGGTGGCTGCAGCCGCTGCTCGACGGCGAGATCCGCAGCGCGTTTTCCATGACGGAACCGGCGGTGGCCAGCAGCGACGCCCGCAACATCGAGACGTCCATCGTGCGCGACGGCGGCGACTATGTGATCAACGGTCGCAAGTGGTGGACTTCCGGCGCAGCCGACCCGCGCTGCAAAATCCTGATCGTCATGGGCCGCACCAACCCGGAAGCAGCCAGCCACCAGCAACAGTCGATGGTGCTGGTGCCGATCGACACCCCCGGCGTGAACGTCGTCCGCTCCACATCGGTGTTCGGGTGGCAGGACCGGCACGGGCACTGCGAGATCAGCTACGACAACGTGCGGGTGCCGGCGACCAACTTGCTCGGCGAAGAAGGCTCGGGCTTCGCGATCGCGCAGGCCCGGCTGGGCCCGGGCCGCATTCACCACTGCATGCGCGCGCTCGGCGCGGCCGAACGCGCATTGGCGTTGATGGTGGACCGGGTGCAGAAGCGGGTGGCGTTCGGCCGGCCGTTAGCCGAGCAGGGTGTGGTGCGGGAGTCGATCGCCAGGTCGCGCAACGAGATCGACCAGGCCAGGCTGCTGTGCGAGAAGGCGGCGTGGACAATCGACCAGCACGGCAATAAAGCCGCTCATCTGCTGGTGTCGCAGATCAAGGCGGTCGCACCGCTGGTGGCGTGCCAGGTGATCGACCGTGCGATCCAGGTGCACGGTGCCGCCGGTGTCAGCGACGACACAGTCCTGGCCCGGTTGTACGGCTGGCATCGCGCGATGCGGATCTTCGACGGGCCCGACGAGGTGCACATGCGCACCATCGCGCGCACCGAGCTCGGCCGTGAAAGAAGCGCCCTGGCCGCGGCGGTCACCTGAGGTGGCCGTTGGCCTTCGAGATCTGCAAGGCTCGTGGAACTTTCGCGACGTTGCCGACAGCACCGGCGTGCTGCGACCGGGTCGATTGTTTCGTTCCGGTGAGCTGAGCGAACTCGGCGACGAGGGTCGCGAGGAGTTACGCCGCTCGGGTGTCACCGATGTTGCTGACCTGCGCTCGCGTCGCGAGGTGCAGCGTCACGGGCCCGGCCGGGTTCCCGACGGCGTCGAGATCCACCTGCTGCCCATCCCGGACCTCGAGTTCGACGACACCAACCCGGACGGCGAAGCCCCGCACGAGCATGCGTTCAAACGGCTTCTTGAAGAGAGGCCGGGTGACGAATCGGTCGAAGTGGCGTCCCACCGCTACATGGTCGACGAGTACAGCAGGTTCCCCACCTACAACGGGGCTCAACAGGCCTTGCACCGCGTCGTCACCTTGCTCGGCAGCCGACGGGCGGTGCTGACGCATTGTTTCGCCGGTAAGGACCGCACCGGCTTCCTGGTCGCACTGGTCCTGGAAGCCGCAGGAATCGACCGGGACGCAATCGTCGAAGATTTCCTGCGCAGCAACGATGCCGTCCCGCGGTTGCGCGAGCGGATCCTCGAGTCGGTTCGCCAGCGCACGGACGTCGAAGTGACGCCGGACCTCGTCGCAATCACCGAGGCGCGACTGGCCGACGATGTCCTCGGTGTGCGCGAGGAATACCTGGCCTCAGCGCGGCGCGCCATCGACGAGCAGTTCGGCTCGCTCGAGGGTTATCTGCGCAGCGCGGGAGTCTCCGCGGCCGAGGTGCGCCGACTACGCGAAGCGCTGCTCGGCTGAGAACGCGGGCGGGACCGTATATACCGACGAAAAACCTAAAGAAAACCTGAGCGTTCCCTAGACGCAAGCTAAGTGCAGGGTGCATGATGCACGTGCGTCTCATACCGCCGTGCTGTTTGACAGCGCCCACAGAAGCCGCAACCACAGCCATCCGCCCAGCGTCGGGAGGTCAGGAATGTCAGGACGGAAGCTTCGTTGGTTCACCGCTGGACTGTTCGCCAGCGCCGGCGCCGGGATGCTCTCGATGACCGCGGTGATGAATCCGGGGTTTGCCTTCGGGGACAACGGGGTCACGCCGGACATCATCGGACGCGGCCTCGGCGATCTCCGCCACGCTGTCGGGCCTCTTCTGACGGGGAGACCAAGTAGCGACGCGGTGCGCCTGGCCGCAAGCCAGGCCCACCGCGCGGCACCGTAACCGTGACGATGTCCTGAATCCGAGGAGGTCGCAATGTCAGGTCGCAAGCTCAAGTGGCTCACCGTCGGCATGTTCGCGAGCACCGGCGCCAGCATATTGGCACTGACATCGACGCTGGTGGCGGCGCCCGCACTCGCGGACACCGGTTACGTCGGCGGCAGCTTTGTGCCTGGCGGCGGCTTCGACGCTGACTCGGCGTGGGTCATGGGCCCCAGCGGGTTTCCGGTACCTGCGCAGAGCTATTTGGACGCCGCTAACAGTCTGTACCTGAACCTGCCCACGAACTCCGTCCTGCCCTTGACCACACCGGAGGGTCTGTATCCGATCACCGGGGTCAACAGCTTGACGTTGGACCCGTCGGTCGCGCAGGGCGTAGAGACGTTGAACAACGTCCTCCAGAACGCCAAAGCACCCGTCGACGTTTTCGGCTACTCGCAGAGTTCCACGATCGCCTCGCTGGAGATGTCGCAGCTCCACAATGAAGACCCCACTGCACCGGTGTCCTTCATCCTCGTCGGCGACCCGAGCAATCCCGACGGCGGCTTTTTGGAACGCTTCGTCGGCGGAACCATTCCCAGCTTCGGCGTCACAGCCAGCGGCGCGACTCCCAGCGACTTGTTTCCCACGGACATCATCACCAACGAATACGACGGTTTCGCCGACTTTCCGCGCTATCCGATAGACCTTCTTTCCGACCTCAACGCTTACCTGGGCATCATTTTCGAGCACACCGCCTACGTGGACGAAGACCCCAGCGGCGCAATCGATCTCGGAACCTTCGGTGATACCACTTACTTCATGAATCCGACCGATGAGCTGCCGCTGCTGGACATTTTGCGGTTCATCCCAGGCGGAAACCCACTGGCCGATCTGCTGCAACCGGACATGTCGGTGTTGGTCAACCTGGGCTACGGCAGCATCACCGACGGCTGGGACACCGAGAATGCTCCGGACGTCCCCACCCCGTTCGGGTTCCTGCCGGACAACATCAACCCGACCGACCTCCTCAACGCCCTCGTGCAGGGGATTCCAGAGGGATTCTCGAAGGCAGTCGCGGACATTCAAGCAGGACAGTGGACGGATTATTCGTCGCTGCAAACGTTGGTGGACGCGGCGCACACTTTCGGCCTGACGCCCAGTGACACCCCAACGCTCTCCGAGCTCCTGGGTGCGGCGACCACCTACTTCAACGGCGATGTTCCCGTCACCCCGATCGACTATTCGTCACTGACCGATATCGTCAACGGCTTGACTCACGTCGTCTCCACCGACGTCTCAACTGTGTTGCCGTTGTTCGATACCGTTCTCGCACTGGGAGTCTCACTGCCGAACTACGACATCAGTCTGTTCGAGCAGGGGCTCGAGGCCGGCAACCTGGTGGCCGCCTTCGGTGATCCCATCGCAGCCGACATCGGAATCCTACCGCTGCCCGTGGGTCTGGACCTCGCTGTCCTCGGAGAGGCGCTGGCAACGACCGGATACGAACTCATCGGCGGCCTGATCCCCTAAACAGGCCGGCTAGGGTTCCAGTATCACCTTGCCGAGCACCCCGCCATCGGCCAGACTCTGCAGTGCCTTGCGCCCATCCGACAGCGGGAACCGCTGCGGGGGTGGAGGTTTGAGACCGTGGGACACCAGTTGACCCAACCCCGAGGAGAACAGCGCGGCCGAACCGGGCACTTTGTGGAGGTATTCCCCCCATGCGACGCCAAGCACTCCCACGTTGCGCAGCAGCAGTCGATTCACCTTGACGGTGGGAATGGCGCCGGCAGCAAATCCGATGACCAGTAGCTTGCCGTCCAGCGCCAACACCCGGACGGCGTCATCGAAGGCAGGCCCGCCGACGGGGTCGACGACGATGTCCACACCGCGGCCGTCAGTGACGTCACGCACTCGCTCAGCCCAGCCGTCCGTCAATGGCAACACCACGTCCGCGCCCAACGACTCGACGAAAGCCGTTGCCGCCGCGCGGTGCACCACCGCGATTACTTGACTGGCGCCCATCGCCTGCGCGACCTGCACGGCTGCGCTGCCCACCCCGCCGGCAGAACCCAGTACCAGCACTGTGTCGCCGGGCCGCATCGCGGCCCGGCGAGCCAGCGCGAAATACATCGTGTTGTAGTTCACCAGCAGCGACACCGCTTCGGCATCGTCGAGTTCCGTAGGACTGCGAGTCGCGTTGGCCACTGGAACCGCGACTTGCTCGGCGTAGCCACCGAGCACGCCGAAAGCCGAAACCCGGTCGCCTACCTGAAAGTCGGATTCCTCCGGCGCCCAGCGCACCACTCCCGCCACTTCCATGCCTGGGATGAACGGCGGTGGCAGCTTGAGCTGGTACTCACCCTTGCTCAGCAGCAAATCGGGGTAGCACACTCCGGCCGCAAGGACGTCGAGAACCAGAGTGTCATGGTTGCCCACGACGTCGTCGACGTCGGTGTACATCAAGCCCGACGGGCCGGAGAGCTTTTGTACTACACAGGCTTTCATGCGCCCGAATCACCGGATGGAGAAATCCGCCTGCCTTGCGGCCGACAAGTCGTCGATCTCCGTCCAGTGTGCGGCCACGTCGTCCACCGACGGCGGTGACTTGAAGGTGACGCCCTCGTTCTGGAACAGCGCAGCTCGCTGCACCTTGCCGCCGCCGACGATGAAGATCGACCCGGTGTCCGGCACCTCCTCGGTGGACAGGTAAGCCACCACCGGCGCGACGAATTCCGGGGTCAGGTTTTGCAGCACCTCGGGCGGCAGGATGTCCTCGGTCATCCGGGTGGCCGCTATCGGTGCGAGCGCGTTGGTCTTGATGTTGTATTTGGCGCCCTCCTGCGCGAGCGTGTTGATCAGCCCCACCAGACCAAGCTTGGCCGCGCCGTAATTGGCCTGACCGAAGTTACCGAACAATCCGCTGGTGGAGGTGGCGACCACCACACGACCGAAACTCTGCTCGCGAAAGTGCGGCCACGCGGCCCGAATCACGTTGTACCCGCCGTAGAGGTGGACCTTGAGCACAGCGTCCCAATTCTCGAACGTCATCTTATGGAAGGTTCCGTCGCGCAGGATGCCGGCGTTACTCACCACACCGTCGATTTTGCCGAACTCGTCGAGAGCGGTCTTGATGATGTTCTGCGCGCCTTCGGGCTCGGCGACGCTGTCGTAGTTGGCGACCGCGCGACCACCGGCCTCCTTGATCTCTGTGACCACGTGGTCGGCCATCGCCGACCCGGCGCCGGTGCCATCACGCGCTCCGCCGAGGTCGTTGACCACGACGCTGGCCCCTTCGCGCGCCAAGGTCAGGGCGTATTCGCGGCCCAATCCACCGCCGGCCCCCGTGACGACGATGACACGATCCTGCACTCCGGGCATGAACTTCCTTTCGGCTAATCGACCGGCTACCGCTGCGGCCGTGAAACGGCCTGAATCGTCGCCGGGCTGGGTCCTGTGTTGGCGGCCGATACAGGCTAGAACAGCCGGCGCGCCAACTTCTGCGCCTTCTCTGTATACGGCGGGTAGATGAGGCTGGATACATCGGGTCGGGTCGGTTTGGTCAGCACGGCTTTGCGGTGGCTGAATTCCTCGAATCCCCAACGGCCCTGATAGGCCCCCATACCCGACGCGCCGACGCCACCGAATGGCAGCTTGGTGGTGGAGGTCTGGAAGGCGAGGTGATTGACCAGCATCCCGCCCGCCGGCACCTCCCTGACAGCGGCTTGGGCCGCGAGTTCACGAACCCGATTGCCCCATCGAATGATTCAACCGACGCAGCGCCGACGCGTCGGAGTTTCCACCCAGCGCGCTCGTTCTCTTGGTGGTGGTCAGATAGCCCGTCAGCCAGTCGAATTGGCGTTGGTTGACGATGCGCAACCCGTTCGGTTCCGTCGCACGAGTCAACCAGCCGGTTGGGCGATACGGGCCCTCCGGTTCGCAGCCGCATCTACCTGCGTTCGGCGGTGACGAAGTCGGCGAACGCGTCCTTATCGTCGGCCATCGGCACGCCTTCGATCCAGCGGTTCAGCCGGCGCATCTCGTCGTGCGCGGGTTGCGCGGTGGCCTGCCAGCCGCGCTCGTTGAGCCAGTCGGCGACTACCGCGCGATCCTCGTCGTGATAGATCAGCGCCTGCACATCTACGGTCTGGTCGAACCCGAGCTCATCGGCCACTTTCTGGAAACGTTCCCGCATCTCTGCGCGCCGCTCATCGGCGTGATGCGCCGCGGTTTCCACCGCGATGCGGCTACCCGGTGCGCTCAACTCGGTAACCCGTTCGAACAGCCGATCCTGGGCCTCCGCAGGCAAATACATCAGCAGGCCTTCAGCCAGCCAGGCGGTCGGTTGCTGAGAGTCGAAGCCCTCGCTGCGCAGTGCGGCCGGCCAATCCTGCCGTAGGTCGATCGGCACCTCCCGCCGATGGGCCGACGGGGTGGCGCCATGCGCGGCCAGCGTGGTGGATTTGTAGTCGAGCACCTTGGGTTGGTCGATCTCGTACACCGTCGTGTCAGCCGGCCAGTCCAGCCGGTACGCCCGAGAGTCCAGCCCGGAGGCCAAAATCACCACCTGGCGGATTCCCGCTGCGACGGCCGCGGCGAAGTAGGCGTCGAAGAAGTGCGTCCGCACCGCCTGGTAGCTGCGCATGTGCTGGAAGATCGCGGCTGCTTCCGGGTCGAGCTTCTCCAGCTTGGTGACGATCGACTCGTCGAGCATGGTTTCCCAGACCCCGGTGCCGGCATCGCTGACCAGAATCTTCGCGTAGGGGTCGCGAATCAACGGATCGGGCTTCTCGGTTTCCACGGCGCGGGCCGCCGCCACCATCACCGCGGTGGTGCCGACGCTGGTGGCGATGTCCCAGGTGTCGTCATCGGTGCGCAAGCTGCTCATGGGCTTCCTACTTTCTAGACAAGTACTTTCGGCGAACGTGAATTCTGGTGAATCGAAGTCAATCCGCCGGAGCAAGACGGGCCCGCAGCAGCGTGCTCCGGACAGCCTCGTCGGCCAGGTCTTCGGGTATCCGACGGCCGAGTCGGGCCATCTCGTCGGCGTTGTCCACGGCCTGCACCCGCCAGCCGTGGCAGGCTAACCACCTCGCGGCATCCGGTCGCTCGCCATCCTGATAGGTCAAAGTCTCGACGTTGATGTCGAGGCCGAGCCGGTCCCGCATCCGTAGCCATCGGGAGCGCCGCGCCGCCTTGCGCCGCTCGGTGTCGGCCGAACCGATGCGAAATGCCTCGACGGCGACCTGGCTGTCCAGCTCACTGAGCGCGGTCAGCTTCTGGAACAGGCGATTCTGCGCGTCGACCGGCAGATACGGCAAGAGGCCTTCGGCCAGCCACGCGGTCGGTTGTGCGCGGTCGAAACCGGCAGCGACCAGCGCAGCCGGCCAATCGTCGCGCAAATCCACCGGTACCGCGTGCCGGGTGGCCTTCGGACGAGCACCGTGCGAGTGCAGGGTGCTCGCTTTGTAGGCCAAGACCTTGGGCTGGTCGATCTCGTACACCGTGGTGCCTGCCGGCCAGTCCAACCGGTAGGCACGCGAATCCAGGCCCGCGGCCAGGATCACCACCTGCCGGATACCGGCCTCGACGGCGGCGGTGAAGTACTCGTCGAAGAAGTGGGTGCGCACGGCCTGGTAGTTGCAGGCAACACGGTGTGCGCGCCGCCCGTACCCGTCCTCACCGAGCCACTCCAGGTCAGGGCTGGCCAACCGGCGCCACGCCGGCCCGGCCGATGACACGAGCACGCGCGCGAACTCGTCGCGGATCAGCGGGTGCGGGGATGCGGTCTCGACAGCCCGGGCGGCTGCCACCATCAGCGCGGTACTGCCGACGCTGGTGGCGATGTCCCAACTGTCACCTTCGGTACGAATCGAACGCACTTCGCCTAACTCCGTCATACGTACGCCATGCTACCCACTCAGTTAGGCAGGCTATTTGGTGGTGTGCGCTATCTCACTGCGAAGCGGCGTCTGGCGGATCTTGTTCTCTGAAGCGCCACAGTGTCCCTGCCATCAACTGCTGCAACTGGTTGGTGATGACACCCAGTTGCCGACGGCTGCCGACGAAATCGGCGTAGAAGCCGATGCCGAACAGCACCGCTACCAGCATCTCGGTCAACGACGACAGATCCGTGGAAGTGGTGAGTTCGCCGTCCCGGATCGCCGCTTCGATCGCGTTGGTGAGAAATTCCCGGGTGAGGCGAAGTGACGCGTTCCCCAGCTCGCGCAGCTCCGGATGACGCCGCGACTCCACCACCGAGGTGAGCAGGAACGCCGCCGACGACGGGTTCTCCGAATCGCCTTGCGTCGCCGCGGCGATAAAAGCGACCAACTGGCCGATCAGCGTGGCATCCCGCCGTGCTCGCTCGATGGCGGCGACGACGACAAGGTTGTTCGTCTCCTCGAGAACTTCGTTGTACAGCACCAGCTTGCTGGGGAAGTAATGGTTGATCGCGGGCCGAGTGAGGTCGGCTCTTATCGCGATCGCCTGGAAGGTGGCCGCTTGATAGCCGCACTCGCTGAACACCCCGCGAGCCGCTTGCACGATGCGCTTGCGCGTACCGGCCGCTGTCGAGGCAGGAGGCCGCCCCGGACCCCGACTCGCCGTATGCGGCACGAGAAGATTGTGCCACAAGTCACTTGAAGGCCTGGTGGAATGCGCCTCAGCCGTTATGTCGCGGCCGGGCGCCGCCCGTGCCGGTGCGGCATCAATGCATTGGGCGGGATCGCGCCGAACTTTCCCGCCTCGTAATCCTCGATCGCCTGAATGAGCTCCGCCTTGCTGTTCATCACGAACGGGCCGTACTGCAACACCGGCTCCCGGATCGGCTGTCCGCCGAGAAGCAGCGCCTCCAGGGCGGCCCGGTGCGAATCCTGGCGTGCCTCGGCGGTGATCGTGATCCGGTCGCCGGAGCCCAGCACCGCCAATTGCCCCTGCTGTATCGGATGCCCGGACGGGCCGACCGACCCGCGCCCGGACAGCACGTACACCAACGCATTGAAGCCCCGTTGCCACGGGATGTTCAGCGCGGCGCCGGGCTCGATCGTGGCGTGCGCCAAGGTGATCGGCGTGCGAGTGACACCCGGCCCGCTGCGACCGTCGATCTCGCCGGCGATGACGCGAACCAACGCGCCGCCGTCCGGGGAGGCAAGCAGCGCGACGTCGTTGCCCTCGATGGCCTGATATCGCGGACTGGCGAACTTCGCTTTTTTCGGCAGGTTGACCCACAACTGGATGCCGTGAAACAGTCCACCGCTTTCGACCAGTTCGGCCGGCGGGGTTTCGATGTGCAGGATGCCCGAGCCCGCCGTCATCCACTGGGTGGCGCCATCGGCGATCACACCGCCGCCGCCGTGCGAGTCCTGATGCGCGAACCGGCCGTCGATCATGTAGGTGACCGTCTCGAAGCCCCGGTGTGGGTGCCAGCCGGTACCTCTGGGTTGGCCCGGCTGATATTCCACCTCGCCCATCTGGTCCATGTGGACGAACGGGTCAAGTGCGGCCTTGTCGACACCGGCGAAGGCCCGAACGACCGGAAAGCCTTCGCCTTCGAAGCCGCGCGGACCCGTCGTGATCGACCGGACGGGCCGTTCGGTGTCGGCCGGACCGGCCGCGGTTACCCGGGGCAGGGTCAAGACATCTGCGGTTACAGCGGGCATGTGCGCCTCCCAACGTCATCCGATATAACCGGACCGCAGTCCGGATATTCCTGATCGCCTTGCCCGCGCGGGTTGCTCGGTGCGCTGCTACCGTGCCGCTCATGCCGCAGGCGGATGAAAACCAGCATCTCGAGGCCGATTCTGAAATCGAATCCGAAGACGACTTAGCCGAACCGGGCGGCCGAGTGGGCCGCTTCGTCAGAAACCTCGAATACGTAGAAAAATGGCTATTGCTGGGCCTGATCGTCGGCGTGATCGCCGGCCTCGGTGCCGTTCTTTTCTACCTGGCGCTGAAGTACACCGGCCAGTTCCTGCTGGGCTACGTAGCCGGTTACCACCTGCCCGCCCCGCTCGTGGAGGGTGGCGGCAAGGGCTCTTCCCATTACGACAAGCCGTGGGCGCTTCCGCTGATAACGACGGCAGGTGCGCTGGTGTCGGCGCTGATTGTGGCCCGATTCGCCCCGGAAGCCAGCGGCCACGGCACCGACAGCGCGATCGAGGCGATCCACACCGATCCGCGCCACATCCGGGCCAGGGTCGTGCTGGTAAAGATGGTCTCCAGTGCCCTCACCATCGGCTCCGGCGGTTCCGGTGGCCGCGAGGGTCCCACCGCCCAAATCTCTGCCGGCTTCGCATCGATGCTGACCCGCCGGCTTCACCTCTCCGACGCGGACGGCCGGATCCTGGTCTCGCTCGGTGTGGGCGCGGGCATCGGCGCGATCTTTGGCGCGCCACTGGGCGGGGCGGTGCTGGCCGCATCGATCATCTACCGCGACGACTTCGAATATCGCACGCTGTACCCGGGTTTCGTCACTTCAGCGACGGCCTTTGCCGTGTTCGGTTCGTTTTTAGGCTTCGACCCGATGTTCGGTTACGTCGACGCCGAATATCGCTTCGAGGACGCGGGGCCGCTGTTGTGGTTCGTCGTGCTGGGCGTCGTAGCGGCAGCTGTCGGATATCTGTTTGCGCGGATCTTCTATGCCACCGGAACGCTGACCGCTCGGCTACCCGGCGGCCCGGTGCTCAAGCCGACGTTGGGAGGACTGCTGGTCGGACTGCTGGGGTTGGCGATTCCACAGATACTGAGCAGCGGTTACGGCTGGGTGCAGCTTGCCACCACCAAGGGACCGCTGACGGCGATTCCATTGTGGATCGTGCTGGTCCTGCCGATCGCGAAGATCGTCGCGACATCGCTGTCGATCGGCACCGGCGGATCGGGCGGCATCTTCGGCCCCGGGATCGTGATCGGAGCTTTCGTGGGCGCCGCTGTCTGGCGGCTGGGTGACATGTTTCATCTGCCCGGAGTGCCCCAGAGCCCCGGCATCTTCGTGGTAGTGGGCATGATGGCGTGCTTCGGCAGCGTTGCACACGCACCACTAGCCGTACTGATCATGGTGGCCGAGATGACCGGGTCGTTCTCGGTGGTGCCGGGCGCGATCGTTGCGGTCGGGGTTGCCTCACTGCTGATGTATCGCACCAAAGTGTCGATCTACCATGCGCAGCGCCTCAACCGCGAAACCGCCGAGGCCGAACGCCGGAACGCGGGCGCCAGCCGATCCGGCTAGCGCCCGCTTCTTCCTGGCTTACTTCGCGAGTCAGCCCCGAGCGGAGTTGGCGGCGTCCTTTTCGGTGGAGGTGCCCTCGTGGGCCAGCTGGCCACCCGCGTTCTCCAAATGGGCCCGCACGAACCACTGGAATTTTTCCAGCTCGGCAGCATGGCCAATCAGAATGTCCTGGCTGACCGGGTCGAGCTCCTCGGTCTCGCCGATGGCCTTGCGGGTGTCCTCGATGATGCCGGTGTAGACCAGGTCGAGCGCAGCTAAGTGCGCAGCGACGGTGTCCCGGCCCACTGAGTAGTCGTCCCAGGTCCGATCTTTGATGATCGCGCCGGGAGTGCCCTGCGGTGAAGCGCCGAGAGTTGCAATCCGCTCGGCCACTTCGTCGGCATACTTGCGAACCAGTTTCACCTGCGGATCGATCATTTCGTGGACACCGATGAAGTTGGGCCCCACCACGTTCCAGTGCACGTGTTTCAGCGTCAGGTGCAGATCGTTGTAGGTGCTCAATTGTTTTTGCAGCAGTTCAGCGACCTGTGCTCCCTGCTTGTCGGTCAAGCCCGGAATGGTGAACTGTGTCATCGATTACTCCCTGTCGATCTTTGGCTCCGTCCGGTGTCGCATACCCGCCCGCCGCGGCAGGTAACCGGTTACAGGGAGCGAATATTCTGCAGCGCTAGGCGCGCTCCCCGCCGCGGTTCGTAGGCCAGCCCGCTGGCTTGGAGCAGGCGCACCACCCGGTGACGGTGCGGTCGCATGGGCTCCAGCAGCTCGACCATGACCTCGTCGACGACCGGTCGGCCCAGCAGCGTCCAGCCGATCATCTTCGGGACGTGGTAGTCACCCACCGACAGCGCGTCGGCATCGCCGAACGCACGCTGCGCGGTTTCGGCCGCCGTCCACACCCCGACGCCCGGCAATGAGGTGAGCGCGTCGCGCGCCTTCGCGACCGGCCACGACGCCAGTTTCTCCAGCGACGCCGCCTTTTGCGCACAGCTCGCGACGGTACGGGCCCGTCGGGGATCGACGTTGGCGTGGTGAAACTCCCACGACGGGATGTCCCGCCAAACTTCGGCCGCCGGCGGCACTCGCATCCGGTGCGGCGCCGGACCGGGCGCCGGTGTGCCGTACTTGGTCACCAGCACCCGCCAGGACCGGAAGGCGTCGACGCCGGGCACGCGCTGTTCCAGAATCGCCGGGATCAACGCTTCCAGCACCTGACCGGTGCGGCCCAGCCGCAGATGCGGAACGCGGCGATGCGCCGCCGCGACCATCGCTTCTTCCGGGGCGAAATCGGACGCGTCGTCTTCAGCACCCAGCTGCGCCGGTAATGCTTCGAGGAATTCCGCGGCGCCGCCGCCCCACGCTGTGCAGGAAATGGCATCGCGGGCGGTGCGGATGATCCGCGCCGTGACCGGGCCGGTGGCTAACCGGCTGGTGCGCCAGATCGCGCCGTCGTCGCAGACCTGGAAGCACGGGTCCCACGGGCCGCGCCGCAGCGGCCCCAGCGTGAGCCCGGGGCTGATCACTCCCGGGAAAACGACGGTGCGAGCGCTCATGCTGGTTTGAATCAGATGATCATAGGGGTACCGAGACCGCGCTGAGGCGATTGACCGTGCCTGTCCTCGGCGTCAGTATGACGGTGTGACCCGCGCCAGCGACGATGCAGAGCGAAGCGATGAGGAGGAGCGGCGCCTGTGACCGCGCCGGCGACGATGCAGAGCGAAGCGATGAGGAGGAGCGGCGCCTATGACCACGCCGGCGACGATGCAGA
>NZ_JBARMY010000274.1:0-9773 GCF_049802695.1 Mycobacterium sp.
GTGCCCAGGTGGCGTCATCGCGCCAGGCGAGCCGGGCGCCGGGTGCTGCCGCGTCGACCTGTGCGTGAGTCAGGCCTTGCCAGTCGCCGAGACGTGTCTCGCGCAAACGGGTGTCCGCCCGCACCGGCACACCGGTGCGCTCGGCGAGCGCGACTGCGGTGTCATAGGCGCGGCGCAGATCCGAGGACACGATGAGCAGCGGCTGATGTTTGCTGAGCACCTCGGCGGCGGCGGCGGCCTGCGCCCGGCCGAGATCGGTCAGCTCGGTGTCGAGCTGGCCTTGCATGCGGCTGCCGGCGTTGAAGTCGGTCAGGCCGTGCCGCACCATCAAGAGTCGGCGCAGCCTCATGACGTGCTCGCCGAGTCCGGCGACAGGTCCACGGTCACGACGGGGCAATCCCGCCACAGCCGGTCCAGGGCATAGAAGTTGCGTTCGTCCTGGTGCTGGATGTGCACGACGATGTCGACGTAATCCAGCAGCGTCCAGCGGCCTTCCCGAGTGCCTTCGCGGCGGGCCGGTTTGTAGCCGGCCCGGCGCATCCTCTCTTCGACCTCGTCGACGATGGCGTTGACCTGCCGCTCATTGGAGGCCGAGGCGATTACGAAGCAGTCGGTGATGACGAGCTGACTCGAGACGTCGATGACGACTACGTCATCGGCGAGTTTCGCTGAGGCCGCTTGGGCGGCCACAGTGGCCATGTCAATGGCTTCGCGGCCGGCGGTCACGTCTGGTCCCGGGCGGCGAAGCTGGGGGCGATATTGCGGGCAGGCCCTGCGGCGTCTGGCTTCTGGTAGAGCCGACGCTTGGCGATGTACTGCACGACCCCGTCGGGCATCAGGTACCACAGCGGCCGGGATTCTTGGGCCCGGCGGCGGCAGTCGGTGGAGGAGATAGCCAGCGCCGGGATCTCGACCAGCCTCAACGCCTCCTCGGGCAGCCCGTCTAGCAGGTGCGCGATGTGCTCGCGGCCCAGCTCGTACCCGGGCCGGCTGACTCCTACGAAACGGGCCGTCGCGAACAGATCTCGCCAGTCCTGCCAGGACAGGATGGAGGTCAGCGCGTCTGCGCCGGTGATGAAGTACAGCTCCGAGTCCGGGTTCAGCGCGTGCAGATCGCGCAGGGTGTCTTTGGTGTAGGTGGGTCCGCTGCGATCGATGTCGACCCGGCTCACGGAGAACTGCGGGTTGGACGCGGTGGCGATGACCGTCATCAGATACCGGTCTTCAGCGGCGCTGACGTAGCGCTCTTTCTGCCAGGGCTGTCCAGTCGGGACGAAGACCACTTCGTCGAGGTCGAAGAGGTGCGCAACTTCGCTGGCCGCGACCAGGTGGCCGTTGTGGACGGGATCGAACGTCCCGCCCATCACGCCAAGCCTGCGATGGTGCCTATTGGCGGGGCCAGCCACGATTTGCCAGCTTACTTCAGCGCCCGGACCAGCTCAGTGCCTGCGAGCATCAGGCCATTCCCCACGAACGTGCGTGTTTGCACAGGGACACGCCGATGAGGAGGTACAAGAGCGCACGCTCGCCACCCGAGGCCACCCACACTCAAACCGGCAGCAGCTGATCGATCACCGCAGCCAGTTGTTTGGCGGAACGGCATTCGTGCATGGTGATCACGTCTTCGTAGCGCGGCACCGCCGAATCGCCGCTGCCCCACAGGTGCCTGGGCTCCGGATTGAGCCAATGCGCGTGCCTGCTCGCGGTCACCATGTGTGCCAGCACGTCGGTGGCCGGGTCCCGGTAGTTCGTGCGGCCGTCGCCGAGCACCAGCAGCGAGCTGCGCGGCGACAGCACGTTGGGGTGCCCGGTCAGGAACGAGTTGAACGCGTTGCCGTAGTCGCTGTGACCGTCGCGGGTGTACACCCCGGCCTCCCGGGTGATCCGCTGAATCGCCACCGCCAGGTCGGCGTCCGGCCCGAACAAATGAGTCACCTCGTCGGTGGTGTCGATGAACGCGAAGACGCGAACGCGGGAGAACTGCTGACGCAGCGCATGCACCAGCAGCAGGGTGAAGTGGCTGAACCCGGCCACCGAGCCGGACACGTCACACAACACCACCAGTTCGGGGCGGGCGGGGCGCGGCTTGCGGAGCACCACGTCGATCGGCACGCCACCGGTCGACATCGACTTGCGCAGCGTCTTTCGCAGATCGATCGCGCCCGCGCGAGCCCGTCGACGGCGAGCGGCCAGTCGGGTGGCCAGGGTGCGGGCCAACGGCGCCACCACCCGGCGCATCTGCCGCAGCTGCTCACCCGACGCCCGCAGAAACTCTACGTTCTCCGAGAGCTGCGGGATGCCGTACATCTGCACGTGGTCACGGCCCAGTTGCTCAGCGGTGCGCCGCTTGGTTTCCGCGTCGACCATCCGGCGCAGCTGCGTGATCTTCTGTCCGGCAAGCGCTTTGGCGATCTGCTGCTGAGTCGGCGTGGGCTCGTCGCCGTAGGGCGCGAGCAGCCCCGCCAGCAACCGGCCCTCCAGCTGATCCAGCGCCATCGCTTTGAGGGCCTGATACGACGAGTACGACGGCCCCCTGCTGGAGCTGTATCTGCCGTAGGCTTCGACGATTTGCGCGACCATCGCGAGCAACCGATCGTCCAGATCCGCGAGGTCGGGGTTGTCGACCAGTAGATCCAGCAGCATCTGCCGCATCGCCTCGACATCTTCGGGCGGCAGCCGCAAGTCCGCCTCGGCGTCGCCGGTCTCGTCATCGGCGACGACGGCCCGCGCACCCAGGGCGGCCGGCCACCAGAGGTCGAACATCGCATCGTAAGTGTCGCGGTGATCGGGCCTGCGCAACACCGCGCAGGCCAAACCTTCGCGCAACACCTCCCGATCGCCGAGCCCGAGCGTCGCCATCACCCGCCCGGCGTCCACCGTCTCCGACGGTCCGACCGAAATACCTTGTCCGCGCAGCGCTTCGACGAAGCCCACCAGATGGCCCGGCAGCCCGTGCGGGGCCAGCGGCCGGCTGGGGCGCACGCGGCGGACGGCCATCAGTTGAGCCTGAGCTCACCGGAGGCGCGCTGGTGGTCCGAGTGGTGTTTGAGCACTACCCCGAGCGTCGCAGCGATCGTCGCGTCGTCGATGGTGTCCATGCCCAGCGCCAGCAGCGTGCGTCCCCAGTCAATGGTCTCAGCGACCGAGGGCAACTTCTTCAGCTGCATTCCGCGCAGCACACCGACGATGCGTACCAGTTCCTCGGCCAGATGCCCGGGCAGTTCGGGCACCCGGGACAACAGAATGCGCCGTTCCAGCTCGGGGCTGGGAAAGTCGATGTGCAGGAACAGGCAGCGACGCTTGAGTGCCTCGGACAGCTCGCGGGTCGCGTTGGAGGTCAGCAGCACGAACGGTGCCCGGGTGGCGGTGATGGTGCCCAACTCCGGAACGGTCACGGCGAAGTCCGAAAGCACTTCGAGCAGCAGGCCTTCGATCTCGATGTCGGCTTTGTCGGTCTCGTCGACCAGCAGCACGGTCGGGTCGGTGCGCCGGATGGCGGTCAGCAGCGGGCGCGACAGCAGGAACTCTTCGCTGAACACATCAGTCTTGGTCTGATCCCAGTCGTCGGAGCCGGACTGGATGCGCAAGATCTGCTTGGCGTGGTTCCACTCATAAAGCGCGCGGGCCTCGTCGACACCCTCGTAGCACTGCAGCCGCACCAGCCCCGAGCCGGTGGCCTGGGCGACAGCGCGGGCCAGCTCGGTCTTGCCCACCCCGGCGGGACCTTCGACGAGCAACGGCTTGCCGAGCCGGTCGGCGAGGAACACCGCGGTCGCGGTGGCGGTGTCGGGCAGATAGCCCGTCTCGGCGAGCCGCCCGGCGACGTCGTCGATGTCGGCGAACAGCGGCACGGGCCGAGCGGGCACGGTCACAGGTGATTCTCCTAAGCCATTCGGAGTCAGGCCGGCCGAGTCTGGCCGTCTCCCCAGACGATCCACTTGGTCGAGGTGAGTTCCGACAGCCCCATCGGTCCGCGGGCATGCAACTTCTGGGTGGAGATGCCGATCTCGGCGCCGAAGCCGAACTGCTCACCGTCGGTGAACGCCGTCGACGCGTTAACCATCACTGCGGCCGCATCGACTCCGTCGGTAAACCGTTGCGCAGCGGCCATATTGGTCGTCACTATGGCTTCGGTGTGCCCGGTGCCGTACTCGTTGATGTGGGAGATGGCGGCGTCGACCCCGTCGACCACAGCTACCGCGATATCCATCGTCAGGTATTCGCGGCGCAGGTCGGCCTCCTCGGCATCGCCGCACGCACCACCGTGCACCGTCACCCCGGCGTCTTGCAGCGCACCCAGCAACCGCGGCATGGCCTGCCCGGCGATCGCGGCATCGACCAACAGCGTCTCGGCGGCGTTGCAAACGCTGGGGCGGCGGGTCTTGGAGTTCAGCAGAATCTGCTCGGCCACGTCCAGATTTGCGCCCTCGTGCACGTAGACGTGGCAATTGCCGACACCGGTCTCGATAGTCGGCACCTGCGCATCGCGGACCACCGCGTCGATCAGCCCCGCTCCGCCACGGGGAATCACCACGTCGACCAGACCACGGGCCTGGATCAGATAGGTGACCGTGGCACGGTCGTCCGCGGAGAGCAGCTGCACCGCGTCCGCGGGCAGGTCCTCACGCTGTAGCGCGACGCGCAGCACGTCGACGAGCGCCTGGTTGGACTTCGCCGCCGACGAGCTGCCGCGCAGCAGGGCGGCGTTGCCCGACTTGAGCGCCAAACCGAACGCGTCCACGGTGACATTGGGCCGGCCCTCGTAAACGATTCCGATCACCCCCAGCGGAACGCGCTGCTGACGGAGATGCAGACCGTTGGGCAGGGTGTAGCCACGCAATACCTCGCCGACCGGATCCGGCAGCCCGGCCACTTGGCGCAGACCGGCGGCGATACCCTCGACACGCTGTTGGTTGAGTGCCAGCCGGTCGAGCATCGCGCCGGTTGTGTCGGCGGCTCGCGCGGCGGCCAGGTCTTCGGCGTTGGCGGCCAGGATCTGCTCTGTATGAGCCACTAACGCATCGGCGGCCACGCGCAACGCGTAGTCCTTGGCCGCGGTCGGCAGGGGCGCCAAGACCCGGGCGGCAATTCGGGCGCGGCGGGCGGCGTCGTGCACCTGTCGGCGAAGATCGGGAAGCGGCGGTGCATGCACACTCATCATGACAGGGTATCGGTCTGGAGGCGAAACAGTTCACCGCGGTCCATTAGTTGTCGAAATCCGACCGTCGGCGCAGAGGGGCGCTCACGCCGTCCGCTCGTGCACCTTCGCGTGTTGCACCAGGGCGCGCCGCTCGTCGATAGCACGCCCGAAATCCTGTAGCAACAATGGTTTACGCATCGCGAGGTGCACAAGGTGATCCCGTTCCACCTCCAGCCCCGTCACCTCTTCCATGGCGTAGGCATCGGCGAAGTTGGGTTGACGGGTCAGCGCGGTCAGCCCGATGAAGGAGCCCTCCTCGAGTGTGCCGACCGAGATGATCGAACCGTCGCCGCTGATCGTCGTCAACCGCACACTGCCGACGATCAGAAACGTCATTTTCGCCGGCACCCGGCCAGTATGCTCGACGATTTCGTCTGCGCCGTAGCGGACGATCCTGGCGTGCGCCGCCAGCTCCTGTTGATCTGTGTGGCTTAGCCGCAAGGCCGGCGCCACCACCACACGTAGTGCCTTCTCCACGCGCTCATTGGTGGAGAAGTCATCTGCCACGCCGTCCAGATGAAGGCGCTCCCGCCGCGCCGCGTACCAAATCCAGCGCAGAAAGGTGGCTTGTGCGGCGGTGTCGTCGGCGGGTGATCGCAGTCCCACCGTGACGCGGTACTCGGCGCCACCGGCAGCTACCGATTGCGGCAGGACGTCGGTCTTGCGCTGCGGCAAGGCGCCGGCGACCCGCGACAACAGTGCGCATACCTGGTCGGGTGGGTCGGCCGCCGAGAATTTCACCGTCATGGCCAGTTGATGCCCACCGGGCGGACGGCTGAGGTTCGTGAAGGACGTGCCGGCCAGCACCGAGTTCGGTGTGATCTGCAGTCCCCGACCGGTCTGGATGTGAACCGCACGCCAGTTCGCTTCGACGATCCGGCCGCGCGCTGCCGGAGTGTCAAGCCAGTCGCCGATCCGGAAAGGTTGCTCGAACAACATGAACAAGCCCGACACGATCTGTCCGACGGAATTCTGCAGCATCAGGCCGATGACTACCGATGTCACACCGAGCGCGGTGAAAAGACCGCCGACACGCACCCCCCACACGTAGGAGAAAATGAGCGTCAGACCCACGCCGATCAGCAAGAACCGGCTCACGTCGAGGAAGATAGTTGGCACCCGCTGTCGCCAAGACCCCTGCGGTGCACCCTGAAACAGGGTTGCGTTGAGCCCAGACAGCAAAAGTAACAGCACGACGAATCCGAACACTGTCGCGAGCACGCGCACCGAGGTGATGCGGGAAGGCACCTGTGCGACTTCGGTCAACAGCAGCAACAGGGCACCCAGCGGTACCAGATAGCAGCGCAGCACGTTGATCGGTCCAGCCAGATAACTGCGCTTCCGGAGTAGCGACTGATGCCATTCGGTCAGACTGATCAGGACGACGGGCAGTCCGACCGCGAGCGCGGCGGCCCAGTACAACCAGGACGAGTCAATGTCTTTCACTGCCGCTCCGACAATCGCCAGACCGGCTGTTCGGCGCCGCCGACCGTGATGGTACCCGCGGACGTGAACTGGTGTACATCACGCATCACCTCGTAAACCTGCGACGTCACGTAGATCCCGGATTCTGTTGTTCGACCTCGAATTTGGTGAGCCAAGCTGACCGCCGCACCCCACATGTCGTAGACCATGGTGGTCCGGCCGACCAGTCCGCTGATGACGTTGCCAGTGTTGACACCGGCTCGAAGGCTGAGGTGATAGCCCGTCCTGGCGTTGAACCGCTCGATGATTCGTTGCATCTCCACGGTGAAATCGACGGTTCGGTGCACGCTGTCCAACCGCGGAACATTCAAGCCACAGCTGACGAGATATCCGTTGTGCACTGTGCGAATCGGCTCCACACCGAATGTTTCTGCTGCTGAATCCAGTTCGCGGATGAGCTCGTCGACGATCCCCACCAATTCATTGCCGGACAGCTCGTTGGAGATCTCGTCGAGCCCGCCGATGTCAGCGAATGTCACGGTGACGTCCTGGTGCTCCTGAGCGATGGTCTGGTCGCCTTCGCGGTAGCGCTGCACTACCTGCTCGGGCATCAGCGACAGCAGCAGACGATCGTTCTCCTCGCGCTGCTCGTCCAGCAGCTCCTCTTTGACTTGCAAACTCCTGCTCATCTCGTTGAAAGCGGCGGTTAGATCACCGATCTCGTCGCGCGATGTCACCGGAATCGCGACTTCGTAATTGCCGGTGCTGATCTCGTGCGCACCGGCCTGCAGCCGCCGAATTGGCCGCACGAAGATCTGAGCGACGAGCATCGCGCCCACGCAAAGGGCGAAAATCATCGCCGCGATGGTCAAGATGAGTGTCCGGGTGAAGGTCGCTATCCGCGCGTAGGCCTCGGCGCGGTCGCGGGTTGCCAAGATCGACCACTCCAGATCGGAATCGGGAATGTTGACTGGCGCATAGGCGACCAGTTCCTGGTCGCCTAGGTATCCGGTGTCCACCATGGTCCCGGTCTGTCCGCCCTGCGCGGAGCGCACCGCAGCAGTAGCGGCGGGTTGAACCAGCGTGGTGCCACGCCACCTCAGCGCTTTGTCGACGACGTCGGCCGGGGTTCCTGCCGCAAGAGCCTTGCGGCGATATTCCTGCGGGTCTTCGAGGAAAATCCGGGAATCCGAACGCATCAAGTTGTCCGGTCCGGTCAGATATGTTTCCCCCGTCTTGCCCATGCCGGCGGCCTTCCATTGCCTGTCGGCAGTCATGATTCGGTTTATCTTGGCGATCGGCAAGGGCAGCGCCAGGACACCGCTGGCCCGTCCCGACGAATTGATCGGCGACACTAACCAGGCGGTGGGCACACCGAGTTGGGGCGGATATTGCTGAAAGTCGGTGATCCACACGAAGTCCACCGAGTTGGCGGCCATTGCCTTCTCATAGCCGCCGCGTAGATTGGACCCCCGGTACGGGCCGGTCAGGATATTGGTGCCCAGCACAACACCTTTGTTGACGGTGTAAACGACGTTGCCCCGAGTATCGAGCAACACTGCATCTCTGTACTCGAAGCGGGTAGCGATTTCACGAAAGTAATTGTTAAAACGGGCATTCGCGGCCGACCACGCGCTGCCGTCACCGGCATCGTCGGTGGCGGAACCAGCACCGTTCGACGGCACCGTGTAGTGCGCCTGAAGGTATTTCTGCGAATTGTCGGCGGGCAGCAGTGCATCAGCGTTCAACTGGGTGCCGGTTGCCTGTTCGATCGGCTTGATCAGCCTGTCAGTGTAGAAGTTCACGATCGCCTGCTGCTGACCTGAGTCGATCGTCGCGTTGGCCAGCTGGTCGAAACCGGCGGTGTACGCCTGCACCGCCTCGGCCGTCGTCGTGCCGCGACTGTAAACGATCAGCGAGTTCGTCAGGTCCGCGAACAATGTCTCCACAGCCCGCTTTTGTGCCTCTCGCAACTGGGTCATCCGCTCATCGACGGCAGGCAGCAACGCACTGCGGCCCGTGACGTATTCGACGACGCCCATCACCGCCAACGACGCGAGGCTGGCCGTCAGCAGCATCACCATGACTTTGGACTGAATGCTGATGCGCGACAGCGGCCGCAGGCGAAGCCTTCTTGGTTTAGCTGAAAACGTCTGATCGTGCGCTACCGACCCAGTTGAGCGTCGCCGCCTCAATCGGCTTCCTTTCGCTGGCTGCTGGTTGAAGCAGAATGGCAGCAGCGTAACGCGAACCGGCTGGCGAGAACGCATTTGCCGAGAAAGCCGTTGCCGGCACGTCGTTGTGAAAGCGGATGCACGTGCATAAGGTCGTCTCAATGGCGACGCGGGTCTGCGTGGTGGGCAGCGTGAATATCGACACGGTGTACGGCGTCGACGCACTGCCGCAGCCGGGTGAAACGGTGTTGGCGGCAGCGGCCCGGTCGACACCGGGCGGGAAGGGCGGCAATCAGGCGCTTGCGGCGGCGCGGGCCGGTGCGCTGGTGCACTTCGTCGGCGCGGTAGGTGACGACGACGCCGGCGCGCGACTGCGCGGGCATCTGCGCGAGAACGCGGTCAACACCGACGGATTGGTGACGGTACCTGGAGACAGTGGCCGCGCGGTCGTCGTGGTGGACTCGGCCGGTGAGAACGTGATCGTCGTCGCGCCGGGCGCCAACGCCAGGCTCACGCTGGACTCACCGCGGTTGCGCAGGCTCGTCGCTGGGTGCGACGTGTTATTGCTGCAGTTGGAGATTCCGCTCGCGGTGGCCGCGGCCGCCGCGCGTGAAGCCCGCTCCGGTGGGGCGACGGTCATAGTCAACGCGTCGCCGGCGAGCGATGACTCCGATGCACTGGCCGCCCTTGCCGAGGTGTCCGACGTGGTCGTCGTCAACGAAGCCGAGGCCAAGCGCTGGACATGGCCGGTCCCGCATCTGGTGGTCACCCGAGGCGCCGCCGGGGCACGCTATTCGGGCGACGACGGAGAATGCACCGTTGCGGCACCGGCCGTCCACGCCGTCGACACTTCCGGTGCCGGTGATGTGTTCGCCGGTGTGCTCGCGGCAAGTTGGACCACCGGTCGCGAGCACGCCCTGCGGCGCGCGTGCGCAGCCGGCGCACTCGCCACCGGGGTGGTCGGCGCCGGTGAC